>JAHHQU010000160.1 GCA_020026225.1 Phocaeicola sp. | reverse complement strand
TATAATCCGCTTTTTCGGGGATATAAAGCAGTGCCTGATAGCTTACTGTGCCCTCTGCCTTTTGGTGAATGACTCTGAGGGGCTTATCGTAAGCATAGAATTTTTCGGCATAGAATTTGTTGTATTCCTCTTCGGTGATGTCGCTCTTATTCTTCTTCCAAAGCGGAACCATGCTGTTGATGGTCTCATTTTCAGTATAGGTTTCGTATTCTTCGGGGTTGTCCTCTTTCGGACGAGATTTTTCCACATCCATCTTTACGGGGAAGCGAATATAATCGGAATACTGCTTGATGAGGTTCTGAATCGTATAGGATTCTAAATATTTATCGTAATCTGCTTCTTCGGAAGATTCCATGATATGAAGCGTGATTTCTGTACCGACGGTATCCTTTTCGGCTTCTTCGATGGTGTAGCCGTCGAGACCTGCGGAAGTCCAACGGAATGCCTTATCGCTGCCGAATGCGCGGCTCAAAACTTCGACCTTATCAGCAACCATAAATGCAGCATAGAAGCCAACGCCGAACTGACCGATGATGTCCACATCTTTGTCTGCGGTTTCGTTTTCCTTAGAAAACTGGAGAGAGCCACTCTTTGCAATCGTACCGAGGTTCTTGTCGAGTTCCTCTTCAGTCATGCCGATACCGTTATCGGAAATTTTGAGGGTACGGTTTTCTTTATCAATGGTGATGTCGATTTTGAAATCGTCACGGGAAAGCTGTACGCTATTATCGGTTAAAGATTTAAAATAGAGCTTGTCAATCGCGTCGCTCGCGTTAGAAATAAGCTCACGAAGGAAGATTTCCTTATTGGTATAAATAGAGTTAATCATTAAATCCAACATGCGTTTGGATTCTGTTTTGAATTGTTTCTTGCCCATTGTGCAATGCCTCCAAATGATTTTAGCACTCTCTTTCCTTGAGTGCTAATACACACTATACACCCGATTGGAAACTTTTGCAAGAGTCAAAGTGAAAAGAGTTATGAACGAATTGTAAATTGTCGTTGGGGACGCCGCAGGGC
>JAHHQU010000159.1 GCA_020026225.1 Phocaeicola sp. | reverse complement strand
TGCAAGGTGCATCCGTGTTTTCAGTCATAAGTTTGCGGTAAACTCCATGCTGAAGCTTTTCTATAAGAGGATGCTGAAGCCGGCATAATTGGTCAAGTGCATAATAGACGCTACGTCGGGACATATCAACTTTTCTGCCCGCAATAACAGCATCGCCGGAAGTAAATCTCTCTCCGAGCAGGGAGAGCCACGCTTCCTTCGTTTCGCCGATACTGTTTATGACAATGGTTTCCTGGATTCTTTGGTATGTTTCCTCATAATAATCAATCATACGGATTGCCGATTCTACGGAATCCCGCTCGACATATTGCATATCACCGCTATCAGTAGCCCATTTCATAACCTGAAACAACAGAGCAAGACGTGCTGCATGCCCGTTGAGTTTCATTTTGCGACTTTCAACATCGGCATCGTCTTCAATGGCATTTACCGCATCGATAATTCGATTGTACCATTCATAAAAGCATTCTTCCGCATCGTCAGACATGGTAAGGATACGTGGATTTACCGTTGTTCCTTTGTCATCAAGTATACAGGGAATACTGAAAACCTTGTTGATTATAGTCCTCCATTGATTCATGATGTCAGGACGGAGTGCATTTCTTTCTTCCCGTCTCCATCCGGATATCTTCCTGTTTTTGGGATAGACAAACAGAAAGCGGTCAAGCAATCCGTTGGCGAGGAATTCCTGACGGAAGACCTCCTGCAGCATATTTGTCTGTACTGAACCGATAACGCTTATACAAGGATTCTTGATGATGACCGGACGTGATTCCGACTTTCGGACAACTTTCAAAGGCTGTCCGCTATAAGCTGTCAGTAAATCTTCAATGAGGTTGTTCTTGCTATTGTACCTTTTGACGGAATTGAACAATGCCAGAATTTCATCAACTACCAATGTTATCCCACGCCTATTATACTGATGAATATTCATCATAGCTTCAGGAGTGGAATCATAAATGACGGTTGTTATAAAGTTCGGTTTCCTAACCAACTGCTGTTCTTCGTCATTTCCATGTTTGCTGGCCGATAAAGCTCTTTCGTATTCGTCACATTCCTCATTATATTTCTCCAGTAGCCGGTC
>JAHHQU010000158.1 GCA_020026225.1 Phocaeicola sp. | reverse complement strand
GAAACGCTCTCCAAGATGCTTGGGCATACCAATATCCGCACGACACAGATTTATGCCAAAATCACCCACGAGAAGGAAAGTCAGGACATGAATACCCTTTCCGACAAGTTAAGCCGGATAGAACAGTTTAGCGGTATTACCATATAAAGATAAGGAGGAATGTCTATGAAAAGAGAAATCATAACCATTGGCAGTAATGGAGAAATACACATCCCAGCTACTCCCGTTTGGATGTCGGTTTGCGAGATAGCCGATCTGCTCGGGGCTTTCTCTAGTAAGGTAAACGCACAAATCAAAGTAATTTTCAGAGAGGGGCTTCTGATGGAGACGGAAGCTGTGAGAAGAATCCAATCAGAACAAGGATTTATTGACCTGTACAGTATCGAAATGATAACGATGCTGTCGTTTCGTATAGCAACGCCACAAGCAAAGAATTTGCGCAAGTGGATAATCGGCAGGATTTCGGAGAAGAAAGTTTTTTCTCCACCCATGATAGTCTGCTATACCGTTGGCGGACGGCATTGCTAAAAGAAGTGCGAAATAAAGGAGACAGGCTGTGGGATAAGTTTTCTCACAGCCTGTTCCTTTCATCATTCCTCAAATCGTGGATGGTAATTCTCTTGCAGCAATTTTTCTACCTCCTCCTCTTTATAGAGGACTTTTCCTCCTAATTTAACAAACGGGATACGCCCTATATCTCGATAGTCTTGCAGGGTGCGTCGATTTACATGCAGCCGTCGGGAAAGTTCCTCGTCCGTCAAATACCGCTGCCCTTGAAGCATCGGTCTGTTTCTTTTCCTCAGGGCATCTATCCCCTTTATCATACGGTCGGAGGCATTGAGGAAGTGCATAATCTCTTCATCATTCATGGTCTTTACATTATTGCTCATAGTCCTACTTTGGATTTAGTGGTGATTAAGATACTGTGTCATGGAGAGACCGACCTGTCTATCAGTTTCTGAACATCCTCCGGTTTATAGTACATCTTGTAGCCTATCTTCGTATAGGGTAAAGTCAGGTTACTCCGATAGGTTTGCAGTGTACGCAAGCTGACATTCAGGATTTGGCAGACATCTTGGTTGTCCAGCCATTTGCCCATTCTTTTCTCGTCCGATT
>JAHHQU010000157.1 GCA_020026225.1 Phocaeicola sp. | reverse complement strand
TAGTAATTGACGTATTGATTAGTGTCTGTGTATTCTTTCATGGCACTTGCTGCAAACAACAAGCGTTTTCCGCCGCTTCTTTTTCATCACGGTTTCCCAATCGGAATTACCCAACTCGTTTAAGTTCCGTATAACGTGAACCTCATACAAATCGGCTTCTTTACACCCACATAGTTCACAAACTCTGGCGTTGAGCCGTTGTCTGATCGTGGTTTTCCAGCTAAATTTCTTTCTCTGATAGATGATGTCACTCGCTTCGCCACGCTTACAGTCAGCGATTTTAACGGGACGTACACGTTTTGTCCCAACTTTGGTTTCATAAGGGACAGACCATGTTTTTCCGTCTTTGTACTGACGAATGATTTTGCGGATACTGGTTTTATGCTTATTGGCAATCGTTTTTAGGCAACTGTACTCCATGAGATAGCAGAAGTAATCCAGCGTGTGATAATCACAAGCCAGATTGTAATAGTTGCATAGTCCTCTTGCTTCGGCATTGTACTGTTCTACAATCTCATAATCCGCAAGGTTGAGAAGTCCGGCTCTGTGTATTGGCTGGAACTCCCCGTTTTCCTTTTGGCGAATGACCTTCTTTGCAAACATGAATTTTTCAATCTTTTCCGCATGGGGAATAGATAGGGCAACTTTCATATGCAGGGTACGGGATTTTCTCCACGTTCCGTTTTTCATTCTGTGACCTTTGACTTCCTGATTCCTGCGAACGCAAATATCATAGCCAATGAAGCGGACTTTTTCGGAGCTGTGCGTTATCAGTGTCTTTTCCTCGCTCAAAGTCAATTTCAACTCCGTGCTTAGAAATTCAGCGATTTCGGCTTTCAATTCCTCACATTCCGCTTTTGTGCCGCACACCCCTGCCAGCCAGTCGTCCGCATAACGGACAAACGTAAATTTCTTGTTGTCGGCAGGTTTGCAGGGCAGATTTCTCATAGCTTTACTCTGCGCCTTATGCTGGTCAATCAGTTCTTGTCTTGCCACTTCATCAGTGGTGTGGTCAATCCAATAGGACAGCCTTTTTAGTTCTTTGCTTGCCGCATGATATTCCGGTGTCTGATATGCAGACCTCGGTTTATCAAAACGTTCTGCAATTTCCCGAAACTT
>JAHHQU010000156.1 GCA_020026225.1 Phocaeicola sp. | reverse complement strand
CGAGCCACATTGCAAGCCTTTGAACGGATTTTCAATATCAAGGCGGAAAGATGGTCATACGACAGTTGTACCTACACCTATCGTTTCACTTCCCATTACAGCGAGGAGGAAGACAATCTGAAAGGGATAAGGCTTTTGAAATACCTTGTCAATAACTATTGGGAAGACTTGTATCCACCCAAGACTTATTGGAGCAGAAACTACAAGAAGAAACGCAAGAGCCGTGTGTTTGTTTCGGACGATTGTGTGCTAACGGGCTACTGCATAGACTATGAAATCTTGAAACCCATATACGATTTTCTGAAAGCCCCCGATGATACCACCCTATACGAACTTATGGACAAGTGTTTGGATGGATTTTTCAAGGCTTGCAGGGACGATATGGAATATCAATTCAGCGAGGAAGCCTTTGCCGAGAGTTGCGAAGCAAACGATTATGAGTTCCTATCAGACGGAACTATGTTTAACTAATAAAGAACAAAGACAATGAAAGGTACAGAGCATTTCAAGAGCGTAATCCAATGTTATTTGGAGAACCGAGCATCATACGATGAACTCTTTGCGGAAAGTTTCCGCAAAGAAAACAAGAGCATAGACGAGTGTGTAACCTATATCCTCAACGAGGTGCAGAAAAGCGGTTGTTCGGGATTTTCGGACGATGAAATCTACTCTATGGCAGTGCATTACTATGACGAGGACGACATAGAGGTCGGCAAGCCCAACTCCTGCAAAGTGGTGGTAAACCACACCATTGAACTCACGGAGGAGGAGAAGGCGGAAGCCAGACAGAGAGCCGTAGAGCAGTACCAGCGTGAGGAACTCTCCAAAATAAAGAGCCGTAACGCAAGACCGAAGAAAGCGGAGACAACGGAAATCGTATCACAACCCTCACTATTCGAGTTTTAACCCCTTAAATAACGAAGGAAAAAGGAAACAATGGATATAAGCGAAGCACGTATCTATGTAGGTACTTATGCCAAGTACAACAACGGCTCATTGCAGGGCGAATGGGTGGAACTTTTGGACTTTTACGATTTGGACGACTTTATGGAGCGTTGTGCCGAGATACACGAGGACGAGGAAGAACCCGAATATATGTTCCAAGCGTGGGAGGAAATCCCCGAT
>JAHHQU010000155.1 GCA_020026225.1 Phocaeicola sp. | reverse complement strand
AGGCATTCGGAAACCTACCGCAGAAATGCGGCAAGGCGCTGGATGCCGAGCCTACGATTTATGATAATGGCAGGTATTGTACATTCCCTCATGCCATAGAGTTTCTGAACCGCCCATACGCTCAGATATTTCCGATACTGACATCATATCCGGAACTGGAGAACTATCTTAGTCCGTTCATGGATGCATGGGAGTCCAATGCACAAGATCAGCTCCAGGGGCAGATTGCATCTGCTAAAATACCATTGTCAAGAATGATTTCTCCGGCACTTTATTGGGTAATGACAGGAGATGATTTTTCACTTGACATAAACAATCCGAAAGAGCCTAAAATCCTTGTGGTGGGAAACAATCCTGACCGACAGAATATCTATTCTGCAGCACTTGGTCTATATAACAGCAGAATAGTAAAATTGATAAACAAGAAGAAGCAATTGAAGTCGTCTGTTATCATTGACGAGTTACCTACAATCTATTTCAGAGGTCTTGATAATCTTATTGCTACAGCTCGAAGTAACAAGGTTGCTGTGTGCTTGGGCTTTCAGGATTTTAGTCAGCTTACCCGTGACTATGGAGATAAAGAAAGTAAGGTTATTCAGAATACTGTTGGTAATATCTTCAGTGGTCAAGTTGTCGGTGAAACAGCCAAGAATCTTTCTGAACGCTTCGGAAAAGTGTTGCAGAAGCGCCAATCCATGACCATCAACCGTAATGATAAATCCACCTCAATATCTACACAAATGGATTCTCTTATCCCGGCAAGCAAGATTTCCAATCTTACTCAGGGTATGTTTGTGGGTGCAGTCAGTGATAACTTTGATGAACGAATTGAGCAGAAAATCTTCCATGCTGAAATTGTGGTAGATTCGGCCAAAGTTTCTGCTGAAATGAAAGCATATAAGAAAATTCCCGTCATTGCCGAGTTTACTGACAGTGACGGGAACGATATTCTTCGTGAGACTATTGAAAGCAACTACCGCAGAGTTAAGCAGGAGATTATTGCTTTGGTTGAGTCTGAAACTGAACGGATTAAGAATGATCCGGAGTATAGTAAGCTGTTCAAAGAATCATAAATTCATATTATACTTAACGTGAGTTCGACGAATTCAGAAAAATGCAAGCTGTGTGTCAATCGTTCTTG
>JAHHQU010000154.1 GCA_020026225.1 Phocaeicola sp. | reverse complement strand
AACATCTCGATAAATTGCGACTAGCTATCCAATGAATTTACGATGAGACATCTTCACATTGGTTTGGTTAACCATTGCATATTGCAAAGTTGTATCCAAACTTTGGTGTCCCAGTAAATGCTGAACTTGTTCGATAGGCATACCCTTATCGATGGCCATTGTTGCCAAGGTCCGCCGGAACTTATGGGGATGAACTTTAGGAATATTCAATTTTCGTCCTAACCGTCTTAATCGGATTTCAACCCCACTTATCTGCAAACGATCGTAAGGTGCCAAAAGGGAAACAAAAAGTGCGGGATTATCGTCAGTACGTTCATCAAGATAACGTGTCAAATGTATCTTTGTGCGGGCATCGAAATATACTTTTCGCTGTTTGTCTCCCTTACCGGTCACAATGCATTCACGATTTTGGAAATCAATGTCTTCACGGTTAAGTTTTACCAGTTCACCTACACGCATACCAGTAGATGCCAATAGATCAATCAACGCCAAATCTCGGATACCATCGCAATAATCGCGCATCTGTTCAAGGGCCTCATCAGAATAGGTTTCCTTGACGGTCTTACCCACTTTAACCTTATGAATACGACGAACCGGACTCTTGACGATATAGTCTTCGTCTTCCAACCAGGAGAAAAAACTAGAAAGGATACGTCGAATATTATCCACTGTCACTTTCGTCGCTCCGCTACTTTGCTGATAATCATTCAAATATCCCCGTAAATCGTCAGTGGTAATATGACGCACATTTTTGTCAATCTTATCTATCGCATTGTGAAGCGTACTTCGGTAATAGTGCATCGACTTGTCTGAACATCCTTCTACCCGTTTGGCTGCAAGGAAATTCTCTATCAATTGATTACTATTATCTTCAGTATCGTTCTCTACATCTTTTACAGATACGTTGAGGTTTCTAAAAGTATAGTCAAGCACCTTTCTCAGTTGGCAGAGCTGTTCGTTATTCAACACACCCAACATGGCCTGCTCTATATCATTTATCAAATTGTTAATCATTTTGTTTCACTTTTTGATATGAATATAGTAGAATCTCAGCGTATCAGTATCATTTTATTGCTCGTTAATCAAACTTTTAATGACAAGGTCAATGTTTTCAATGCATTTTTTTAATTCAAATTTTGATTTGTC
>JAHHQU010000153.1 GCA_020026225.1 Phocaeicola sp. | reverse complement strand
CGAACACGCAAATAAATCGTTCAAGCATATAAGCATTGTGTATGAATGACTTGCAAGAGGATATGGAATAGGCTATTCCGAGTCTCTAACATGCCGCTTTGGCCAAATTGATAGCTGCGAGCGATGCATTGAAGTGAAAATCCAACTTTTTGAAGTCGGTTGACTGGCAGTTGGCGATTCCTGCATGCTGCTTGCCATCTCTAAAGCAAAATTCCAATTGGAACCTGGTTCTGTAATAATCCAGCACCTCCCGTCCATCCATCGAATCGTCTGTAGAGAAGTAAAGTTGCCACTTGTCTGTCCTCCCATCCATCGGATACCAGATGGCTAAGGAAACATACCTTTTGAGAGCTTTAGCATATACCCTCAATCCGTATAGCTTTCCTTTGTTCACCTCGTATTCCTTGCACCGGGTCAAATCCAATTTAGCAAAGTTGATTCTTCCGTCAAACCACTTTGGATGGCCACGTTTTCTTGTTTTCTGTTCCAATGTCGGATAGTACAGGATTACGTCATTCCGAAATCGGCTGATAACATGGAAATCGTTCTCACACATAGGAGTTATGAATGTTTCCTTGGAAAAGAATGCGTCTGCAACCACCATTTCGGACAGGCTCTGTAGTTTGTCTTTTCTACTGATAAGATAGCTGCTGTACCAGTCTACGAGGTTCTTGTCCATATTATCCAAGGTTTTACAATCCGGCGTCTGAATGGAACCTAAAGTCATGCATTCATGGTTGTCGATGTCAATGACACCGATGCCCATGATTTCCAATCCACGCTTGTACTCTCCTGAACAACCAGACCAGAAGTAACCTATCCAAGGTGTCTTCTTGCCTGATTTGGGGATATAGGAAGGATCGATGGCGATGGCTTTTCTTTTGCCTGAGAGATGCTTGCTGATGATAGCGCCGTTGAACGCAAACCAGTCGAAAGTTTCATGCTCAAAAAGGTTACGGTATGTCTGTTCCGAAAAACGTCCATACCTGCCCAATTGGAGGAAGTTTATACGATCTGGAATGGCCATGAATAATTTCATTGCATCCATAAAGGTCTTTTCAAAAGGTTTGTGTATATTCGCTACTGATTTGAGAGCCGACAGGCACTCGGATTGGTATTGCATAAGGAGTGTTTCTTTAGTCATAATCAGAAG
>JAHHQU010000015.1 GCA_020026225.1 Phocaeicola sp. | reverse complement strand
TGTTAGCAAATATAATATTTTATTCTTTGCTGACACAGTTTAATTTACATCCTCGATCACCAAGAAAGGACTTCGAAAGAAGTCCTTTTTCTTTTTCTATACACTACGTATTCTGATTCTCAATAGATTAGTTTTCTCTTCCATCAAATCCAATACGTAACATTACTCTAACACAACAAAACCCGTACATCCTTTCCCAATAGACAGAACTCCTAAACGGAACCTGATAAAGACTCCATACCCCCCACTTACCATTCAGCTAACACAAACATTTTTTGCCCAAATAAATTCAAATTCGTACCTTTGTACCTCACTAAGATAGTATATCAATTTATGGAATTAAAAGAACACTTCACAGGCAGAATATTCGAATTAATCTCTGAAACAGCCGATGAATTGGGGTTAGAATGTTATGTCGTAGGTGGATATGTACGCGATATTTTCTTGAACCGTCCCTCAAATGACATCGATGTAGTAGTTGTAGGAAGCGGCATTGAAATAGCCCAAGCCTTCGGAAAAAAGTTAGGTAAAAAAGCCCATGTTTCCGTATTCAAAAACTTTGGTACTGCTCAAGTGAAATACCACGATACGGAAGTGGAGTTTGTAGGTGCACGCAAGGAGTCCTACAGCCATGACAGCCGAAAACCAATCGTGGAAAACGGAACGCTTGATGACGACCAAAACAGACGTGACTTCACAATCAATGCTATGGCGGTATGCCTCAACAAAGACCGATTCGGTGAATTGGTTGACCCTTTCGAAGGAATGGATGACTTGAACGACCGAATCATACGTACACCTTTGGATCCGGACATCACCTTCAGTGATGACCCCCTCCGCATGATGCGCTGTATCCGCTTCGCCACTCAATTAAACTTTTACATAGAGGATGAAACGTTTGAAGCATTGGAACGCAACAAAGAACGCATCAACATCATTTCTAAAGAAAGAATAGCCGATGAATTGAATAAGATTCTTTTATCACCTATTCCTTCCAAAGGATTCATCGATTTGGACCGTTGTGGATTACTGGAACTGATTTTCCCCGAACTGGTAGCTCTGCAAGGGGTAGAGACAAGAAACGGACGTGCTCACAAGGACAACTTCTATCATACTCTGGAAGTGGTTGACAATATCTCCAAAGTAACCGACAATTTATGGCTCCGATGGTCAGCCTTACTGCATGACATCGGAAAACCTCGTACCAAACGTTGGGAACCGAAAGCTGGCTGGACTTTCCACAATCACAACTACGTCGGGGAAAAAATGATTCCCGGAATCTTCCGCAAAATGAAGCTTCCCATGAACGAAAAGATGAAATACGTACAGAAATTGGTAGGACTTCACATGCGTCCTATCGTCATTGCGGATGAAGAAGTAACTGACTCAGCCGTACGTCGCCTTCTTTTTGAAGCCGGTGATGATATCGATGACTTGATGACACTGTGTGAAGCAGATATCACTTCCAAAAACGAAGCTAGAAAAAGAAGTTTCCTGGATAACTTCAAATTGGTTCGCCAAAAATTGAAAGATTTGGAAGAGAAAGACCGAATCCGCAACTTCCAACCGCCAGTTGACGGTGCAGAAATCATGCAGGTATTTGATCTTCAACCCTGCCGCGAAATCGGAAGTCTGAAAAGTGCTATCAAAGATGCTATTTTAGATGGCATCATCCCCAATGAACACGACGCAGCCTTTACCTACATGTTAAAGAAAGCTGAAGAGATGGGATTAAAGCCTGTTACCGCATAATAAAAAAACGGCGTTTCTCACCTGCCGATTTTCTTAAAATACAAAAGCGTCCTGCCATTTGCAATGCAAAGGCAGGACGCTTTCTTTATCTGTATCGTTAAACGTCTTTTACAGTGACCTACCAGTCACTTCTCAACCGACCACATCCTCCTAAAAACAAAAAAAGCGAATTCACAAAGTGAACCGCCGACTTGATAAAGAACCCCCTTATTAGGGTTCTTGCATCAATTCATCTTACTATTATCCTACATCTTCTTTTTACCTAAAAGCAATTCTAAAACCTATTTTTATCAACAGTTACCTTAAAAAACTTTCTTTTTACTTTACCTTAATATTATAACCTAAATACCTTGAAAAAAATTGCTTTTACCTTAAACAAAATTCTTAATACCTAAATAATTCTTAATTCAAGTCTTGTCGTTTATTTTGTGTTAACTTATCTAGTAGTTTCACAACCACGATGCAAATATATGCCTTTTTTTCGCGAGAACAATGTTATCCAACATATTTTAATGAGCAAATGTTCATTTCTTGATTTATATCATGTGAAAGGCTTTTCACGATTAAATATCTATCTGGACAACGGTATTTCTCAAATAAAGAGACGGGGCTTTCAGTAGAAAATTTTCTACTGAAAGCCCCGTCTGTCTCTGCTAGAGTTAGAGGATTATCTTTTCAGATAGAGGATTCGTTGATTACTGCTGCCTCTGAATTCCAGATAAGGAGAATACAGTTCTTGAACGAATCTTCCGTCCACCAACACATCAATATAAGAAAGAAGTTCCTTTCGTATCGGATCAGCCAAAAGTTCTTCGTACGTATATCCAGTATAGCACCAGATATCCAGTCCTGAAGTTCTGCTGGTTATTGCTTCAAGGAGCAGCTTGAACTCTTCCGGATTGTAAAAGGGGTCTCCTCCCGAAAAAGTCACTCCGTCCAAAAGGGGATTTGCATTGATTTCATCTATAATTTCATCCAAACGTTCCGAGGTGAGCTGTTTCCCTGCTTTGGGATTCCACGACTCAGGATTATGGCATCCTTTGCAGTGATGCGCACATCCGGCTAAATAAATGGAATACCGGATTCCCTCCCCGTCGACAATTGTTTCTGGATATGTATATAAATAATTCATCAATACTTCTTTCGTTTGTTAGATGCCGTGTTTTACACGGTCACGTTCTTCTGCACGTTTTGCTGAGTTCCAACTGCTCAAATCGCCAGTCAAATAGCCGGTGATTCGACGCATACGAAGGATGTTGTCGCTGTTACAGATAGGACATCTGCTATAGATGACCCCATGATAGCCACAATTATGACAAGTATCCACCGGATGGTTAATAGAACCATAGCCGATACCTTCATCATGCATTACTTTGACAATCTTCGCAATAGCTTTTACATTCTTCTTGGCTTCACCGTCTAATTCCACGTAAGTGATATGTCCGCCTAATGTAAGAGCATGGAACGGTGCTTCACATTTTATCTTTTCTACAATACTGATAGGTTCCTTTACATCTACATGGAAGGAATTTATGTAATAATCACGGTCGTTCACTCCTTCAATGACACCATACTTACGGCGGTCCATACGAGTGAATCTGCCTGAAAGTCCTTCAGCAGGTGTAGCCAGCACTGAATAATTCAGATGATATTTCTGCTTGTATTCTTCTACTACCTTGTTCATGTTCTGAACAGCTTCGTACAAGGTATCCCAAGCTTTCTTACAATGACCATGGCCCTTACCATAAATAGCAACCATCGCATTGTGACCGCCAATGAATCCGATACCCAACGTACCTTGGTTCAAGACATCGCCCACTTCATCGTTCGGTTTCAATTTCGCTCCACCTTTCCATACGTCATTACCCATCATGAACGGGAACTGACGTGCCAGAGCAGAACGCTGATATTGATAGCGTGCATACAACTGGTCAGCTACGAATCTTGCCATCTCGGTTACTGATTCCAAGAACACTTCTTTTGCCACGCGTTCCACTTCATCCTGATTATTCGGATCAACCGCTGTATTTTCAGCTTTGATGCGAGCTTCGATAGCCAAACGAGGCATATTCATGGTAGTGAACGAAAGGTTTCCTCTACCTAAAGAAGTTCTTTCTCCATTCAAATTTTCATATACACGTGTTCGGCAGCCCATGGTAGCCAACTCGTATTTATAGCGTTTCGGGTCATCAGCTCTCCACAAATCATTTGAGTTATAAGGAGTATCCAAGAACATGAAATTCGGGAACAACGCCTTAGCGGTAGTATGACAAGCTTTCAGGAACAAGTCAAAGTTAGGAGCCTCAAATTTCATATTTCCACTCATGGCAGCTTCAAAATCTGTCATCGCCAGACGATAGTCGGCTTCTGTATAGGATACACCGTCCTTTATCTTGAAAATCTGAATAGGGAACACAGGCACTTCACCATGAATACCCAATCCCTCAATAGTGGCTTTCAGCAATTCTTCAATCACCATTCGACCTTCTGCAGAGGTATCGGTACCATAATTAATTGAGCTGAACACTACCTGATTACCACCACGTGAATGCATGGTATTCAAATTGTGTATAAAGCCTTCCATCGCTTGGTGAGTATCTTTACGCGTACGATCAAATGCCTTGTTCAAAATGTGTTCCAATTCATCAGGAGTAACCGCTGCGTTACGCATAGACAACTTCTGAATCAGTTCATTCTTCGCCTTATCTGACGGAAGAATAGACAAGACACAAGCACGAATGTCTTCCAACAAGATCTTTTCATCAATCATGATACCTTTCATTTCCAAGAAGAAAGAAAGAGTGGTAGCTACTATTTTCTGATAAGTCTTCAGTACCCCTTTGGCCATGAAGAAATCAAAAGCTGGAATAGCTTGTCCTCCGTGCTGTTCATTCTGATTGGTCTGGAAGATGATGGTAGCAAGAGTTGCATAGCTCTGTATAGACTGTGGAGTACGAATGCTGCCGTTTTTCGTGTGAAAACCACGTTCAAACAAATCGTCCAAATCATATTGAATGCAGGTAGTCGTTTTAGTAGGATAATAATCCAAATCGTGGATATGGATATCGCCCAACTGGTGTGCTTCTGAAAACTTTTTAGGCAGCAAGTATTTATAAGTATAATCTTTTGTAATCTCTGAGGCAAATGTCATCATCTGACCAGCCGGAGTATGGCTAGACATATTTGCATTGCTCAAGTTGACGTCGTTCTTATCAATGGAAACGATGCCGTCCATAATATGCTTGATCTTAGTCTTGCGGTCGCGTTCCGTATTTCTCCATTGACGATAGATAATATACTTCTTTGCAACTTCAGGCTGCACCTTCATCAATTCTTTCTCTACAAGGTCCTGAATTTCTTCTACACCGATTGTATCTGATGCGAAATGAGCAACAACTCTATTCGTAATTTCCTCAATAAGCGATTCCTGGTCATTGAGTTCTGTAGCTTCAAAAGCTTTACGAATAGCATTTGATATTTTCGAGAAGGAAAATGCTTCACGTTTTCCGTCTCGCTTTATGATACAGATTTGTTCTGGATTCATGATAAGATTGATTATTCTTAATTTATATATATTATATACTGAATTGTTCTAAGTCGGACCCTCCTATTTCAACGTCCAATCACCTGAAACAGGATTGATTTTTCAAGAATTCGATTTCTTTTCGTACATCAGCAATTCCTCTTCTTATTCCATTCTAAAGAGGTTGACTATAACGTCATATCTGTTCCTTTAAATGTTGATGCAAAGATATGAAATAAAACAACAGGTCAAAATAAATAAATTCAATAGTTTCTAAATATAGACAACTTCTAAAGTCAAAATATACCCTACAGAGGCTACAGAGGCATGTTTTGAACAACTTAATTTATAATTGATTTTTATTTTTGGCAATTTCCTTTTTATTTATATTTTTATCTTTTAATAGTGGAGAATGCCGTTGGAAAGGAATTCCAAACGAAAGAATCAGTGGGATTACAACAAGAACCAAAGAAGAACAACCAGCCTCTGCCAGCATTTTATAGGTTCGTTCCAGAATCCAATGCAAAGATAGCTATTTTATTCAAAAGCGGTAGCAAAAAACAGAAAGATTCATTCTTTCCTCACAGGCCTCCGACTTATTCTCTATATATAAATAGGAGTGCCAAAACTTTCCGGCTGAAGGAATACCAAGCATTCTTTTATTGCTTTCCACAAATGACCAACATGAAAAAAGGGCAAAATGTAACCTCTTGTTTGCAAAATAGAGTATGGGCGTATAAAAATAGTGAAATTTTTCCGTAATTAAACTTAAAGCACCGCTTTTGCATCATTTTTAGGGTTCCAATCGTTGCAATTTTCATCAGAACTTTCCTATCTTTGCATCAAAGAAAAGAAAAAAACTATTTATACATAATTAAAACAACAAGTATTATGGAATTTGTAACAAACGAAAAACTTACTATCGTTGGTGCAGCCGGCATGATCGGTTCTAACATGGCTCAGACAGCTATCATGATGGGCTTGACTCCAAACATCTGTTTGTACGACCCTTACGCTCCGGGTCTTGAAGGCGTAGCAGAAGAATTGTTCCATTGCGGTTTTGAAGGCGTGAACATCACTTTCACTTCTGATATCAAAGAAGCTTTAACTGGTGCAAAATACATCGTTAACTCAGGTGGTGCTGCTCGTAAAGCTGGCATGACTCGTGAAGACTTGTTGAAAGGTAATGCTGCAATCGCTGAAGAATTCGGTAAGAACGTAAAAATGTACTGCCCAGATGTTAAACACATCGTTGTTATCTTCAATCCTGCAGATATCACTGGTTTGATCACCTTATTGTATTCAGGTTTGAAACCAGGTCAGGTTACAACTTTGGCCGGTTTGGACTCTACTCGCTTGCGCAGCGAATTGGCTAAGCACTTTGGCGTAGCTTTGGACGCTGTTGAAAACTGTCGTACTTATGGTGGCCACGGCGAACAGATGGCTGTATTTGCTTCTACTGCAAAAGTTAACGGCAAACCTTTGACTGAAATCATCGGTACTGAAGCTTTGTCTCACGAACAGTGGGCAGAAATCCAGCAGAAGGTTACTAAAGGTGGTGCAAACATAATCAACCTCCGCGGACGTTCATCTTTCCAGAGCCCTTCATACGTTTCTATCGAAATGATCGCTGCTGCTATGGGTGGCAAGGCATTCCGTTGGCCAGCTGGAACTTATGTTTCTAACGATAAGTTCGACCACATCATGATGGCTTGGGAAACTTCAATCGATAACGAAGGTTGCCACTGCGCTGAATTGAACGGTACTGCTGAAGAAGAAGCAGCTCTTGAAAGCAGCTACAAACACTTGTGCGCTTTGCGTGACGAAGTTATCAGCATGGGCGTTCTTCCTGCAGTTTCTGAATGGAACAAATTGAACCCGAACATTAAGTAATTAATAGTCCGAAATAATTTAAAAAAGGGGGTGTACTGTATGGTACATCCCTTTTTTCTTTGGAAGAAACGCTCTATAAGAGAGAAATGAACAGGAAATGAATCAGTTGAAGTGCCGCAAAGAAGAAGCAAAAAAATAGTGGCAAGCAATTCATGTTTTTTTTCTATCTTTGTAGTTTAACAGAAACAGTATGATTGACCAAGCCACCATAGACCGTATCTTAGATGCCGCACAGATTGTTGATGTGGTATCAGAATTTGTTACACTTCGCAAAAGAGGTGTCAACTATATTGGTCTGTGCCCTTTCCACAACGAAAAGACTCCTTCATTCAGCGTATCCCCCAGTAAAGGATTATGCAAATGCTTCAGTTGCGGCAAAGGAGGAAATGTAGTCCATTTCATTATGGAGCATGAGCAGCTTACTTATTATGAAGCGCTCAAATGGCTGGCCAGAAAGTACAACATTGAAATCAAAGAAAGAGAACTGACTGCAGAAGAGAAACAATCACAGAACTTACGTGAAAGCCTCTTCATTGTCAACCAGTTTGCTGCCGAATATTTCCAGAATACACTATACAACAGTGTGGACGGACAGCGAATAGCCATGACTTATTTCCGCCAACGTGGATTCCGAGACGATACGATAAAAAAGTTCCAGCTAGGATTCTGTACAGACAATCCCCATGCCTTTGCTGATACAGCCATCAAAAAGGGACATAAAGAAGAGTTTCTCGTGAAAACAGGACTCTGCTACCGAAAAGACGATGGCAGTTTGAGAGATCGTTTTTGGGGACGTGTCATCTTTCCTGTACACACAATTTCTGGAAAGGTAGTTGCTTTTGGAGGCCGTGTGCTCAGTGCTGCCACCAAAAACGTCCAGATGAAATATGTCAATTCTCCTGAATCTGAAATTTATCACAAGAGTCGTGAACTCTATGGCATCTACTTTGCCAAGCAGGCTATCGTACGCCAGGACCGGTGTTTCCTTGTAGAAGGTTATACCGATGTGATTTCTATGCACCAAAGCGGCGTGGAGAATGTGGTATCCTCATCTGGTACAGCACTTACCTATGACCAGATTCGTCTGATTCATCGATTCACCAACAACATTACCGTACTTTATGACGGAGACGGAGCGGGTATCAAAGCCAGCATCCGAGGCATTGACATGCTGTTGGAGGAAGGAATGAATATCAAAGTCTGCCTGCTTCCCGACGGTGATGACCCAGACAGTTTTGCACGCAAGCATAATGCCACCGATTTTCAAGCATATATCAACGACCATGAAGTCGATTTTATCCGCTTCAAGACCAATCTTTTGATGGAGGAAGCAGGAAAAGATCCTATCAAACGAGCTGAACTGATTACGAGCATTGTACGAAGCATTTCAGTCATTCCTGACGCCATCATTCGTTCAGTATATATCCGTGAATGCAGCCAACTCTTGAAAATGGAGGAAAAGATTCTGGTTGAAGCTACAGCAAAGCTGATTGATAAGGCCAGAGAGGAAAAGGAAAAAGAGGCACAACGGAAGAAACACCGCGAAAGCCTGCAACAGCAAGCCAATCGGCAGAAGGGGTATAATCAGAATTATCAACAGCCCTCTACCCCCGTTCCACCGGCTCCAGATAGGAATGTCCCTCTACCTACAGAGATTACGGGTGAGGCTCAAAACTCGGGAGAAAATATACAAACGAATATTCCTCTTCCTACCGATGAAATGTTATTCCAACCCAATGAGGCTCAAGAAATGGATTCTGCCTTGTCTCCTGCATCAGGCACTTCTGATGTAGAGGACAACTATACCTCACTCATACCACAAGAAGGTATTGAAGATAAGGTATTCTTTATCCAAGAGCAAAGTTTGATTCAAGTGATTATCCGCTATGGGGAAAAAGTAATGTGCATTGTAGAAGATGAGGAAGGAAATGAACAGCCGCTAACTGTCATCGCCTTTATCTCAGAAGAGTTGAGAAACGACAGATTACAATTCCATACACCCCTTCATAGAAAGATTTTAAAAGAAGCTGAGGAACATCTCTCTGATACGAATTTCGTAGCAGAACATTATTTCATGGCTAACCCAGACCCAGAAATCAGTCTTTTGGCAGCCTCAATGGTCAGCGACCGCTACCAGTTAAGCAAATACCATTCTAAGGGGCAGAAAATAATAACAGACGAAGAACGGCTGTATGAGCTAGTTCCCCGCCTATTGGTTGACTTCAAGCTATCTATCATTGAAGAAGAAATGAAACATACCCTCCAAGCCCTTGCCAGTCCGGAAATAGCGAACGACCCGCAACGTTGTACGGAAATCATGACACGCTACCGCGACTTACAGCAAACACAAAGTGTAATGGCCAAGCGTGCTGGCGACCGAGTAGTCAATTCTTATTGATAGTTATTCCGGATAAGATTCATAAATTCTTCACGGGTCTTAGCCTGATTGAATGCACCGGTAAAGTCGGATGTAGTAGTAATGGAATTCTGTTTCTCTACACCACGCATCTGCATACACATGTGTTTCGCTTCTACCACGACCATTACGCCTAACGGATTCAAGGCCTCTTGAATACACTCTTTAATTTGGAGAGTCATGCGTTCCTGCACTTGCAAACGATGCGAAAAGATATCAACCACACGGGCTATCTTGCTCAAACCTGTGATATAGCCATTAGGGATATAAGCTACATGTGCTTTACCATAGAAAGGAAGCATATGATGCTCACACATGGAAAAGAAATCAATATCCTTCACTATTACCATCTGATGATAGTCCTCCTTGAACTTTGCTCCTAAGAGTACGGCTTTAGGATCGACATCATAACCTCTCGTCAAAGTCAACATAGCCTTCGCTACACGTTCTGGGGTTTTCAACAAGCCTTCTCTATCAGGGTCTTCACCCAATAAAGCAAGTATTTCTTTGTAGTGACTCATCAACGCCTGCACTTTTTCTTCAGGCCATTTCATCAAGTTTGTATCAATCATCTTTATTCAATTGGGATAAAAATTTGTTCACGCACAATCGTTACCTCCTTAAATACACCAGTCGACTTCAACTGACGCATAGCAACGTGTGCTTCTTCTATACTTTTAAAATCACCTACACGGCACAACCAGCGAGGCGGTTGAAAAAAAGTATAAACCGGCATTTCCGGGAATTTTTCCTTCACTTTGCTGGAAACCTCTTGGGCTTCATCACGGGCTTTTCTTGAATTATTGCCTGCATAGACTTGCACCCGATAACCTCTTGCCTTTAAGGCATGCTGAGAATCTGTTCCCTTACGAATATACCGGGTTCCTATCAAATGGGTCAACTGTACACTCTGATGAACAGTCACCTTACCTTCTCCAATGCGATTGGTCTGCAAACTCTCCACAATGTTAGTCTGTGCACTTAACGTACAAGCAGAAAACATCATGGCAAAGGAAAAT
Organism: Phocaeicola sp.; assembly: GCA_020026225.1. Lineage (GTDB taxonomy): Bacteria > Bacteroidota > Bacteroidia > Bacteroidales > Bacteroidaceae > Phocaeicola. The sequence continues at coordinate 32,161 of JAHHQU010000015.1, read as the reverse complement.
AAAAAATTCTTCATACCTGTGTTTTTTAGTTGAACAGTAGATTAAAGAAAGAAAAGTTTTCCCAGCCAATTTACCGGGAAAACTTATTTCTTCTTAAAGCAGCTAAAGCTGCATGGCATTATTTGAATGCGTCGATAATACCTTTGAAGTCAGCAGCCTTCAAAGCAGCACCACCGATCAAACCACCGTCTACATCTGGATTTGCGAACAATTCCTTAGCGTTAGAAGGTTTGCAGCTACCACCGTAAAGGATAGTAGTGTTTTCAGCAACTTCTTGACCATATTTAGCAGCAACCAAAGAACGGATGTGAGCGTGGATTTCCTGAGCCTGAGCAGGAGTAGCAGTTTTACCTGTACCGATAGCCCATACTGGTTCATAAGCCAAGATTACTTTACCAAAGTCTTCAGCAGACAATGAGAATACAGAAGCCAACTGTGCTTCTACAACTTCGTTCTGCTTGTTAGCTTCACGTTCTGCCAAAACTTCACCGATACAGAAGATTGGTTTCAAGTTGTTAGCCAAAGCCAATTTAACTTTTTCTTCAAGGATTTCTACAGTTTCGTGGTAGTAAGCACGACGTTCTGAGTGACCCAAGATTACATACTGAGCACCTGTAGAAGCTACCATTTCAGCAGAAACTTCACCTGTATATGCACCAGAAACTTTGTCTGCGCAGTTTTCAGCACCAACACCGATAATGTTGCTGTCAACGATAGGAGTTACAGAAGCCAAGTGAATGAATGGAGTACAGATGATCACACCGCAATTTGGTTTGTCAGCTGTCAATACTTCGTTCAATTCTTTAGCCAAAGCGATACCTTCCTGCAGGTTCTTGTTCATTTTCCAGTTACCTGCTACAATGTTTTTTCTCATTACTTTTAATTTTTAAAAGGGTTAATATATAAACTATTTGTTGTCACTTTTTGTTCTTCTGCTGCTCAGATTTCCTACGCAGCCATAATAAATCGGCGAAGGTAAAAAGCAGCAGCGGTATGAAATACCAAGCCAACAGGCGGAGAATCTTATGAGTCACCGAAGTGAGCATCAACTGTCCCATTGGCATTTTATCCAGCGAATCAGTCAGTTGGTATTCGTCCGGCAAGGAAGACACTCCCCATTTCCCGATGACTACTCCATTTTTAAGCAGCATAAGTCCGGGATTCGAACGAATCATGGTTTTCAGGGTAATTTCATCCATCGTTGCAAAAGGATATTCGGCACCGGTGTAATCCTGCCAATTAGCGATAGCATCGTCTGAAGAAGAAGTCACACACACGAAACGATATCCATGATCCTGACAATAATCGTACAATTCATTGATAAGATCCATACCACTATCGTCGGCACGCTCCAACCAAGGAGAAACCAAAAGGAACACATAATCTTCCGTGAGGACATTTTCTGTAAGATCCACTCCGTCCTCTTGCGAGAATATGGTAAAATCGGAGATTTCTGGAACAAAGCCCTTTTCTTTCAGCAGGGTTTTTGAATCCACGAATACCCATGAAGAATCTTCCGGATAAGTATCAATGGTAAATTCTTTCTTTACTCCTTCTTTCTCATAAATCAAGACAGTCTCATAAACGGGAAGTTTCGCACCTTCTGGAATTTCCATTTTCTCACGAATATCTGATCCCAAATGGTATGGACGAAAATCAAATATCGGAAGCCGATGCAAACTCCCTATAGAAAACAGGATGACAAATACGGTGCTATACAACGCTATAAGCCAATCCATCTGATTGGAAACCAACTTGACAATCATCTGATTCCATTTGTAAACAGAAATAGCAGCAATCAGAAGGAATATGTTCTTTATAAAAGTTTCCCAATTGGAAAGAATTACCGCATCTCCAAAACAACCACAATCAGATATCGGATTGTCAATGGCCAGCCAAAGAGTCAAAGGGGTCATGAAAGACATCAGCAGAAGAGCAAGAATCGGCGCCACCCTACGGCGAATACCGAAGAACAGATAGGTACCTACCACAAACTCTACGACTCCCATCACCAGCGCTACCACATAAGGCAAAAATCCTTGCGCCCAATCCAAGAGTCTCCATGCTTCAAAATAATCCTGGACCTTAAAGACCGTCCCCATCGGATCGTTGGCCTTTATGAATCCGGAAAAGATGAAGACGGATGCCAAAAAGAAACGGCAGACATTCGTCCACAGAATCTTTACTTTATTTAAACAGCTATTCTCCAAATTCAAGTTTAATCAGTCCGAATACTGAATAATTAATCATATCCATGTAATTCGCATCGACTCCTTCAGAAACCAGCGTCTTTCCGCTCAAGCTTTCAATCTGTTTCGTGCGATAAATCTTCATCAAAATAAGGTCAGTATAGGAACTGATACGCATGCTGCGCCAAGCCTCATCATAATCATGATTCTTTGCAAGCATCAAATCCAAAGCTTTCTTAGCGTAGCAATCGTACAAATCCAAAGCTTTTACTTCATCAATATCTTCCTTATCGGCATATCCCAATTCCAACTGGATCAAACCGATGATTCCGTAATTTACGATAGCAATAAACTCAGAACGGATACCTTCATCCACCAAAGCTACTCCTTTGACTTCAATACTGCGGATACGGTTCGCTTTTATAAATATCTGATCAGTCACCGAGGAAGGACGCATGATACGCCACGCCGCTCCATAATCGTGCAATTTCTTCGAAAAGAGCTCTCGGCAAATTGAAATTACATGTTCAAACTGTTGTTTTGTATCTTCCATAAACACTCTTAATAGTGTGGCAAAGTTACTTATTTTTTCTGTTAAGTGCACAAAAAAAGGCGGAAAAGAAGTTATCCTTTTCCGCCTTTATATTTTATTAGGTGTCAATATTTATGAGCAACGAATAATTTGTCCGACACGCAAGGTTGTAGTTCGTCTGATTCCGTTCATTTTGCACAACCGGTCGATTGACACATGGTACTTGCGAGAGATAAGTCCCAATGTATCTCCTGTACGAATCTTATGATAACGGATTGCACCGCCTTCAGAAGTTCCAGTATTTTTAGAAGCAACTTCCTTCAACTTTCCAGCCTTCGCAGCAGCCAAGACACGGGTACGCTGTGACTTGTACATATTCAATCCGCGAACGAACAGATAGCTGTCACAAACGATATCTTGCTGTGGGAAATCAAATAAAAATTCCGGATTGATCACTTGCCCCAAGAAACGAGTTTCAAAATGCAAATGAGAACCTGTAGAACGTCCTGTATTACCTCCCAATCCGATTACATCACCAGCCTTTACGAATTCATCTTCCTTAACCAACTGCTTTGAAAGATGACCATACACTGTTTCCAGTCCATTATCATGACGAATCACTACATACTTACCATAACCACGGCGTTCATATTTTACCATACGAACACGGCCGTCGAAAGCAGCACGAATGGTATCACCGATATACACCTTGATATCAAGACCGTTGTGCATACGACGCCAGCGTGGACCGCATTTGGAAGTGATTTTAGTATGAGTAGTAGGCATACAGAAGCCTGTAAGATCTATTCGAAAACTATCTGGAATAGAAACGGTATTGCCATAAGCATGTACTCGATCGTTCTTCCAAGTAGTATAAAGAGAGTAAGCAGGATAGAAAGCTTGTTCAGCCTTAATCAGGCGTACTAGAGCCAACGAATCTACCGATTTCAGCTTGCGATCAATAGGAGCCTGCCGTGCAATCAAATCTTGTGCGGCTACGTTAAGGCTAAAAACAGCCAATGCTGCTACCGCTAATGTTCGGATACATTTGAAAATCATTATTTTGCTCTATAATTTTGCATACGTGCAATCTAACGGGCAATATAGAGTGAACCGAACCCGAAAGAGCACTTATAAGGTTAATTTTTAATAGTCTGAAGATGATTTTCTGCGAGAGAATTCACCGAGAAAGTGAGCTTTTCAAAAAAATCGACTTAAAGATAGTTCTTTTTAGGCAAACAGCCATAAACAATTAACGATATTTACACACTTTTGTACATAAATTGAAAAATTTTCAATTTACCTATAGAAAATGCACAGTTCCATTACTTTACCTGTTCAAATCGACCTTTTTCCCAGCGATAGCAACAAGGTTCTTTCCGCAAATAAGACGCATAGTGTTTCATCGTGTTCTTATCCAAGAAATCTGGCGTAGTAAAAGTCAGATACATTTCTTGCTTATCTTCCGACAGACAGATTTTAAGCAGGTACATATCTGCCATCTGCTTGAAGCGGTTCAAGGAATCTTGTCTTTCCACAAGGGTCTGAGAGAGAAAGAATGAATCCTTTTCCGGATAACGAAAATAGTCAGAAAGAGGAAGTTCCTTCCAGTCGGTACTATAAAATCGCACTTCACTGTCAGGAACAGGACCTCGATAGGTTCTAACCACACAAATCACTTTAGTTGAATCATTTACAGGCAGCAGCTTCATTTCCGCACTGCTTACCGAAGTCATCTTCAATTGTAGAAAATCATCGGTCATCCTCAACATTTCCGAAGAACGCCCGAAACGATTTTTAACCTCAGCCTTCATGTTACTCGACAAGAAATCACCAAAGTCGGCTCGATTCACTTCCGTCAACAAGGGAGCCAATGAATCGGGTAAAGCAACAAACAGAGATTTCATATCTTGAGCCTGTGCCACCACTGAACAAAACAGGAAGCACAATATAACGAGTCGTTTCATAATCAAAAAATTTCCTGCCAAAGATACAACTTTAATTGCTATCCCCCGTGGTATCCCCTGAAAAATCTCTTCGTTTTAATTTTCTTTGAGAAACGAACGGATTCTGATATTCATCCAGTTTATAGGAACGGAATATTTTTCTAAATTTGTCTACAGATTTTTCACTAAAAAACAGACCTTATATGCTTACATTCATATCGTGTGCAAAAACGATGACCAACAAGACGAAAGTTCGTTTCCCTGCACACCCTTCTATACCTACATTCCAAGAGTTTGCCAACCGACATGCCTTGGAGCTAAGCCGGTTATCGGCTGAAGAACTTGGCGAACTCTTACAGGTCAATTCCAAACTTTCGGCAGAGAATGCCCTCCGCTACCGTGACTTCTTCTCCGAAACAAATACGGCACTCCCAGCCATTTTATCTTACACAGGAATGGTATTCAAACGCATCAACGCATCAGACTTTTCAGAGGAAGATTTCACTTATGCCCAAGACCATCTTCTCATAACCTCCTTCCTTTATGGTCTGCTTCGTCCTATGGACCGAATCAAGAATTACCGTTTGGAGGGAAATGTCAAGTTAGACAGTGGAAAAGGTGAATCGATGTTTCATTTTTGGAGACCCGTTCTGACTGATTTTTTCATTCATGCCATCAAGGAACAAGGAGGTATTCTTATCAATTTGGCCAGCGAAGAAATGAAGAATCTTTTCGACTGGAGAAAAGTATGCAGTGAGGTACAGGTAATTACACCCGATTTCTATACCATAAAAAATGGGAAATTGAAAGCGGTGACCGTATATGCCAAGATGTGCCGTGGCGAGATGACCCGATTCATCCTTAAGAATCGGATTGAGGATATCAAAGAGTTGCAAGCATTCGAATGGGAAGGCTTTCATTTTGATGAGGAAAGGAGTACAGACGACCACCTCCTATTCGTTTGGGAATAAGACATTCCGCTCCCATCAAGATTGTCATTGCAACACTCCCAAATACAAAAAGCCGTTCAAAAGAGAATTCTCATTTGAACGGCTTTTGATATTTTCAAGAAAAGGTTTCTTTCTTAGTCAACGATTCATAAGAATCACTTGAACATCTTTTCCAAATCTTCTTCCTTAACCACCGTTAAGACAGTCTTTCCATCAGGAGTATAATTCGGTGTCGCAACGGCAAACAAGCCATCTACGAGACTGTTCATTTCCTCATTGGTAAGCACCTGCCCCGGTACGATAGCTGCAGCTTTTGCCAAAGACAATGCTAACAGACTCTGTACTTCTTCTTTTACCTTGCAACCTTTCTCAATGGCAGCCTGCACCATATTAGTAACCAAAGTTTCTGGATTCAGTCCTTCGATACCTGCCGGTGTACCATTTATGGAATAAGTACCTCCTCCCAAACTACTCAAATCGAAACCTAAAGCTTGCAAGTCGTCCATTATATCTTCCAGCACAGGAATCTCTGCCGGTGAGAAATGAACCATATCAGGGAAAAGCATCCTCTGCGACACATGCTTACGACTTTCAATCTGTGCCATATACTGGTCATACAAAATACGAACATGGGCACGTTGCTGGTCGATAATCATCAATCCAGACTTTACTGAAGTCAGAATATAACTTCCTTTGTATTGATAATGTTGCGTAGTCTTTTCTAATGCAACCTCTGCCTCACTATCGGTGTAAAGCATCGGCTCTTCATGTGAAACCGGCTCCTCAGGAGCACTTTCTTCCGGGAAGAAGTTTCCCTGCTGCCAATCGGCTTTATCCCCTCCTTTTTCCAGCCCTTGATAAAAAGGCTCCCAGTCCGTTCTGGCTTTCTGACCATACGAAGATGAATACGATGAAGGAGAAACTACACGAGTTTGATTGAATGGATTATACGAGGGATCATACGAAGTCTGGGGCAATTGTCCTACGGGATGTACATCTAAATCCAAAGCCGGAATATCAGGCATTCCTTCTGTATCAAAATCAATGGAAGGTACAGCATTGAATCGGCCCAATGTTTCTTTTACAGAAGCCGACAGTATCTGCCAAATGGCCTGTTCATTCTCAAACTTGATTTCCGTTTTGGTCGGGTGAATATTTACATCAATATGAGAAGGGTCTATCTCAAAATACAAGAAATAAGACACTTGTTCACCGGTTGGGACCAAATGTTCATAAGCTTCCGCTATCGCCTTATGGAAATAAGGATGACGCATATACCGATTATTCACAAAGAAATACTGGCGTGCACCTTTTTTTCTTGCCGTTTCGGGCTTTCCTATAAAGCCATGAATCTTCACCATGGTCGTATCGATGTCCAATGAAAGCAAGTCCTGATTCAACTTCTTTCCAAAAACGCCCATGATACGCTGACGCAGAGGAATAGCAGGAAGATTCAACAACTCGGTATCGTTATGATGCAAAGTAAAGGACACATCGGGGTTTACCAGTGCTATACGCTCAAATTCAGTCAAGATATTACTTAATTCTGTCTGATTTGATTTCAAGAACTTGCGTCGGGCGGGCACATTGAAAAACAAATTCTTCACCATAAAATTGCTTCCCTTCGGACAAGCAATGGCTTCGTGACCTTCTACTTTAGAGCCTGCTATCGTCAGGCAAGTACCCAATTCTTCTCCTTCCTGACAAGTTCGCAGTTCCACCTGTGCCACAGCGGCAATAGAAGCAAGTGCTTCCCCTCGGAACCCCATAGTCTGCAAAGCAAACAAATCAGCAGCCTCTCTGATTTTAGATGTCGCATGACGCTCAAAAGCCAATCGAGCATCTGTTTCTGACATACCTTTACCATCGTCTATCACTTGAATGCAAGTCTTTCCTGCATCAGTCACAGAGACATCAATATGCAAAGCACCGGCATCGATTGAATTCTCTACCAATTCCTTAATCACAGATGCAGGACGCTGAATAACCTCACCCGCCGCAATCTGATTGGCGACAGAATCAGGCAATAAATGGATTATATCGCTCATAATTTTCTAAGGATTAAAAGGTAAGCTCTCCGGTTACCAAAAATTTCAGGATATACAATAAAATAGCTATAGCCACAAAAATAGTTCCATAAGCCAACGGCTTACGGCCACTTTCTTTTCTACGCTTCAAATAGGTCGTTCCTTCTACGAATTTGCCTCGGATGTCTTCCGGCTTAAATTCTTTTGGAGGCAACATACCCAAATCACGTTTAGCAGCGTCTTCTATCTTCTTTAACTTTTCTTTCCGTTCATCCACATAAATGTATTCGTGGTGAAACGCGCGTGGTTTTCTCATGGAAAACATTCCCATCGTACTATTCCTCCTTATTTTATGTTGAACAAATGTTGGTTCGGCAATTCAACAGGTCCCCTCACATTCTTCTTTAGCTGGTCGCTTGCTTTCTTGCTTCTCCAATTAAATATATCATACTTATCCTTCGGACGCAGATAATCGAACCATACGAAGGTTTCCAAGCGTTCTTTTTCCTTGGGTATCTGCGACATCGGATACATCGTTGCCGTTGTTTTCGGTTTCATGACCATACGTTGCAACTTCTGCTGCTTGAGATAAATTTCCAATATACTAGACTCTGCGACATTCATACCTATCAGCAGACTATCTGAATCCATCGGGAAATACACGGAACGAACAGAGCCTTCTACAAGGGCTTTACGCATCTCACCGCCTTCAAAGAAGGCTTTCATCTCCTTACCACTCACTTGATTGAATAAAGTAGAATCTACGCTCACCTGCTCTACCGAAAGTGCCTGGTTGATAATATGCGCCCAATCAATGGATTTGCCGTTCATGTATATTTTTATCTCCTCTCCCAAAAGTTGCTGGTTATTGCTCCATAATACAGGATCTTTATACATTGTCAAGCAACTGTCTTTAGAAGAGAAAACTAAAGAGTCGGAAATTCCTTGCAAATCGGTACGGTAAAAACGTACTTTGTGAAAGGCTTTCACTTCCCGATACATCGAATCCGTTTCAAGATTAAAAGTTTGGAGCATCAAAGTATCTGCATGAAGAAACAAACTATCACCTTGTGAGAAATCAATAGCTCGTGCCTTATGAGTTGCAAACGCATACTTCTTCTTTCCATCGTAATAACCGTAATCACCGGTCATCATGTTCTTATTGATGGTATCGGTAAATACCATATTGTGAAAGGCTTTTCCAATTCCCAAAGCTCGATCAAAAAGCAACGTGTCACCAGTCAACTGTTTCCCGTCATTAGTCAAAACAGAGCGTTGGTATAAATCAGCTTGTCCCGTTTGTGTAAAATAGTACCCCGATTCAGAATAGATATGATTTTCACCACTATAAATATCGGAAGGACCTACAATATTCGCCACCTTCGTAGCGGTATTGTAGCGCAACGTATCTGAAGTCAAAGTGAACTGAGGTCCTTCAACTTGTACATTATAATTGAAGACAGATTGTTTGGTTGCAGGGCTGTATTCTCCCCATTCGGAAGTCAAGACATTCTCTGCATCCATCATCGTTCCTCCGTCAAAGAAGTAGCCTAAATTATAGAGCCGGTCATAGTTCAAACTATCCGTAAGCAAAGTTGTGCTCGAATTCTCCATTCGTACATTCATACGCATCTGAGCTATCTGCGTCATTCCGTCATAATAAAGGCGGTCTCCATACAGGAACAAGGTATCTCCCTGTACCATACGAACATTACCGAAAGCCTCAAATGAACTTATTTTATCATAATAGCATGCACTATCACAATACATATACACACTATCATGACGGAATACGACATCACCGACTACGATCTGTGCATCAGGCGACTTGGCATCTTTACGCAAGACATTCGATTTGATAAGATAAACCTTACTCTTCTGTTTAGGCTGGCCTGTAACTCGGCTTTGGGGGCGTTGAGCTAAAAGGCAAAAGCCGAACAGACACAGAAGACTCGTTACAAGCATTCGATGTCCACTTCTAGGAATATGTTTTCTTTTATTGTCTAACATGCTGTTTCAAACAAAGTTTTACGAGTTGGCGGAAATAAAGTACATAACCGGACTGTTCGTCACTCTTCTTTAAAAGGGCGACTTACCGACAATCCGACTACAGGTTCAAGATAAAAACAAGAAACCTATTGGCAGCATCAAATAGAACGCTATTGTATTCTGCCAACAGGTAAACTTCATTATTTTTTAATCCATCCCGGATATTTGAAATTACATTTCGCCCATCTTGGATTAATGCGGACGTAGGTTTTCTTCTGCTTTTCCAAAATCCATTTCTGAATTTTCTCTTCACTTCGCTTGGCTGTTACGATACTCTTCAAGCGTTGGTAGTCTTCTGTAATAGTGGCCTTGTGCGCATCAATACGATTTTTCAATTTAACGATAGCACAAACCTCCTTACCTTTAGCTGTAATCATGGTGAATGGTTTGGAGATTTCACCAATCTGCATATTTTCTACAACTTTTGCAACATCTTGTGAAATCATTCCTGCCAATTCCTGCATTTCAAAACGGGAAGTGCTTGACTGCGGATTTGCAAGCAAACCATGGTTGTTTCTCGTATCCTTATCTTGTGAAACCCATGTAGCAGCCTCTTCAAATGTGACTTTTCCCTTACGAATATCATTAGCCAAAGTATCCAACTTTTCCAAAGCTTCATTCACATCGGCTTCATCTACTTTCGGCTTAAGCAAGATGTGACGGTAACTTACACGATCGCCTCGCTTTTCTATCAGCTGAGCAATATGATAACCGTATTCGGTCTTGAATACTTTAGAGATTTTTTTAGGATCGGTCATGTTGAAAATTACATTGGCAAATTCAGGAGTCAGCTCACCACGACCCGTAAAGCCATATTCACCGCCATGACGTGCAGATCCCGGATCTTCAGAATACAAGGTGGCATACATTGCAAACGAATCGCCCTTATAAATGGCATCGGTGTATTCACGCAACGTTTTCTTTACACGTTCGATTTCTTCTTGCTTCACTTTCGGTTCACGAGTAATAATCTGAACCTCTACCTGAGTAGGGATGGCAGGAATACTATCAGGAGGCAGTTTACTAAAATAATTACGAACTTCAGCTGGAGTCAGTTTAATATCACCGACCAACTTAGACTGCATCTGCTGCACGGTCAATCCATTACGAATATTCTCACGCAACATCTCTCTGATTTGAGTTGAAGTCTTGTTATAGTAGCTTTCCATTTTTTCCTTTGAACCGATTTGGTCAATCAACCAAGCAGTCTGTTGTTCTACTTTCTGAAGAACGTCTTGTTCAGAAACGACAACACTATCTATTTCAGCCTGATGAAGAAATAATTTCTGTATGGCCAAATCTTCTGGTATCACACAATATGGATCACCGTCAAAACGGCGTCCTTCATATTGAGCGTTCAAACGCTCATTTTCCACATCCGATTTGAGAATAGCCTCATCACCAACTACCCAAACCACTTCGTCGATTACATTATCCTGCGCATAGGCAGCAATACCTACCAAAGAAAGAAGCAGGCAAAAACACATTCGTGCAATGTTCAATTTATTCATTTGAGTTCTTATAATATATTACTTTATTCTTGTCTGAAGCCTGTTTGTATAAATCAGCACGCATTTTATTAATAAAATCAACACGCTTCAGGTTTATCAATATTTCTTTTATTTCATTCTTCGCATATTCCAAAGGCAATGTTTCCCCCTGAGGTATGAAATTCTCCACATGAAGGAAATAACAGAAAGCGGTATCGTTCACTTCTACATCTTTCTTGCGATTCAGATAATCAGTATCTGTATCCAATTCTTTAAGGGGAAGCTTCTGTGCCAACTCGGAAACCGGCAACCAACGATCATAAAAGTAGGAATAATCAACCGCATTGCTGATGCCATATTTCTCAAGTTTGTCTACCGCGTCTTCCGTATTTTTTTTATACCAGACACGAACTTTTGCCAAATCTTTCGCTTTTATAGGCACCTTAAGATACAAGCCTTGTACATAAGGCTGGTCGGCACGAAAAGCAGATGTGTTTTGCTTATAGTACGTCTCGATTTCTGCATCCGTAATACTGTTGGCAACTTCTTGATTAACCAGTTCTTCTTGAAAAGTATGAACGACCAAGGCTTTACGATAAGAAGCTACCAAATCCTTGATCTTTGCATTATCAGGAATATTTCCTTCCGCTTTCTGATAAAGAAGCACATCTTCTACCCAGTTCTGAATATATTCCTTAGCAAAGTTCGCACTATCTTCTCCTGCTATACCGACCGGCATAACCAACTGCAAGTCCTCCTTGTAAAGGAAGTTATTCCCCACTTCCACTAAAGGAGTCTTCCCATGATGGTCTACGGTTTGTGTACATGCACACAATGCAGCCGTCAAAATGAATGTCAAACCTATTTTTCCTATTTGCTTCATAGGGCAATTATTTAGTGAACGAAGATACACTATAAATTAGTTATTTCCACATGAATTAACGGTTTTTAAAACGTCTTGATTTATTTCTACCCGAAAATGTAAGGATAAGCCATCAAAAAGTTCTTTTTCTTTCTGCATCCGGTAATCTGTTTCTACCTGAGGGAGGACATCATTCACTTCTTCAGGGCCTTTCTTCAAACGCTTGCCGACGATGAAAGTATATGGAAAATCTTTTAAAGGGGTGAAAGAACCGCACTTGAATGCCAGACAATCGACATATTCATTTTTCCCAATCTGAAACAGGCCACATTCAAAACTTGTCTGATATTCCGGATTTTCTTCAGCCATCTTTTGAAGCACTTGCTGCCATGAGGAGATAGGCACCTTCTTCAAGCGTTTTTTTATTTTTGAAGCAATCTTCTTATTGTTGCAATGGATCACCGCCCCTTTAAAATGCGGGAATTCCCACCGATACCGTTTGCGATGAGCTTGAAAATACTCATCGAGCTGCCGGAAGTCCAAAGACAATCGATCTAAGAGGAAAGCTTTATCCCAATATACAGCCAACAACCCATCGTGAATCTGCTTTAACTGCAGATTTACCTCTTCAGGCAGAACGACTTTTCCCGACATCCAATCCAGCAGAAGTTCCTTCTTCACTGCAGGCGACTCTGTTCCCAGCGATTCCATATAACTTCTTACCAAAGAAAGTCCTCGTTCCTTCTCCGCAGAGGACTTCCGATCTACCAATCGGACTACGTGTATTCCTACCGGAGAATAGAAAGGGGCAGACACTTCCCCTTCTGACAATGCCATCTGAGCATCAATAATTTCTTTCACATAATTATTGACAGGCGTCCATTCAGTACCACTATCTTCACAGATCACCCGAGCATCGGTTATGAACTGATTCAGATGATTTTCTTTTCCTGCCTGAACCTGCATCTCATAAAGAGTACGCATTACTTGAAAGGCTTCCTTATCCTGTGCCATCGTATGGTGTTGCGGAAGTCTAAACGTTAGCACTTCTATTTTAATCCATTCTTTGAGAAACAGACGTTTAGATTCTTCCTCTGTCCATAAACGATAGCAGTTTTCAAGTGCTTCCTCATCAGTGAAGAACTTCTTCAGCACATTCATCTGAAGTGATTCACACTGGCGTTTAAAATCAGGGAGCGTATCCATACCTCTCTCCATCGCATCAGCGACTTTCAACTTATAATGCAGGAAATTTTGGAAATAGGTTTCAGCATTTCCTTTATGCAAATGACTTACCTGTTTAAAATACTGAGAGAACTCAGATTTCAAAACCGTCTCCTCACCTATACGCAGGAGCGTCATTTCCTCAGCGCTCAACGACAAGGTAGAGATAAACACCCAATATAAAAGCAGAAACAACTTTTTCATACAATCAAAAAACAAAAAAACATGAATCACACCTTTACAGAAGGATTCTGCAAACGAATGTGATTCATGTTCGTTTATGCAATTATAAGCCTACACTCTTACTGAGGACGACTATAGTTAGGAGCTTCGCTTGTAATGGCTACATCGTGTGGATGGCTTTCCAATACACCAGCATTGGTGATACGTGTAAACTTAGCATCATGCAAAGCTGTAATATCTTTTGCACCACAATATCCCATACCTGCACGCAAACCACCAGTCAACTGATAGATAACTTCATACAGGGAGCCTTTATAAGGAACACGAGCTGCGATACCTTCTGGAACCAACTTCTTAACATCAGTTGTTGTGCTCTGGAAATAGCGGTCTTTTGAACCATTTTCCATTGCTTCCAAAGATCCCATACCACGGTATGACTTGAACTTACGGCCGTTGAAGATGATAGTATCACCTGGAGATTCTTCTGTACCAGCAACCAAAGAACCAATCATTACTGAGTAACCACCGGCAGCCAATGCTTTTACTACGTCGCCTGAATAACGCAAACCACCGTCAGCAATCAAAGGAACACCAGTACCTTCCAAAGCCTTGGCTACATCGTAAACAGCGCTCAACTGAGGAACACCTACACCGGCAACCACACGAGTTGTACAGATAGAACCCGGACCGATACCTACCTTAACAGCATCAGCACCAGCTTCAACCAACATCTTGGCAGCAGCACCCGTAGCGATATTACCTACTACGATATCTACGTTAGGGAAGCGTTTTTTAGCTTCTTTCAATTTTTCAATCACGAATTTTGAGTGACCATGAGCGGTATCGATGACAATAGCGTCTGCTCCAGCATTAACCAAAGCTTCCATACGTTCCATTGTATCATTAGTAACGCCCACACCAGCAGCTACACGCAAACGACCTTTAGAGTCTTTGCAAGCCATCGGTTTATCTTTTGCCTTTGTAATGTCTTTGTAAGTAATCAAACCAACCAATTTTCCAGCTTCATCAACAACAGGCAATTTTTCAATTTTGTTTTCTTGAAGAATCTGAGTAGCAGTCTCCATATCTGTACCAGGAGCAGCTGTAATGATATTTTCTTTTGTCATTACTTCATCAATGCGCTTATCCATATCTTTTTCAAAACGCAAGTCACGGTTAGTAACGATACCTACCAAGAAGTTTTCATCATCCACTACAGGAATACCACCAATTTTGTATTCGGACATGATGGCCAAAGCATCTTGTACTTTAGAACCTCTCTTAATTGTTACAGGATCATAAATCATACCGTTTTCAGCACGTTTCACTGTAGCAACCTGACGTGCTTGTTCGGCAATAGACATATTCTTATGAATAACACCGATACCCCCTTCACGAGCAATGGCAATAGCCATCTGTGATTCGGTAACTGTATCCATTGCTGCAGTTACAAACGGAATTTTCAACTCAATGTTGCGTGAGAACTTAGTCGAGAGTTCGACTGTCTTAGGTAAAACTTCAGAATAGGCAGGAATCAACAATACGTCATCGTATGTCAATCCGTCCATAACAACTTTATCTGCAATAAATGACATAGGGCTTTATGCTTTTGATTTTTATTGCGTGCAAATATACATATTTTTATCCAAAATTCGGCAACCATTAACAAAATTTTATTCCATTCTCTACTCAGAAGCATGAATTTATTTTCATCGGATAAGAGTACTTGGCAAAGGACGCCCAACTGCCAAAAAGAAAAGCGTAAAGTCTTATTGAGAAAAAGAATTTATTCTCTTCAATAAGGCTTTACGCTCTTTAAGCAAACATTGACAGATGCAAAAAATCAATTGGCCATTTCAGAAATAAACTTGATACGTACCAAGCGAATTTCTTCTTCAGTATAATCATCGCCCAATTCTTCCATCGCATCTTCTATGCTATCGGTTGTCGATTCCTTGAAATAATCATAGATGTCTTCCATATGATCTTCATCCATAATCTCATTCAAGAAATAATCGATATTCAGTTTGGTTCCAGAATAAACGATTGCTTCTATTTCATCCAGCAATTCTACGAAATCAATGCCTTTTGCTACAGCAATATCGTCCAGTTCCACTTTACGGTCGATGCTCTGGATAATAGAAACCTTCAATTTAGACTTGTTTGCAACCGTACGTACACGCAGGTCCTCCGGACGATCAATCTCATTCTCTTCACAATGTCTCTTGATCAGTTCGCAGAACTCTTTTCCATAACGTTTAGCCTTACCGGCTCCTACGCCCAGAATATTCTGCAATTCTTCCAAAGTGATCGGATAAATAGTAGCCATCGCTTCCAAAGAAGGATCTTGGAAGATAACGTAAGGAGGAACATCCAACTTCTTGGCCATCTTCTTGCGCAAATCTTTCAGCATAGCATACAATGCAGGGTCAACCGCACAAGAAGCACCGCCACGCAATGGAGTTTCTTCTATTTCCTCTTCTTCAAAATCGTTATCTTCAACAATCTTGAACGATTTCGGTTTCTTCAAGAACTTCTTCCCTTCAGGAGTAACCTTCAGCAAGCCATAATTTTCCACATCTTTCGACAAATAGCCTGCTATCAGAGCCTGACGGATTACCGCATTCCAAATACGGTCCTCAGTTCCCATACCCGAGCCAAAGACTTCGAGTTCTTCGTGCTTATGATCCAATACTTCTGAAGTTTCTTTTCCCAAAAGCACATCTATTATATAATCTTGTTTGAAATTTTCTTTCACGGCAATGATTGTTTCAATCACTGCACATAATGAATCCTGAGCCTCCACTTGTTTTTTAGGATTTAAACAGTTATCACAATTTCCACAGTTTTCTTCGGTGTAATCTTCTCCAAAGTAGTGCAACAATACTTTTCTGCGACAAACGGATGACTCTGCGTAAGCTGCCGTCTCAAGCAAGAGCTGTTTTCCTATCTCTTGTTCCGAAATAGGTTTTCCTTGCATGAACTTCTCCAATTTCTGAAGATCCTTATTTGAATAGAACGTAATACATCTTCCTTCTCCACCATCACGGCCTGCACGACCTGTCTCTTGATAATATCCTTCAAGACTCTTCGGCATATCGTAATGGATGACGAAACGTACATCAGGCTTATCAATGCCCATACCAAATGCTATGGTAGCTACAATGACATCAATGTCTTCTTTCAAGAAATCATCTTGATTGGCATTGCGGGTAGCAGCATCCATACCTGCATGATACGGACGAGCCTTGATTCCGTTAGCCTGAAGAATCTCGGCCAATTCTTCTACCTTCTTACGGCTCAAGCAATAAATGATTCCCGACTTTTCAGGATTCTGCTTGATAAACTTGATGATATCACGATCTATATTTTCTGTCTTGGCACGAACTTCATAATAAAGATTGGGACGATTGAAGGAAGATTTGAATTCGGCAGACTCTGTCATTCCCAAATTCTTCTGAATGTCCATCTTTACTTTCGGAGTAGCCGTAGCTGTAAGCGCAATCAGCGGTGCTCTTCCGATTTCGTTGATAATCGGTCGAATCCGCCGGTATTCAGGCCGGAAATCATGTCCCCATTCTGAAATACAATGAGCCTCATCTATCGCATAAAAAGAGATCTTTACATTTTTCAAGAATTCCACATTCTCTTCCTTAGTCAGTGACTCCGGAGCCACATACAGCAGCTTGGTCTTTCCACTAAGGATATCCGATTTAACCTGGTCAATAGCCGATTTGGACAAGGAAGAATTGATGTAGTGTGCCACTCCATCATCTTCACTGTAATTCCGCATGGCGTCAACCTGGTTTTTCATAAGAGCAATGAGCGGAGATATTACAATAGCTGTACCTTCCATCAAAAGAGAAGGCAACTGGTAACACAACGATTTTCCGCCTCCTGTAGGCATAAGCACAAACGTATCATTTCCTGCAAGAAGATTTCGAATAATGGCTTCTTGATTACCTTTAAAGGTATCAAAGCCAAAATAACGTTTCAGTTCGGCCGTTAAATTTATGTTTTCCGTCATTGTATCTTATGATTTAGTGATTCTTTAAAATGTTTCTTTTAAGCCTCTATTGTAACAAAGTTATAAACAACTTTTTAAATTACACAATTTATCGAGACTTTTCTCACCGAAAAACTTATTTTACAAAAATCACCTTATCAAGCCATCTGCAATCTCGACAGATTAGCTTTGCCCATCTGCTCTTTCGCATAATCAAGAGTCACCGTGTACTTTTCTACCTTATTTGAAGGTATTTCAAACATGGTGTCCATCATGATGCTTTCTACTATTGAGCGAAGTCCCCTGGCACCTAATTTGTATTCTACAGCCTTGTCTACAATGTATTCAAAGACTTCAGGCTCAAATTCCAAAGTTACTCCATCCATGGCAAACAGTTTGACGTACTGCTTGATGATTGAGTTCTTTGGTTCAGTCAGAATATTTCTCAAAGCAACGCGATCAAGCGGATTCAAGTAAGTAAGGACTGGCAGACGACCGATAATCTCGGGAATCAGGCCAAATGATTTCAAATCTTGCGGTGCAATATATTGCATCAGATTGCTTCTATCAATCTTCACCGTTTCATTAACCGAACGATAACCCACAACGTGTGTATTCAAGCGCTGTGCTATCTTACGTTCGATGCCATCAAAAGCTCCTCCACAAATAAAGAGGATATTTTTGGTATTTACTGGAATCATCTTCTGGTCAGGATGCTTGCGTCCACCTTGTGGAGGCACATTCACCACTGAGCCTTCCAGTAATTTCAATAGTCCTTGCTGAACGCCTTCACCACTTACATCACGGGTAATAGACGGATTATCACTCTTACGAGCAATCTTGTCAATTTCATCAATAAATACGATACCGCGTTCCGCTTCTTCCACATTATAGTCAGAAGCCTGAAGCAGACGAGTCAAGATACTCTCAATATCTTCACCCACGTAACCTGCTTCCGTCAAAACGGTTGCGTCAACGATAGTAAAAGGGACATGCAGCAATTTGGCAATGGTACGTGCCAACAGCGTTTTTCCAGTACCTGTGCTTCCTACCATGATGATGTTTGACTTTTCAATTTCAACATCATTCTGATCAGCAGGTTGCAACAAGCGCTTATAATGATTGTATACAGCCACAGAGAGATAGCGCTTTGCATCATCTTGGCCAATGACATATTGATCTAAGAATTCTTTAATATCTTTTGGTTTGGGAAGTTCCTTTAAATCCAGATCATTGACCTCTGGCTGCTGCTTCCCTATGATTTCCTGAACAATCTCATGTGCACGTTCTACGCAATTGTTACAGATATAAACACCTTGACCTTCCAACATAAAGCCAACCTGTTTTTCCGGCAATCCGCAGAAACTACATTTTCGTTTACTTCTAGATGATTTATTATTATCTTCCAAAGTCCGTTTAATTTAATTTGTTTGTATTATCCATTAAACAATAGCCTGTATTGACAATACAGCAACACAAGCTATTGTTTATTTACAATGATGGTTTGCGGCACAAAACGGTATCAATCATACCGTAATCTTTTGCCTCCTGAGCTGTCATCCAATAATCACGGTCAGAATCAGCCCATACCTTATCAAATTCTGTATGAGAATGGTCTGCAATAATCGTATATAGCTCTTTCTTCAACTTCTGAATTTCACGAGCGGTAATTTCGATATCTGAAGCTTGTCCTTGAGCGCCACCCATCGGCTGATGAATCATTACTCTTGAATGGGTCAGAGCCGAACGTTTTCCATCCTTACCAGCTACCAGCAATACAGCTGCCATAGAAGCTGCCATACCGGTACAGATAGTCGCTACGTCACAGTTAATGAACTGCATGGTATCATAAATGCCCAAACCAGCATAAACAGAACCACCTGGAGAATTGATGTAAATGGAAATATCCTTTTCTGCATCTACCGAATCCAGATACAACAACTGCGCCTGTAAGGTATTGGCCGTATAGTCATTGATTTCTGTGCCAAGGAAAATGATACGATCCATCATCAATCGTGAGAAAACGTCGAGCTGAGTTACGTTCAACTGACGTTCTTCCAGGATATAAGGATTCAGATAACCGGCCTGCGACTTAATCACATCGTCAAGTACCATACCGTTCATGCCCAAATGCTTGGTAGCATATTTTCTAAAATCGTCCATTATTATATGTATTATATATGTGAATATAAAGGAGGCTTTTAACCTACCTTTTTCCCTATAGGACAAAGGTACTATATCCTTGCGTCCTTGTGAAAAGCTTTGGTTAAAAGCCCCCTTCTTAACCAGCTTGGCAGCTTAGGAATGCCGCCAACTAATTATTGAAAGTTCTTATTGAATTCTTCAGCAGAAACAGTCTTGCGGTTCAAGTTAACCTGTTCCTTAACAGCTGCAGCCAATTTGTTTTCAATAGCACGGTTAACCAATGCTTCAACGCTTTCACGTTTCTTCAACATTTCCTTAGAGTAGTTTTCCAACAATTCTTCAGGAACGTTGAACATGCCGTACTGAGCGAACTGAGCACGAGTTGCTTCTTTTGCCATGTCATTGATGTCAGACTGTTCAATCTTGATGTTGTTAGCAGCAACCAATTTTTCTTTAATCAAGTGCCAAGTCAATTCTTCAAGGCTCTTGTCGTAGTTTTCGTTTACGTATTCTTCGCCCTTGTCCTTGTTATTGTCAATCATGATACGCTTCATCAAATCGTCAGCGAATTCCAATTTGCCAACTTTGTTCATTGTATGAGCACGCAAATCAATCATGAACTTATAATCGCTGTCCTGTGCGAACTGACCAGCGATGCTTTCCTTGATCTGAGCACGGAATTCTTCTTCATTGTGTGCTTTGCCTTCGCCCAAAACTTGGTCGAACAATTCCTGATTCAAGTCACCTGGAATCATACGAGTGATTTCTTCAATCTGGAAGCTGAAGTTACCTTTGTAATTAGCAACTTCTTCTTTCTTCACTTTCAACATAGAAGAAAGTTCGATTTCGTTATTGTCGAATGCTACAGATGGGTTGAATACCAATACTGTATTGTTCTTTGCACCGTTGAAGATTGCTTTCTGGTCGTCGTTCTTCATGTATGATGGCATCATAACTGCACCTTCTACCTGAAGACCACCTTCTTTAGTGTTGCCGTTTTCATCCAACTCAGCCAACAAACCTTTCAACATATCATTTTCCTGATATTCTTCCACTTTGTCGTATTTTGCAGTACGCTGAGTATACATCTTAACCTGCTGGTCAACCATTTCGTCAGTTACTTCAATGTCAAAGTAATCAACTGTATCTTCTTTTGACAATTCGATAGAGAATTCTGGAGCCAAAGCAATATCGAAAGAGAATTCGAAGTTTTCTTCAGTTTCGAAATTGATTTGATTTTCTTTTGGAAGAGGAGTACCCAACATGTTCACTTTGTTTTCGCGGATGTATTCACCCACTTTTTCCTGAAGCAACTTGTCGATTTCTTCAAGCAATACAGAAACACCGTACTGTTTCTTAACCAAGCTTGCAGGAACATGTCCCTGACGAAATCCTGGCATATTTACTTTCTGGCGGATATTCTTCAACGCCTTTTCTACCTTTTCCTGATAATCAGCTTTTTCAATCTGAGCAGTAAGCACTGCGCTTACATTGTTTACGTTCTGTAATGAAATATTCATTTCCGTATTATTTTATTTAATTATTAATATTTCTTGGGTCTATAAAGCCTAAAATTAGGTTGCAAAAATAGTGTTTAATCTCACAATTACCAAAGAGTCAAGCTAAAAAATGTAATTTCGTATTTATTAGGCCAGTAGATTATATTTAATAAAAACCGGACACCGATAAAATGCATTCCTATCCGACTTGGAAATCTTTTCTTCGCAACACAAAGCTGTTACTTAAATACTTTTCACGCACAATTTTATTCTCTGCCAATTCTTCCGGGGTACCCTGGAAAAGGATTTTCCCTTCAAACAACAGATAAGCGCGATCTGTAATACTCAATGTTTCTTGTACATTATGGTCAGTAATCAAGATACCGATATTTTTGTCCTTCAACTTCCAAACGATGTGCTGGATATCTTCCACGGCAATCGGGTCAACTCCTGCGAATGGTTCGTCAAGCATAATGAACTTCGGGTCAATAGCCAGACATCGGGCTATTTCTGTACGTCGACGTTCTCCACCAGAAAGTTGGTCTCCCAAGTTCTTGCGCACTTTCTGCAATCGGAATTCAGCGATCAGGCTTTCCAGCTTATCCTTTTGATATTCCGCACTTTTATTGGTCAATTCCAAAACAGAGGCAATATTATCTTCTACACTCATCTTACGGAATACAGAAGCTTCCTGAGCCAAATAACCAATACCGTTCTGTGCACGTTTGTACACAGGATATGAAGTGATGTCCTGATCATTCAAATAGATATGTCCTTCATTAGGTACAATCAAACCAGTTGTCATATAGAAAGAGGTTGTCTTTCCGGCACCATTCGGGCCCAACAAGCCAACGATTTCACCTTGCTTCACATTGATAGAAACGTGACTGACTACAGTACGTTTCCCGTATTTCTTCACAAGGTTTTCGGTTCGAAGCACCATACGACCGTCAGAAGGAAGCTCAAAGTGTTCCTGAGATTGTACCGATTGCTGAATATTTTCCTGTTCTGCCATAATGCTTTATATTTGTGACAAAAGTAGTAAAAATCTTGGGTTATGTGGTAGTATACTCGAATTTCATCACATCTTTTATTATAATTAGGCAAAAAAACGTAATTTTGTAGCAAACAAAACGAACAAATATGCTAAAACCAATCTCGACATTAGGGACCTACCTCATGCTTATGGGGAAAGTTTTCTCGCGGCCAGAACGTTTCCGAGTATATTTCAAACAATATATAAACGAAATATATAAATTAGGAATCAATTCTATCGGTATCGTTCTGCTGATATCTTTCTTTATCGGTGCTGTAATCTGCATCCAAATCAAATTAAACATTGAAAGTCCATGGATGCCACGCTTCGTGGTGGGTTATACCACACGTGAAATTCTTCTTTTGGAATTTTCTTCATCCATCATGTGTTTGATTCTCGCCGGGAAAGTGGGCTCAAATATAGCTTCAGAAATAGGAACCATGCGGGTCACACAACAAATTGATGCACTGGAGATTATGGGTATCAACTCTGCATCTTACCTGATTCTTCCCAAAATTTTGGGACTGATGACCATGATTCCACTGCTAGTCATATTCAGCATCGGGGCCGGAATCATCGGCGCTTTCAGTACGGCATGGTTTGCAGGCATCATGAATGCCACCGATTTGGAATATGGTCTGCAATACAACTTTGTAGAATGGTACATTTGGTGCAGCTTCATTAAATCTCTGTTCTTCGCCTTTATTATCGCCAGCGTTTCAGCTTACTTCGGCTACGTAGTAGAAGGAGGATCCATTGCTGTAGGTAAGGCCAGCACAGACTCTGTAGTGTCAAGCAGCGTACTGATTCTTTTTTCTGATTTAATACTTACTCAACTGTTAATGGGATGATACAACTGAATTCTATATGCAAATCGTTTGAAGAACGAAGAGTTCTTGACAATATTGATTTTTGTTTTGAAAACGGAAAGACCAATCTGATTATCGGACAGAGCGGCTCCGGCAAAACAGTCTTGATGAAATGCATCGTAGGTCTTCTGACTCCTGAGCACGGAGAAGTGTTATACGACGGCAGAGACCTTCTGACCATGAAAAAAGGAGAAAAGAAAGCACTACATAGAGAGATGGGAATGATATTTCAAAGTGCTGCTTTATTCGACTCCCTTTCTGTTCTGGGAAATGTCATGTTTCCACTGGACATGTTTTCAAACGCTTCATACAAAGACCGTCTACGCCGTGCACAGTTCTGTTTAGACCGCGTCAACCTAATTGATGCACAGAACAAGTTTCCGGGAGAGATCAGTGGAGGCATGCAGAAACGCGTAGCAATCGCACGTGCCATTGCCTTGCAGCCAAAATACCTGTTTTGTGACGAACCGAATTCCGGTCTGGACCCGAAAACTTCATTGGTCATCGATGAATTGATTCATGATATCACCACTGAATACAACATGACTACCATCATAAACACTCACGACATGAACTCTGTGATGGGTATCGGTGAAAGTATCCTTTACATTTATCAAGGGCATAAGGAGTGGGAAGGAACCAAAGATGAAGTGTTCACCGCTACCAACGAACGTTTGAACAACTTTATCTTCGCATCCGATCTACTGCAGAAGGTCAAGAAAGAAGAAACAAAGAAATAACCTATCCACTTCCTGTGAAAGAGGTACACACATAAAAAGGGACGAATCGTAAGATTCGTCCCTTTTTTATTGCATATCCATCAAGGTTTATTTCTGTCTGACAAAGATGTTCACAGGCGTACCCGACAATTTCCAACGTTCACGCATCTTGTTTTCCAAAAAGCGCTTGTACGGTTCCTTCACATACTGTGGAAGATTCGCGAAAAATACGAACGATGGAACCTGAGTGTTAGGCAACTGGGTAACGTACTTGATTTTAATGTACTTTCCTTTATTTGATGGTGGCGGATAAGCCTCTATCAAAGGCAAGAGCTCTTCATTCAAGCGAGCTGTCGGAATACGTGTTGTACGAGCTTTATATACTTCCTGAGCCAATTCAAGCACCTTGAAGATACGCTGCTTGGTCAATGCCGACGTAAAGATAATCGGAAAGTCTGTAAAAGGAGCCAGACGTTCACGAATGGCATTTTCATACGTATTCATCACCTTTGCAGTCTTTTCTTCAATCAAGTCCCATTTATTGACTACTACAACCAATCCCTTCTGATTACGCTGAATCAACGAGAAGATGTTCAAATCCTGACCTTCAATACCACGAGTAGCATCCAGCATCAGAATACAAACATCCGAATTCTCGATAGAACGGATAGAACGCAATACTGAATAGTATTCCAAATCCTCGTTCACCTTATTCTTTTTACGGATACCTGCAGTATCTACCAAATAGAAATCGAATCCATACTTGTCATAACGTGTATAGATTGAATCGCGAGTCGTACCTGCAATTTCGGTAACGATGTTACGATTTTCACCGATAAATGCATTCACAATAGAAGACTTGCCCGCATTTGGACGTCCTACGACCGCAAAGCGAGGAATCTCCTCTTCAATGATTTCATCAGTATCCTTACTGAATTTACTTACCACAAGGTCGAGCAAATCACCTGTTCCATATCCGCTTACAGCAGAAATACAATATGGATCACCCAGACCTAATGAATAAAATTCAGCCGAATTATATTGCAAATCGTTATTATCTGTTTTATTGGCAACAACCAGCACTGGCTTCTTTGAGCGACGCAAGATAGAAGCCACTTCCATATCCAAATCGGTTACTCCATTCACCACGTCCACTACGAACAAGATGACATCAGCTTCTTCCATGGCCAGGATAACCTGCTTGCGAATCTCTTCTTCGAATACGTCATCCGAGTTTACCACCCATCCTCCGGTATCTACCAAAGAGAACTCTTTTCCCAACCATTCTGACTTACCATACTGACGGTCACGGGTTGTACCGGCCTGTTCATTAACAATAGCCTGACGCGTACGGGTCAGACGGTTAAACAGTGTCGACTTTCCCACATTGGGACGTCCCACAATAGCTACTAAATTTCCCATAATTTAAAATTGTTTACGGCTTCCCAGCCGGTAATTAATCTAATTGATAACCAAAGTTCTTCAATTCCTTGTCAGAGCTTCTCCAATCCTTATCCACTTTCACGAAAGTTTCCAGATAAATGGATTTTTGGAAGAAATGCTCCAAAGTTTTACGTGCTTCAGAAGCGACTTTTTTCAGAGCCTTGCCCTGATGACCGATGATAATGCCCTTCTGTGATTCACGCTCTACATAAATGACCGCATTGATATGAATACTCTTGGTATCCTCCTTAAACTGTTCTACAACGACTTCCACGGAATAAGGAATCTCTTTGTCGTAATACAACAGAATCTTTTCACGGATGATTTCAGTCACAAAGAAACGTGCAGGTTTATCAGTCCATTGGTCTTTTCCAAAATAAGCTTCCGATTCCGGTAGAAGTTCCTTGATGCGCTTCATCACCACGTCCACATTGAACTTAGCCTTTGCAGAAATAGGAATGATTTCAGCCTTCGGCAGCATTTCATGCCATTCTTCCACCATTTTCGTAAGATCTTCTTGATTACTTAAGTCAATCTTATTGATCAACAGAAGAACCGGAACCTCCAGATTACGCACTTTCTCCATAAAGTCGGCGTTTTTCTCAGGTTTTTCTACCGTATCAGTTACATACAGCAAGATGTCAGCATCCACGAGTGCCGATTCTGAAAAGTTCAGCATAGACTCCTGAAGCTTATAATTAGGTTTTAATACCCCCGGAGTATCTGAGAACACAATCTGCATATCCTCTGTGTTCAGGATACCCATAATGCGATGACGCGTAGTCTGCGCCTTGAACGTAGCGATAGAGATTCGCTCGCCAACCAACAAATTCATCAACGTAGACTTTCCCACATTCGGGTTACCTACGATATTAACAAATCCGGCTTTGTGCATAATCAGCTATTTAGGTTTAGATACGAAAAAACGCACCGTATTGGGATGCGTTTTTTCCATATGTGTAATAATTTCATGATAAATCCGCATAACGTCCTCAAATTGTGAGGTGGCAAACGCTACCCACCCGTCCGGAAAACGGAGTTATCTATATGTTTTGACTTCTCAATATCTTATTTGTTACCGTCGTATCCCCACTTCACATAAACTGCTCCCCAGGTAAATCCTGCACCGAAAGCAGTAAATATCAAGTTATCACCTTTTTTCAAGTGTTTTTCGTAATCCCAAAGACAGAGAGGCAAGGTACCTGCGCTGGTATTACCATAACGCTGGATATTAATCATCACCTGTTCTCTTGGAACTTCCAAACGAGAAGCTACAGCATCAATGATACGCAAATTAGCCTGATGAGGAACAATCCAATTGATATTATCCTTATTCAAACCGTTACGTTTCGCGATTTCTTCTGTAACATCCGACATGTAAGAAACAGCATATTTAAATACAGTTCTACCTTCCTGATATAAGTAGTGCATCTTATTGTCCACAGTAAAATAAGAAGGAGGACAAACAGAACCACCGGCTTTCATGTGAAGGAAAGGAAGTCCTTTACCATCTGTACGAAGGATAGAATCCATAACACCAACATCTTCTGTAGTGGCTTCAAACATACAAGCGGCTGCACCATCACCAAAGATTGGACAAGTAGCACGGTCGTAGTAGTCTACCATAGATGACATCTTGTCGGCACCCACAACGATGATTTTCTTGTGTCTGCCAGACTGAATCATGTTCGCTGCTGTTTCCATGGCATACAGGAATCCGCAACAAGCGGCCTGCAGGTCAAAAGCATATGCATTCTTCAATCCAAGTTTGTCTATGATAATAGAAGCTGTAGAAGGGAAATGATAGTCAGGGGTTGTTGTTGATACGATAACACAGTCGATAGATTCAGGATCGGAATTTGTTTTCTGCATCAGCTGTTTTGCAGCCTTACGTGCCATATAAGAAGTACCCAAACCTTCTTCGTTCAAGATACGTCTTTCCTTCACCCCGATACGGGTCATAATCCACTCATCGTTAGTGTCAACCAGCCTTGACAATTCCTCGTTAGTAAGGACATAATCAGGGACATATCCACCTACACCTGTGATTACAGCATTAATTTTTTCCATCATTTCAAGCTTTTAGTTGTGTAACCCTAAAAAAGTAAAGCCGGCGAGCCGAAAGGCTCTCCGGCTTTATTCCCTTATTTAGAACACACAAAGATGTTCACAATTGAAGTTGCTCAAATTAAAGAGCTGCTTCTTTTTCGATTGCTAATTTACCTCTATAATAACCGCAAGCTCCACAAACTGTGTGATAAACATGCCATTCGCCGCAGTTAGGGCAGATAGCCAATGTAGGAGCAACTGCCTTATCGTGAGTTCTTCTCTTAGCAGTTCTTGTTTTTGATTGTCTTCTTTTTGGATGTGCCATTTTACTAAAACTTTATTTAATTATTATTTAATATTTTCTTCAATTCGTTCCATCTCGGATCGATTTCACTGTCTTTTTCAAAATCACCGGACTCATCGTCAGGGAGTTCATCCAAATCCTCCGTTTCGTCTCCGTCCGTACGCAGGTACTTGCTGAGTGCTTCAATCATCGACTCATTGCATTCACCGGGAGCATGTACATGTTGAATAGGGAGACTCAGTGCGATAAATTCATAAATGAACCATGCCACATTGACAAATCCATCCATTTCTGATACGGTGATAAATTCATCATTCTCGTCAGAAGCTTCCGGACCTAATTTCACCTTCAAGGTGTTATCTGTGTCCACTGGAATCTCCATATCATCCAAACAACGATCACATGGTACATACGCCACACCTTCCGTATGGAAATCAAGAACGAAGACACCGATACCCTTTTTCACAGTAAGCTGGACATCCAACTCACCTTTTTGAATCTGAGGAGCATCGATATCTGCAAAGAACTGGTTATCAATATGATAATCATAAGAAGCTGTGCTTTCGCGCATATTCTTCAGTTCCACATTATATATATTAAGCTTTTCCAATTCGCAATACTATATAAATCGGTTGGCAAAGATATAAAGAATTATTCATTCTAACCACATTTTTATTGCAGAATTTGATAAAAAAATACACTTTCAGATTCTTTCACTTTTCTACAGTATAAATTTATCGTTCAGGCCAAAACCTTCCCCATAGAGTTGGAAGAAGTCGGAAGAAGAGAAAACCGCCCAACGAGAAAATCTCCTCTCTTGCACCTGTTCGCATCATGAGATTCACCAACGCATTTCCTTTGATAGAAAGAGCCTTCCTTCCCAGCCCCGACGGCTTGCCCTTCACGCAAAAAAGCATCCATTGCCTGCTTTCTACCCGGAATAAACGAACGGTGCTGCATGTCCGAACAACATGCAGCACCGATTTATATGCTATATCAAGGAAAGCCGGATAGGCCTTTCTGAATCAGCTCCTTATTTTTTACTGACCATCTGATATACCAATTCACCACCCTTCAAGATGTCTTCATGACGGATGAACGTTTCCGTATATGGTTTGCCATTCAATGTAATGCTTCCTACATATTTGTTTTCAGCCGACAAACCTTCCGCTATGATAGTGAAAGTCTTTCCTTCCGGCAAATTCAAGACGATTTTCGGCATCTGAGGAGCACCAAATACATATTCACCGCTAACAGGATCTACAGGATAGAATCCCATAGCTGAGAACATATACCATGCAGACATCTGACCACAATCGTCATTACCGCACAATCCATCTGGTTCCGGACGATACTGGGTATCGAAAATCTGACGAACCAATTCCTGGGTACGTTCTGGCTTGCCAGCCATCGCATACAAATAAGTCACGTGATGGCTAGGTTCGTTACCGTGTGCATATTGACCTATCAAACCAGTTACATCGGCCTGAGTTGTTTTCAGTTCCAAAGTAAACAAGGAATCCAACTTGGTCAAGAATTTGTCAGCACCGCCAAAAAGATCAATCAATCCCTGTACATCATGCTGCACGTGCCAAGTATACTGCCATGCGTTACCTTCTGTATAGTCACCACCTTTGCTTTCAGCATGTGCCACGTCACTCGGGTTAAATGGAGTTTTCCAAGTTCCATCCGCATTCTTAGGACGCATAAATCCGGTAGAAGCGTCAAAAAGGTTCTTGTAGTAATTAGAACGGTTGCCGAAATAAGCTGCATCGTCCTTCTTGCCCATACGGGTTGCCATATCCGCAGCAGCATAATCGTCATAAACACTTTCCAACGTAGACGAAACTGATTCCGCAGCAGTAAGGTCGGTTGGGAAATATCCATATTTCGTATAATTTTCCCAATTTGACTTCAACTTATGCGAAACGGTCTGAGTGGTCTTGATGGCGTTGAAAGCACGTTCTGCATCAAAGCCACGGAAGCCTTTAGCGTAAGCCTCAGCGATAACCGATACACCATGGTTACCAATCATACAGTAGTTTTCATGCCCCCATAAAGCCCAGATAGGCAGGAAGCCTTGAACATCAAACTGATCGACCAATGAGTTCACGAAGCCGTCTACTCTTTCTGGAACCATCAATGTATAGAACGGATGAGCGGCACGATAGGTATCCCACAAAGAGAAAGTAGAATAGAATTTTCCTCCTGTAGCCTTAACCACTTCTCCAGCTGCATTACGATACTGACCGTCCAAGTCGGAAATCTCGTTCGGCTGAATCAATGTATGGTAGAAAGATGTATAGAAATTCGTCTTCTGTTCATCAGTTCCTTCTACACTGACACGACTTAAGTATTGGTTCCAGTCTTTATTAGCAGCCTGACGAACACCTTCAAAGTCCCATCCTGCTAATTCACCTTCCATGTTTGCACGAGCACCTTCCACACTTGTTGTAGAAAGAGCCACTTTCATCATCAACTGCTCATTTGGCTTCACGTCAAATGAAGCTACAATACGCTGGCCCTTTTCTGTCTTGCCCATCGGCAATTGGAAATTTCCTGTAGAAGGACGGTTAAACTGCATCACGAAGAAATATTCTTGATCTACCCATACCGTATTCTTGACATGACCTACAAGCGTACTATCGTTTTCCCATTTGGTCTCACAGAACTTAGCCTGTGCATGGTACTGTTTCTCATTCCAAGCAGGAGCATGCTGCAAGTCAATCAGCAATGAAGCAGAATCTGCTTTCTGATAGGTGTAGCGATGCAAAGCTGTATGGGCAGTAGCCGTTAACTCTGCCTTTACGCCCGGTTCATCCAAAGTAACCGTATAATATCCAGGAGTTGCGCTTTCGGTAGATTTACGGAACGAGCTACGGTATCCATCCCAACTGCGATGACGATTACCCGTTACCGGCATAACCAAAATATCTCCCAAGTCCATACAACCTGTTCCGTTCAAGTGTGTCTGGGTGAAGCCCCAAATGATGGAATCACGATAAACATATTCAGAACAATATCTCCATCCTACAGCCCCCGTTACAGGACTAGTCTGTACCATACCGAACGGACGGCAGGCTCCAGGGAATGTATGACCGTTATCAGCAGCACCGATAAACGGATTTACATATTGAGTATAGTCAATCGGACCTTCCTGCTTTTGAATTGACGTGCAAGCAGCGAAGGAGCCTGCTAAAGCAAGCGTTAAAAACAAACCTGTTTTTTTCATTCTATTTTTCTTAGGATTATTAGAGGTAAATTAAAGTATGATGTAAAATAAAAATATCCGCAGGGTATTCATCTGTAGCAGATGGCACGATGCGGATATTCCAATTATGTAAACGTATCCGTCACGGATTATACGTAAGTTTCAAGGAATTTAACCTGTCCTTCTGGAACTACCTGAAGAGTCTTGGTTGTAGCAGGGAACAGAACAGATTCACCGGCCTTCATGGCTACTTCGTTACCTTCGTTATCGGTTACCTTAGCAGAACCTTCCATACAGATATAGATTACAAATGAATCCAATTCACTATAATCCATCGTCATGTTTTCTGTCAAGTCATAAACTGAAGTAGTGAAGTAAGGGCAAGTAACCAATTCTACTGGTTCATCTTTCTTCGGAGTATAGTTGGTACGATAGTCAGATTCTACTGAATAATCGATAGCGTCCTTTGAAAGTTCTGTATGCAATTCACGGGTATTACCATTCTTATCCTTACGATTGAAATCGTAGATACGGTAAGTGATGTTTGAAGTCTGCTGGATTTCAGCGATGAAACATCCTGCACCAATGCTGTGGATACGGCCAGCCGGCAAGAAGAACACATCACCTGGATTTACAGCATAGTCAGACAAAGCATCGCAGATGGTGTTGTCTGCAATCATCTGTGAGTACTGTTCTGGAGTGATTTCCTTGCTCAAGCCTGAACGCAAATGTGCTTTGCCGCCATCGTTGCCAATAACATACCACATTTCGGTCTTACCCATTGAATTGTGACGTTTTTTAGCCAATTCATCGTTTGGATGTACCTGAATAGAAAGGTCATCTTGTGCATCAATG
Organism: Phocaeicola sp.; assembly: GCA_020026225.1. Taxonomy (GTDB): domain Bacteria; phylum Bacteroidota; class Bacteroidia; order Bacteroidales; family Bacteroidaceae; genus Phocaeicola. The sequence continues at coordinate 573 of JAHHQU010000015.1, read as the reverse complement.
AACTTGATAAGCAATGGGAACTTGCCATTGAAACGTTCGTAATTAGCTTCACCAACCAAAGCTCCTTTATATTCGTTTACCATCTGAGTCAGATTCTTACCTGCATCAGCTCCGTCAGCTACTACAGATTCGTCACCTGGAACGTCAGATATTTCCCAGCTTTCACCTACTTGAGCCTGCTGGCAATCAAGGTGTTTGAACGGAATGATTTTATCGCCACCCCAAATGGTAGACTTCAGAATCGGTTGAAATTTTAATGGATACATAGTCTTTTGTTTTAGATTTTAAACTTAATAGCAAAAATAGAGAAAAAAAACGGCATAAGTAAATCAATTTCAACGATAATTACCTCTTTTTTTGCATTTTCGATAATGATACAGGCCTAAAAAAGAGTTTTTCTATCTTTATTCGTCCGTTTCCTGCCGAATATTCTCTTACCTACCCTTTCTTCCAAGTCTTTGTCTGCGAGTTCCAACGGCCGAACATCCGATACCCTGAAACCACCGAGGAGATAGAAATGTAAGCATCCGAAGAAATACACATTGCATAGCCTAGGGTTTGATTGTAGTTTTG
>JAHHQU010000152.1 GCA_020026225.1 Phocaeicola sp. | reverse complement strand
CCGCCATACCATGGCAACGGAAATTTGTCTGACCAACGGTGTTCCCATTGAAACGCTCTCCAAGATGCTTGGGCATACGAATATCCGCACGACACAGATTTATGCCAAAATCACCCACGAGAAGGAAAGTCAAGACATGAATACTCTTTCCGACAAGTTAAACCGGATAGAACAGTTTAACGGTATCACCATATAAAGATAAGGAGGAATGTCTATGAAAAGAAAAATCATAACCATTGGCGGCAATGGAGAAATACACATCCCGACTGCTCCCGTTTGGATGTCAGCTTGTGAGATAGCCGACCTGTTCGGGGCTTTCTCCAGCAAGGTGAACGCACAAATCAAAACGATATTCAAAGAGGGTCTTTTGATGGAGACGGAAGCAGTGAGGACAATCCGCTCCGAACGGGGATTTATTGACTTGTACAGTATGGAAACGATAACGATGCTGTCGTTTCGTATAGCCACGCCAAAGGCAAAGACTTTGCGAAGGTGGATAATCGGCAGGCTTTCGGAGAAGACTGTTTCTTCCTCTCCCATGATAATCTGCTATACTGTTGGCGGACAACACTGCTAAAGGGAGTGCGACCTAAAGGAGACAGGCTGTGGGATAAGATTTCTCACAGCCTGTTTCCTTTCATCATTCCTCAAATCGTGGATGATAATTCTCTTGAAGCAACTTTTCTATCTCCTCCTCTTTATAGAGGACTTTCCCTCCTAATTTGATAAACGGGATACGCCCCATATCACGATAGTCTTGCAGGGTACGTCGATTGACATGCAGCCGTCTGGAAAGTTCCTCATCCGTCAAATACCGTTGCCCTTGAAGCATCGGTCTGTTTCTTTTCCTCAGGGCATCTATCCCTTTTATCATACGGTCGGAGGCATTGAAGAAGTGCATAATTTCTTCATCATTCTTGGTCTTTACATTATTACTCATAGTCCTACTTTGGATTTAGTGGTGATTAAGATACTGTATCATGGAGAGACCGACTTGTCTATCAATTTCTGCACATCCTCCGGTTTATAGTACATCTTGTAGCCTATCTTCGTATAGGGTAAAGTCCGGTTACTCCGATAGGTTTGCAATGTACGCAAGCTTACATTCAGAATTTGGCAGACATCTTGGTTGTCCAGCCATTTGCCCATTCTTTTCTCGTCCGATT
>JAHHQU010000151.1 GCA_020026225.1 Phocaeicola sp. | reverse complement strand
AATGGCAAAAGCTAAATTTGAACGTACGAAACCACATGTTAACATTGGTACTATCGGTCACGTTGACCATGGTAAAACAACTTTGACTGCAGCAATCACAAAAGTACTTGCTGAAAAAGGTCAAGCAGAATTCACAGATTACAGCAATATCGATAAAGCTCCAGAAGAACGTGAACGCGGTATCACAATCAACACTTCCCACGTTGAATATGAAACTGACACTCGTCACTACGCACACGTTGACTGCCCAGGCCATGCTGACTATGTTAAAAACATGATCACTGGTGCTGCTCAAATGGACGGTGCTATTCTAGTAGTATCCGCAGCTGACGGCCCTATGCCACAAACTCGTGAACATATCCTTCTTGCTCGCCAAGTAGGTGTACCAGCTATCGTTGTATTCTTGAACAAAGCTGATATGGTTGACGACGCTGAACTTATTGAACTTGTAGAAATGGAAGTTCGTGAACTTCTTTCCGACTACGAATTCCCTGGCGACGATGTGCCAATCGTAGTAGGCTCCGCTCTTAAAGCTTTGGAAGGCGATGCAAAATACGTTGAAGCTATCAACAACTTGATGGCAGAAGTAGACGCTTACATCCCAACTCCAGAACGCGACACTGACAAACCATTCCTTATGCCAGTAGAAGACGTGTTCACAATCACAGGTCGTGGTACAGTAGCTACAGGCCGTGTTGAACGTGGTCAAGTAAACGTAGGCGACACTGTTGAAATCGTAGGCTTGAAAGAAAAAGCTGAAGCTTATGTAGTAACAGGTTTGGAAATGTTCCGTAAAACTTTGGATTCTGCAGTAGCAGGCGATAACGTAGGTGCACTTCTTCGTGGTGTAGACCGCAAAGACATCGAACGTGGCCAAGTACTTGCAAAACCAGGTTCCATTAAACCACACACAAAATTCAAAGCAGAAGTATACGTATTAACAAAAGAAGAAGGTGGACGTCATACTCCATTCTTCAACGGTTACCGTCCACAGTTCTACTTCCGTACAACTGACGTAACTGGTGTTATCAATCTTCCAGCTGGTACAGAAATGTGTATGCCTGGCGATAACGTAACAATGGATATCGAATTGATCACTCCAATCGCTATCGAAGAAGGTCTTCGTTTCGCGATTCGTGAAGGCGGCCACACTGTAGGTGCTGGTGTAGTAACAGCTATCGAAGCTTAAT
>JAHHQU010000150.1 GCA_020026225.1 Phocaeicola sp. | reverse complement strand
AGCTGCGAGGCTCCGGGGGTTCGAATCCCTCTCTTTCCGCAAGGAGCAGAACGGAAGCATTCAGAAATTCGTTCAAAAAGTAATCAAAGCACCGTATATCAAGCGATTACGGTGCTTTTTTTATGTCGCATGAACAGGGTATGACCGACCGAATGCAGGAATCGGTAGCCAACAATCGGTCATTTTCTGCTACATTTAGTGCTACAGAAAAAATATCGGTCAAAAAATGTAGCAGTGAACGGTTGTTGAATAGCAAATTGACGGCATTACAATGACTTAATCATAATAAATTTTGTTGAACTTTGTAGCAAGTGCTACATCAAACCGAATTGTTATGAAAGTCAATTTCAAGGTGTCGTTTTACCTGCGGTCGAATTATGAGACCCATGAAGGCAAGGCCCCTATTATGGTGCGTATTTTTCTGGACGGGGAAATGTTGGACCTTGGTTCGTCGGGGCTCAGTGTCGATAAAAAAGTATGGAACACCCCACCAACCGGGCAATGGGACGCTCTGCAGATGTGTTGAATCTGAATACTAATTTGGATATGATTTCCTCTTCCCTGCAGAATATATTCAGAGATATGCAGCATGATGGAGTCGTTTCGTTGGATCGAATCAAAAGCATGTATCTGGGAAAGGATAAAAAAATATCCACCTTCATACCCTTTTTTGACAAATACCTCGAAAATGTAAAGGCCGAAGTCGGCGTGGGAAAATCAAAGGCTTCATATCAGAAGTATGCGGCACTGCACAGACACTTTGTCGAGTTTCTAAACTTCAAGTATGGAAGGAAGGATATCGCATTTATTGAACTGACACCTGTCATTATTGAAGATTTCTTCATCTATCTGAAGACAGAAGCCGGCATGAAACCTAACAGCGCTACGAAAACACTGAAATTTCTTAAAACGGTTGTTATCTATGCCCGTAAATGCGATATGATCAATCGTGACCCTTTTGTCAATCACAGTTTCCATTTTGATTATATAAACAGAGATTTCCTCACCGATGAAGAACTCCGTCTTATCATGCAGAAGGAATTTGACGTTCCGCGTCTGGAAACAGTGCGCGACCTTTTCATCTTCTCCTGCTTTTGCGGTCTGGCTTACATCGACATGTCGCAGCTGACGCCGGACAACATCGTCACCCTCGACGGCAAGCAATGGATCATGACGAAGCGACAGAAGACCCGCATCCC
>JAHHQU010000149.1 GCA_020026225.1 Phocaeicola sp. | reverse complement strand
GCATCGGTCTCCAAAACCGAGTGTCGGGAGTTCGAGCCTCTCTTCCCGTGCAGAAAAATAATTGGATATGTTTAAGAAGATAACAAATTATTGTAAAGAATCTTATGACGAACTCGTCCATAAAGTATCATGGCCAAGTCGTTCAGAGCTTTCTAGCAGTGCAGTGGTTGTTTTAACTGCTTCCCTACTCATTGCACTCGTTGTTTTTCTTATGGATTTTGTCTTCCAGTTTGTTATGGGGGATGTCATCTATCCGCATTAAATCAATGAATAATGGCTGAGATTGAAAAAAAATGGTACGTTTTACGTGCTGTAAGTGGTAAAGAAGCCAAGGTCAAGGAATATCTTGACGCTGATATGAAACACAGTGAACTTGGTGAGTACGTATCTCAGGTATTGATTCCTACCGAAAAAGTCTATCAGGTACGCAACGGTAAAAAAATCGTAAAAGAGAGAACTTATCTCCCTGGTTATGTATTGGTAGAAGCTGCATTAGTAGGTGAGGTTGCTCATCATTTGAGAAATACACCGAACGTGATTGGTTTCTTAGGTGGCTTGGATCATCCGGCTCCTTTGAGACAATCGGAAGTGAATCGAATTCTTGGTACGGTAGATGAACTCCAGGAAGTCGGAGAGGATCTAAATGTTCCTTACACCGTAGGTGAAACAGTGAAAGTTAGTGCAGGACCGTTTAGCGGATTTAGTGGTATCATTGAAGAAGTGAATGCGGAAAAGCGCAAGCTGAAAGTAATGGTCAAAATTTTCGGACGTAAAACTCCGCTAGAATTAGGCTTTACGGATGTAGAAAAAGAATAATACAATCTGTTACATGTATTGTTCCATCGTTAAATAACTATATTAAAATTAAAAAGAAATGGCTAAAGAAGTTGCTGGACTAATCAAGTTACAGATTAAAGGAGGCGCTGCAAATCCTGCACCACCCGTTGGCCCTGCATTGGGTTCTAAGGGTATTAATATCATGGAATTTTGCAAGCAATTCAATGCCAGAACCCAGGACAAAGCAGGTAAGGTATTACCTGTAATCATTACCTACTACACAGATAAGTCTTTCGATTTCGTAATCAAGACTCCTCCTGTAGCAATTCAGTTGCTTGAGGCTGCCAAGATTAAGAGTGGATCGGCTGAACCTAACCGTAAGAAAGTTGCAGAACTTACTTGGGATCAGATTCGCACTATCGCTCAAGATAAATTGGTTGACTTGAACTGTTTTACTGTTGAAGCTGCTA
>JAHHQU010000148.1 GCA_020026225.1 Phocaeicola sp. | reverse complement strand
TGGGAATACGCTTCTCTGCTTGTTCAATCTACGATAGCATGAATTCAGTGATTCAATGGCATTCGTAGTATAAAAAGCGGTACGGACATCCTTGGAAAACTTGAAGATTGGAGAAATCGCATCCCAGTTATCATGCCAGCGGTTCATGGCACTTGGGTATTGTCCAGACCATTTCTTTGTTACAGTCTCTAACTGCTTTCTGGCAGCTTCTTCGTTTGCTGCCGTATAGATTGTCTTTAAATCCTTGGCAAAGGCTTTCATATCCTTGTTTGCAACATATTTAAGCGTATTTCTCACCATATGTACGATACAACGCTGTTGTTCTGTTTTAGGAAATGCCGTAGAGATTGCATCTTTGATGCCTGTTAATCCATCCGAGCAGAGAATGAGAATATCCTGAACCCCACGATTCTTCAGGCTGTTCAGTACAGAAAGCCAGTACTTACTGCTTTCGTTTTCGCCCACAACAATGCTCAGGACTTCTTTCATACCATCTTCATTGATGCCAAGTACCACATATGCAGCCAGTTTCCTAATTACACCATCATCACGTACAGAGAAGTGCACAGCATCAATAAAAACGATTGGGTACACAGGCGATAAGGAACGATTCTGCCATTCCTCGATTCTTGGAAAGAGCTTATCTGTGATATCAGATACCATTCCTTCACTTACTTCAAAACCATAAATATCCTCTATGGTTTCTGAAATCTGTCGTGTAGTCATTCCCTTTGCATACATTGCAATAATCTTGTCATCAATTGAAGAAATGTCTTTTTGACGCTTTGGGATCACCTGCGGTTCAAAAGAACTTTGACGATCTTGAGGTACATCTACTTCAAATTCACCATATTTACTACGAACGGTCTTACGCTTTGTTCCATTGCGGTAGTTAGGCTCACAAGATCTTTCGTAACGATCATAGCCAAGGTGATTATCCATTTCCGTTTCAAGCATATCTTGAATAGTTCCAGAAAGCAGATCTTTAAGTGCATCTTGAATATCTTCTGCTGATTGAATATCGTACTCCTGGAGCAGTCCCTGAATAAGATTTCTTTTTCCTTCGGTCATCGGTTTTGGTTTGTAAACTTCTTTTTTTCTGTTTGCCATAATAAAAGGCCTCCTATGATTTAATATTTTATCATAGAAGACCTTTGTATTGTTTAATTTACAGAGATTTTTTCACAGGCTCCTAAAAAACGGCTCTGTCCTAGTAACTAACGACATATCTTATATCAGTTTTTTCTAT
>JAHHQU010000147.1 GCA_020026225.1 Phocaeicola sp. | reverse complement strand
GGGTTCTTAGGGGTGCAACCCATAAGCGGAGATTGCAAAGAGAGGGTCACTCTTTGCTCGGGGTTCTCAGGGGAGAAACGCCCTGAGTGGGTCATTAGGGTAAAACCCTAATCCCCTCGGGAGAGCCCACAACTACGTAAGCGAAGCGTGTAGTTATAGTGGGCTATAACCGGAAGCCTTTCGGTTTCTTGGATAGCGTATCATTCCTCTTTTTGACAGATTGCGCTTGCTCTTTCCTATCGGCTATTCGTTTCTGTAAATATTCGTTCAGATCTTTACATCCACTGTAGATTTGCGAGGCGTCACGTATATACCGGGTAGCATCATACTCCTTTCGGATTTGCTGCATGGCTTCCATTCCAGCACGGTCATTGTCAAAGAAACAATGGATGCGCTCATAACTTCCTAACGGATAGATTGCCTTTGAAACATTGGCTACAGAATTCAGGATTATATAATCCTGTCTGTCGAAATTGGGGTGTTGCGGACAACTTTCGAGCCTTAGAGTAAGAAAGGAAAGGTAGTCCATAAATCCCTCAAAAACGTAACATTCTTTTTTCGGTTCTCCCAACTGTCTGATATGGGATATTTCTTTTGGTGCGATACATCCCTTGAAATATCGGTTGCGGATTTCATATCCGCCCGATATGTTCGGAAAGGCAATGGAGAAATACCGTTTGCCGTTGTGGGTGAAACGGGCTTCCTTACATTCTCTTTTCGCCAGTGCCGTGTTTATCCCTCTTTCCTGTAGGTAGGCAAGCAGGGCAGGAGAAGCCAGCAGCACAATGTCCAATTGCTGAAAACTCGGTTCGGAAAATGATTGCTTGCCAAAAGAGAAAGACACGGGACGGATGTGCGGTGTCTGTTCCTCGATTTTCTGTAGAAGATAAGGCACATAGTCGGAACAGTAGAGTTCCTGTGCCAGTGCAATGATATTTCCACCCTTGCCAATTGCAAAATCATACCATTGGTTGCGCTCGGTATTTACTTTGAACGAGGGCTCTGTCTCTTCCCGTAACGGGGATTTATACCACAGGTTGATACCTTGCTGCTTGACGGGAGAGTATCCCAAACTGTACAGAAAATCCGCTATCCTGATTTGTTTTGCTGTCTGTATATCCATAATAAGATGAGTGTTTGAATAATGGTTGGAATATTTATTTCTCTTTTCGCCCGTACCTTTTTACGAAGTACGGTCTGTATAATCACTTCACTTTATTTTCGTATATATAGGATACGGTAATAAAGTGAA
>JAHHQU010000146.1 GCA_020026225.1 Phocaeicola sp. | reverse complement strand
GGGCGTGTTTTTTAATTTTCTGTAAATAAAAAAGGGAGCCGAAGCTCCCTTTTAGTCTGTTGTTATCAAATTATTTAATGATTTTCGCTACTACACCAGCACCAACAGTACGTCCGCCTTCACGAATTGCAAAGCGTAAACCTTGATCCATTGCAATTGGGTGGATGAGGCTAACAGTCATTTTGATGTTGTCGCCTGGCATAACCATTTCAACACCTTCTGGCAATTCAATTGTTCCAGTCACGTCAGTTGTACGGAAGTAGAACTGTGGACGGTAACCTTTGAAGAATGGCGTATGACGACCACCTTCATCTTTTGAAAGTACGTATACTTCCGCTTCAAAGTCTGTATGTGGCGTAATTGAACCTGGTTTCGCAAGTACTTGTCCACGTTCGATTTCTTCACGTTTCGTACCACGTAATAATGCACCGATATTTTCACCTGCACGACCTTCGTCAAGTAATTTACGGAACATTTCAACACCAGTTACCGTTGTTTTCGCTGTTGGTTTGATACCAACAATTTCAACTTCATCTCCAGTACGGATGATACCGCGTTCTACACGACCAGTGACTACAGTACCACGACCTGAAATTGAGAATACGTCTTCAATTGGAAGTAGGAATGGTTGGTCAATTGCACGTTCTGGTTCTGGGATATAGCTGTCTAAGTGGTTAGCTAATTCAAGAATTTTTTCTTCCCATTGTGCATCACCTTCTAGAGCTTTAAGTGCAGAACCACGCACAATTGGAATATCATCACCTGGGAAATCGTATTGAGAAAGAAGTTCACGAACTTCCATTTCAACTAATTCTAATAATTCTTCATCATCAACCATATCGCATTTGTTTAAGAATACGATGATGTAAGGTACACCTACTTGGCGACCAAGAAGAATGTGTTCACGTGTTTGTGGCATTGGACCATCTGTCGCTGCAACTACAAGGATCGCTCCGTCCATTTGTGCGGCACCTGTGATCATATTTTTAACATAGTCAGCGTGTCCTGGACAGTCTACGTGAGCGTAGTGGCGAGTTGGTGTATCGTATTCAACGTGTGAAGTGTTGATAGTAATACCACGTGCTTTTTCTTCAGGGGCATTATCGATTTGGTCGAATGCACGAGCAGCACCACCGTAGTGCTTAGCAAGAACAGTTGTGATTGCTGCAGTTAAAGTTGTTTTACCATGGTCAACGTGGCCAATTGTACCCACGTTTACGTGCGGTTTTGTACGTTCAAATTTTTCTTTAGACATT
>JAHHQU010000145.1 GCA_020026225.1 Phocaeicola sp. | reverse complement strand
AATTTACGTACTGCCATCTTTTATTTAAATATTGCTATAAAAATCAATAGTATCGCCTTCTTTCAATGTTACGATTGCTTTCTTATAAGCGTTTGTACGACCATTGATAAGGCCAGATTTAGTATAACGGCTCTTGTTCTTACCAGCGTAACGGATAGTGTTAACATCGATAACTGTTACGTTATACAAAGCTTCGATTTCGCTCTTAATTTCTAATTTGTTAGCTTCAGGACGAACAATGAATCCGAATCGGTTGAACTTTTCAGATATTGCCGTCATCTTTTCTGTAACTAACGGTTTAATAATCATTCCCATATTACTTCAGCCTCCTTTAATTATTTAACTAAGGTTTCTTCGATAGCTTTCATTGCTTTCTCAGTCACAACAAGAGTTTCTGCGTTCAATACAGAGTAAGTATTTAATGCAGAAGCAATTGCAACATTTGTGCGCTCTAAGTTACGAGCAGACAAATATACGTTTTTATTAGCTTCTGGCAAAACCATAAGCAACTTCTTACCAGCCACTTTAAGATTATTCACAACATTTATGAATTCTTTAGTTTTCGGAGCTTCAAAAGCGAAATCTTCGATTACGATAATGTTGTTTTCCTGTGCTTTGTAAGCCAATGCAGAACGACGAGCCAAAGCCTTAACTTTCTTGTTCAATTTGAACCAGTAATCGCGAGGTTTAGGACCGAATACGCGTGCACCACCTACCAAAACTGGAGAGTTGATATCACCACGACGTGCACCGCCTCCACCTTTCTGGCGACCTAATTTACGAGTAGAACCACTGATTTCACTTCTTTCTTTAGATTTGTGAGTACCCTGGCGCTGATTAGCCAAGAACTGCTTAACGTCAAGATAGATAGCGTGGTCGTTTGGTTCGATGCCGAAGATTGCGTCATTCAAAACAACTTTTCTACCGGTATCTTCACCTTTAATATTTAATACGTTAACTTCCATTATTTCTCAATTATTACGATTGAACCTTTGCAACCCGGAACAGAACCCTTGATCAAAAGCAAGTTGTGTTCAGGAATTACTTTTAATACCTGCAAGTTGTGAGTTGTTACTCTATCACCACCGAGCTGACCACCCATGCGCATTCCTTTGAATACTTTTGCTGGGTAAGAACAAGCACCGATAGAACCCGGCTTACGAGCACGGTTGTGCTGACCGTGTGTAGTCTGACCTACACCACCGAATCCGTGACGTTTTACAACACCCTGGAATCCCTTACCCTTAGAAGTTCCCACAACATCT
>JAHHQU010000144.1 GCA_020026225.1 Phocaeicola sp. | reverse complement strand
ATTAACATGGTGCTCTTATTGAACGTTTTTTAGGAACAATCAACTGAACACCCTACCTCTTTATATATAGCTTTTAGAGAGATGGTAGACCGCGAATTTAAAGAGAACAGGATTGCAAGTTCTTATGCAAAAGACTTAAATGTCTCGGTTAAGCGCCTTACAGAAGTCTGCAGACATTTTTGCGGATTGACCCCCTTGGAAATCATCCATGAGAAACTTAACTTGGAACTGAAGAAGACTTTAGCCATCGGTCACTTGAGCATAAAGGAGATTTCAATCGATTTCGGCTTTTCTTCTCAGGCAGCACTGAATAAATACGTAGAACAGAAATTTGCAATGACACCAGTCCAATTAAAGAATAAACTACGAAATCAGCCATAAAAGCAAATGTATAAATTATGGTAGATTTTGGATAACTTCAGTCCCGATGGAATGCAGTACTTTTGCATTGTGATTAAGAAACAAACAATTAAACACTTTAAAACAACAAGTTATTATGGCAAAATTGTATGGTTCTGGGACATTGTTCCATGGAAACGGTTCTCTAGAAGAATTAAAGACAATCAACAGCAAGAAAGCGGTTATCGTAACGGGGAAAGGTTCTACCACACGCAATGGCAGCCTCCAACGCGCCGAAACTATGTTAGCTGAAATGGGTGTTGAATACAAGGTGTTCGAAGGAGTAGAGGCAGACCCTTCACTCGAAACCGTAAAGAAAGGTGCTGCTTTCATCTCTGAATTCGGGCCTGACTGGATTATCGGCTTAGGAGGTACTTCATCAATTGATGCAGCGAAGGCCATGTGGGTACTTTACGAACATCCTGATTTAACTTTCGAACAACTAATTACTCCATTCGGCATTCCTGAGTTGAGAAAAAAGGCACGTTTCGCAGCTATACCTTCAACAAGCGGTACTGGTACTGAAACCACTTCTTTGGCAGTAATCACCGACCGTGAAAAGGGAGTGAAATATCCGTTGGCTTCTCACGAACTCCAACCGGACTTAGCAATCGTAGACGGTGACCTCTGTAAATCAATGCCGGCAGATATCACTGCAAATACAGGTATGGATGCCTTGACACATGCCATCGAAGCTTACACTTCGAATGTGGATGACAACTATGCAGATGCATTTGCAAAAGGCAGCATACAATTGATTTTCGACAATTTGAAGAAGGCGACTGAAAACCTTGAAGACGGTGTTGTTCGTCAGAATATGCACGATGCCTCTGCACTTGCAGGATATGCATTTACAAATGCATGGTTGGGCATTGTACACTCTATGGCTCACCAGATGGGTG
>JAHHQU010000143.1 GCA_020026225.1 Phocaeicola sp. | reverse complement strand
AGTTTCTCGTTCTCTTCAACCTTGTCGGCAAGTTGTCGGAGGGCTTCGGCATAAGAGGGGAGCGCGAGGACTTCGGCGCGGGCACGCTTCTCAAGGTCTTCCCAACGGTCGATGATTTTGGCACGCAAAATAACATTATACCCGCTCGCCAAAAGCAAGCATGCTTTCTTATCGAGTTGATACATCGGTTGCTCTTTGCAACCTCCATTCGGCAGTTTTTGTTTGTAGTACACCAGCGCAAAATTGCCCCCTTGTTGATTTCCAGACAATTGCGACAATATATTTCTAATGTCACGCATCACGTCTGAATGATTTTTGCCCGTAACTTCTGCTATTTCCTTGCTCGTCATTACCTCTCTATTAAACGAATCTACATTGATTAATCCAATCTCTTTCATATTACTTTGTCTTTAAAATGTTACTTAATACAATTCCTACATTTGTTGCGTCTGTATTTTTGTAGTCCAGTCTTACGAATGAACATCCAAGTTCTTTTTTAATATCCTCCATCCGCTTATTGTCGGCTTCATGCTGAAACTGATGTTGTTGTTCGTCATATTCAATCGCCAACTTGTATTTCGGGAGGTAGAAGTCTATTCGATATTTACCGCAAACTGGCTTCTGAACCTCAACATTGATGCCTATCGGGTTTAATGTCTGTATGAGTTGTTCGCCAAATGAAGTCTCGAAACGTGTTGTACATACGATAGCCTGTTGCCCGCAGAACTCAGCCAAACGCTTGTTCTTATACTGCTGGTTCAAATAATAGACCGCCGACTTGGGCAATAGATACTGCGGATATGTTTTCCCACGGTCGTTCACATATTCTGACTCCGCAAAATTGGCGTCGGCTTCTCCAAGTTGTGCAACGAGGTTGCGAATATCTCGCAACACTGCATCATGTCTTTTACCCGTCAGTTCTGCAATTTCTCTTGAGGTCATCACCTCGGTCTTCATTAAGTTTTCCATAGTTATTTTTTTTAAAGTTAAAATGTCAAAAAAAACCCGATCCGCAGGGCTACCACACACCTGCGAATCGGGTCACGCTATACCTTTAGCATAAGTCTTGTACATGGTGGTAGTCATGTTCTTTTTTTTCTTGTGCAAAGAAAAGTGTTTTATTTCAAATCTCCAAGAAATTTTTGCACAAAATAAATCTGCCCCTTTGGCGTGACCTTGGTTGTCGTGGTCACAATGGTCGAGCCGTCAGGGTTCGCGATCGTGCGCTTCTTGATCTCAAACAGCCCCATATCCATAGCCGTCTGTGTGGGCTGGTTGTAGTAGTCTCCCTTGCTTCCGAGGTAGC
>JAHHQU010000014.1 GCA_020026225.1 Phocaeicola sp. | reverse complement strand
TACTTCGGGGCTTTTTTGTTTTAATCCCCTTCCAAGGTTGAGAAGAATCCTCTACCTCATGGAATCCTGTCTTCTGCTGTTTCAGCATTATTTATGAATAAAAAGATCCCGCAAAAATAGTAGGATACTTTTGCGGGATGATATATCGTTTTTTATACTCACTTCTTAGTGGTTTCTGTGACTTCTTCTTCGATGAAAATTTTTCCATTTCGTTTCTCTATGTTTACGGTGCTTCCGTGAGAATCTAAGTTGTAAGGAACCATTTCATCATTTTCATTATTGACAATCATCAGAACACTGTTTTCGGCAAATCGTTTTACTTGGAACTTAAGGATCTTGCCTGTGAATGTTTTATTAACCAATAGACTGTCGTTGATGTAGATGCTTAAGCTGTCTCCTTGAAAGGTTTTATCAATCTGTATGCTATACATATCTTTATATTGTACGCTCAGATCATTGGGCTTCCGTTGAAAGCGGAATCCGAGGTAAAGGAAGAGGCATACTATGAAGAAGACTCCAAATGCAAGAATACCATTCCCCACCATAAATTGTTTGTTGCTGTTTATACTTTTACTCATAATAATAAATGTTAGAACCATTGCATCTGTTTGCGATGAATCGCTGCAAATATAAGCAGATTCGTTTGAAAGATGGGGGTTTACCTACAAAAAAGGCGAAAAGTCTCTAAACTGCTCTTATTATATTAGGTATACTTTCCCTTTTTTTCTATTTTTGTCGCTGAAACATTAAAAAAGGTGTACAATCTATCATGCAAAATAATCTAGTAATAGTCGAATCTCCTGCGAAAGCGAAGACCATCGAGAAATTCCTTGGTTCGGGCTACAAGGTGCTTTCTAGTTACGGTCATATCCGTGATTTGAAACAGAAAGCGTTCAGTATTGATGTAGAGAATGATTTTAAGCCTATCTACGAAATCCCCGAAGACAAGAAGAAAATAGTAGCAGAGTTGAAGGCTGAAGCTAAAAAAGCCGATATGGTTTGGTTGGCTTCCGATGAGGACCGTGAAGGAGAAGCCATATCATGGCATCTTTTTGAAGTTCTTAACCTAGTGCCTGAGAAGACTCGTAGAATTGTATTTCATGAAATTACAAAGACGGCAATTTTGAAGGCCATTGAGAATCCTCGTGATATTGACGTAAACCTAGTGAATGCACAGCAGGCTCGTCGAATTCTGGATCGATTGGTGGGTTTTGAATTGTCGCCTGTACTTTGGAGAAAAATCAAACCGGCTTTGTCTGCAGGTCGTGTTCAGTCAGTGGCAGTACGTCTGATTGTAGAACGTGAGCGCGAAATCCATTCTTTTGTCAGCGAAGCTTCTTATAAAGTTTCTGCAGTCTTCTTGGATCCGAATGGTGCAGAAATCAGAGCAGAATTGTCACGTCGATTCCCTACCATAGAAGAAGCACGACAGTTCTTGAAGAATTGTTCCGACGCTAAATTTACCATTGAAGAAATTACCACAAAGCCGTTGAAAAAATCACCGGCTCCTCCTTTTACAACTTCTACCCTTCAACAGGAAGCGGCTCGTAAATTGGGTTATACTGTAGCTCAGACCATGGTGCTTGCACAGCGTCTTTATGAAAGCGGACTTATTACTTATATGCGTACCGACTCTGTACATCTTTCAGAATTGGCTTTGCAGTCGGCTAAAGAGACGATTGAGAAACTTATGGGACCTGAATATGTAAAGACCCGCAACTATGCCACCCATACCAAAGGAGCCCAGGAAGCGCATGAAGCGATTCGTCCTACCTATATGAATAATGAGAAGGTAGAAGCGAGTGTACAAGAACAGCGTTTGTATGAACTCATCTGGAAACGTACTTTGGCTTCCCAAATGGCCGATGCAGAATTGGAAAAGACAACGGCAACGATTGGTATTGATAATTCGAAAGAGAGTTTTGTGGCAGCAGGTGAAGTCGTTACATTTGCTGGTTTCTTGAAAGTGTACCACGAGTCTTCTGACGATGAAATCGACGGAGAAGACGAAAGTCGTTTGCTTCCAGCCTTGGAAGAAGGAGGCATGCTGACTTGGAAAGAAATCACAGCCCGTGAACGATTCACTCAAGCTCCAGCACGTTATACAGAAGCTAGTCTGGTTCGAAAGTTAGAAGAATTGGGTATTGGTCGTCCATCAACGTATGCACCGACTATTTCTACAATTCAGAATCGAGGATATGTTGAAAAAGGAAGCCGTGAGGGTTCGAAGAGAGAGTATAGTGTACTCCGTCTGGATTCTACCGGTTTGACAGAAGAAAATCGTACCGAAACAGTAGGAAGCGAGAAATCAAAGTTGCTTCCGACGGACGTTGGCATCGTAGTAAGTGATTTCTTGTTGCAGTTCTTCCCGAACATCATGGATTACAACTTCACAGCCAGTGTGGAAAAAGAATTCGATGAAGTGGCAGAAGGAACAAAATCATGGACAGGAATGATTCGTCGTTTCTATTCAGATTTCCATCCGTTGGTTGAAAAAACCGCAGCTACGAAGGCTGAACATCGTGTTGGAGAACGTATGTTGGGTGTTGACCCTGTCTCTGGAAAGCCAGTCTCTGTAAAGATTGGACGTTTTGGTCCAGTTGTTCAGATTGGTTCTGCAGAGGATGAAGAGAAACCTCGCTTTGCAAGTATGCGTAAGGAGCATTCTTTGGAAACGATAACCTTGGAAGAAGCCTTGGAATTATTTGCTTTACCGCGTACACTGGGTGAATTTGAAGGAAAGACCGTAACTGTCGGTGAAGGTCGTTTTGGACCATACATTCGTTGCAATAACCATTACGTTTCCGTTCCTAAAGAAAAAGATCCGCTTACCATCAATTTGGATGAAGCGATAGAACTGATTCTTCGCAAACGAGAAGCTGAAGCTAAAAAGATAATCAAGACGTTTGAGGAAGAACCGGGATTGCAGATCTTGGACGGACGATATGGACCTTATATTGCGTATGAAAAGAAGAATTATCGTATTCCAGAAAAAGTAGATCCTGCAGATCTGTCTCTGGAGGCTTGCTTTAAAGTCATAGAGCTTCAGAAAACAAAAGCAGAGAATAGAAAGCGTAAGAAATGAAAAGAATCTTTCTGGTCGGTTATATGGGCAGCGGTAAGACAACGCTGGGAAGAGCCTTTGCCAAAGCAACGGGCTTGTCGTTCATTGATTTGGACTGGTACATAGAAGAACGTTCACATCATACTATTGCACAACTATTTTCAGAAGAAGGTGAAGAAGGATTCCGGCTATTGGAACGTCGGATTCTGCATGAAGTAGCCGAATTTGAAGACGTAGTGGTAGCCTGTGGAGGAGGAACTCCGTGTTATTCCGATAATATGGATTTCATGAATGAAGCTGGGACAACGGTTTTTTTGGATGCTTCTCAGGATGCCTTGTACCGTCGTTTACGGATAGCTTCGGCAGGACGCCCTTTACTGAAAGGGAAGTCGGATTCGGAATTACAAGACTTTATAAAGGCGGGTGTCCAATCTCGAATGTGTTGGTATGGTAAGGCGAGACTGCGTATCGATGCCAGCAGACTGGAAAGCCGTTCACAGATAGCAGAGACCGTGGACACATTGTCTGCTTTGCTGGACAATGTGAAGAATTGAGCTGAGTTCGGAATTAAAGAAGAATAATGATGAAATTGACAATAATAAAGGTTGGCGGTAAAATAGTAGAAGACTCTGATTCTTTAGAGAAGCTTTTAACGGATTTTGCCTCTATGGAAGGATACAAGATATTAGTTCATGGCGGAGGACGTTCTGCAACCAAAATTGCAGGTCAGTTGGGTATTGAAAGCCAGATGGTCAATGGACGCCGCATTACGGATGCCGAAATGCTTAAGGTCGTGACCATGGTTTATGGCGGATTAGTCAATAAGACGATTGTAGCTGGACTGCAGGCTAAGAAGATCAATGCCATCGGACTCACGGGAGCTGATATGAATGTCATTCGTTCAGAGAAACGTCCTGTTGTCACCACCGACTATGGATTTGTAGGTGATGTGAAAGAGGTGGATGGGGCGAATCTCGCTCATCTTTTACGTGCTGGGCTGGTACCGGTTATGGCTCCTCTAACACACGATGGTAAAGGAAGCATGCTAAATACCAATGCTGACACCATTGCCGCAGAAACGGCGAAAGCTTTATCTCCTTATTTTGACGTCACGTTAATTTATTGTTTCGAAAAAAAAGGAGTGTTGTTGAATGCTGATGATGAGGAGAGTGTGATACCAATCATTACCCCTGCGCTTTTTGAACGTTATGTAGCTGATGGAGTAATCCAGGACGGGATGATTCCCAAACTCGAAAATGCTTTTTCTGCTATACAGAAAGGAGTGTCAAAAGTAGTCATCAAGCGAGCCTCAGATTTGGCGAATGCTTCTGGGACTGTTATTTCGGAATCCGAGTGAGATTGAATGAGCTTTTACGCTGATTTGTGTTATATATAAAGTGTAAGTCTAAACGAAATGGAATGAAAGAAGTTTAGATTTACGCTTTTTTATTGAAATCAATGGTTATAAATGGCTTGCAAAGCTAAATGAGGAGATTCATTTCATGCCTACAAAACGTATTCTGAAAGATGCCGAATTCGGCAGGATTGTCATTCGTACACATCGTGCAGCTCGAAATGTAACGATGCGCGTCAAATCAGACGGCCTTTATTTGACTGTGCCGTCATATAGCAAGACCGAGCGAATATTGGAAGCAGTACAACCGTTTCGGGAACGTTTGTTAGAGTCGTTCCATAAAATAGCGGCAAAATCTTTTGATTATTCTTATTCAATTCAAGCACCTTGTTTTCATTTGTACCTTCGTCAAGGTTCTTTAAAGCATTTTACAGTACGTGAAGAAGGGGAGGAGATGTTCATTTATTGTCCACCCCAAACGGATTTCTCTTCAGAGTCTGTGCAAAGCCTTCTTCGGGCTGCAATTATTCGAGCTTTGAAACGGCGAGCCTCCGTTTGCATTCCTCCTTTATTGTCTATGTGGGCAGAACGTTTTGGACTTACCTATAAAAAGGTACGGATAACAGCTACTCGTTCTCGGTGGGGCAGTTGTTCAACGGGAGGAACAATCAGCCTTTCTTGTTACCTAATGTTGCTGCCTTCCCACCTTATGGATTATGTACTGCTTCATGAACTGGCACATACCAAAGAAATGAATCATGGGCCTGCTTTTTGGGATTTGTTGAATAAGTTTACGGCAGGCTGTGCTCTTCAATTACGTGCAGAATTGCGCCCTTTTCACACAAAATTGCCTTAGTCTTCACTGGTTTGTCACTCTATATTTACAACTGGCATCTTGTAATACTAAGAAATGAGTATTATCTTTTACCTCTGGAATAAAGTGCAGCATTAGTTTTACTATTATGCTAATATAATACCTACATATAGGTATTTCTTATTTTTTAGTAAAGCTGCTACGTAATATGTAAATTTCATCATAATTAGGTATTGTTAACCATTATAATACCATCTACCTTTGCATCCGTAAAAGTTAAAATAAAAAGGTATAGTTATGAAATTAAGAAATTTCCTTGCAATGGCATTGGTTGCGTTATGTACAGTGTCATGTAGTGATGATGATGAAGTTTTGGATGAATTTGTAAAACCCACAGAAAATATTGCAGCGCAGGTCGCAGGCTCTTATGAAGGCGGTAACATCATGATAGTTGGTGGACAGCCAACAGGTGTTGTTAAGGGTTCAGTTGAAATCACAGCTCAGGAAAATGGTAAGGTAACAGTCGTTCTTCCAGAAGCTGGTATGGGTAAAATGAAACTAGCAGCTATCACACTGGAAGATGTAGAAGTTAAATCTGTAGCTGATAAAGAATTTTCATTAGAACATGCAGCATTTGAATTTACTGTTGATGGAACAAAATATGTAAATGCAAAAGGTTTGAAAGGTTCTGTAAAAGATGGTAAGTTGACATTGGCTTATGATATCAAACCAGGTGGAATGCCTTTCCCTATCTTGTTCAACTTTACAACAGATCAAAATGAAATCTTAGTAGGTCAGGTTGCTCGCTCTTATAAAGGAGCAACAGAAATGTTTATGGGTGGTGAATCTTCTGGTTCTTTCGATGCTGAAGTTAAAATAGAAGCTCAGGAAGATGGTAAATTTACTATAATGCTTCCTGAAGCAGCTGTTATGAATGGTAAAATGACACTTCCAGCAGTATCCGTAAAAGATGCAGAAATTAAAGCTGTAGCTAATGCTGAAGGTGAGTTTACAGTTGAAGTTGCTGCTTTTACAGTAGAACTTGAAGACGGTAAGAAATGTGTAAATAAAAAAGGTTTGAAGGGCGCTATTAAGAATGGTGCGTTGACATTGGAATACGACCTTCAGGTTGGTAAGATGCCTTTTGCTATCGATTTCAAATTTGCAAGTAAGAAGAAATAATTAATTAATTGATTGATTGCCTAATCGGGTAATTAGCTTTACAATGAAAAATAATATTTTTCAAATTATAATGTGGGGAATGGTAGTTTTATCATTCCCCTCTTGTCATGGTATACTAGGTGATATTTATGACACCCCTACTGAAGAGTCGAATTCACCGTATGGTTTTATCGAAACCAATCCGGCAAAACATAGTGGCAAGATTTATATTGATGCTCATTCTTATACACAATGGGTATATATAAACTTGGAAGATCAGGAAATCTATATTAGAGATATTGATAAAGATACAGGTAAACTAATGGAAGATGAACCTGAATTATGGGATTTTGCGATGCACCGTTATGACGGAAAAACCAATGGAGGAGCTATTATGGAAACATCTTACTCTAGCCTTGAGGAATTGCTTAATTCAGGAAGACTTCCAGAAGGAAAATTCATTCCAGATGTTCCCGGTAAAATTACAGTGGATATGTCGGGTATGATGGAAGAAAATATTCTTTATTCCGAATCATCTATCAATCTGGAACTGGCAAAATGGTTGGATGTTAATACCAGTCAGATGCCACCTATCTATACGCTCTCTAAGAAGATTTATCTACTAAAAACTAATGAGGGTAAGTACGCGGCTCTTTATTTCCCTCGTTTCAGAAATGATGCGTCTGAAAGCGGCTATTTAACCATAGAATATATCTATCCCTTAGAATTTTAAGCTATATGAGAAATAAGTATCTATTAATAGCCTTTTTGTTGTGTTGGGTGACAAATTTGTGGTCACAGCATACTATTTCCGGTATTGTTTACGACGAAAATAAAGCCCCGCTGGAAGGAGCAACGGTGGTGGTAAAGGACAACCCGAAATTGGGGGTATCTACTAATCATAAGGGATATTATGAACTCGTAATTCCTCAGACTTCTTCGATAACTCTGTGTGTGTCATTTGTAGGTTATGAAACGCAGATACTGCAATTCCAACCAAGAAAGAATAATCAAAAAGATTTTTATCTGAAGGAAGATCTAGGATTGTTAGGAGAGGTGGTAGTGACTGGTACCCGTACGCCTAAACTACTGAAAGATGTGCCTATCTTGACTCGTGTGATTTCAGCTGATGATATTCAGAAGGTAAATGCAACTCATATCGGTGACTTGTTGCAGGAAGAATTGCCTGGTATTGAATTCTCGTATTCCATGAATCAGCAGACTTCATTGAATATGCAAGGATTCGGTGGTAATTCGGTGCTTTTCTTGGTCGATGGCGAACGTATTGCCGGTGAAACTTTGGATAATATTGACTACAGCCGTCTGAATTTGGACAATGTAGAACGTATCGAAATCGTAAAAGGTGCTGTATCTTCATTGTACGGTTCCAATGCGGTAGGTGGTGTTGTAAACTTGATCAGTAAAGCTCCTACTAAAGCTTGGACTACCAATCTGAACTCTTTTTGGGGAGCGCATGATGAACAGCGTTACGGCGGTTCATTCGGTGTGAACAAAGGCATGGTCAATAATGTTTTCAATGTGCAGTATCATCAAACAGGAGCCATTGACTTGAAAAATGACGGTGAATACGATAAGATTTACGGTAACAAGAGCTGGAACTTTAAAGATCGTATCATCTTTACTCCTTTTAAAGATTTGAAATTTACAGGTAAGGCTGGATATTTCTTCCGCGAACGTGATAGTAAACCGGACATGAAAGAGCGTTACCGCGGATTTAATGGCGGATTGAAAGGTAATTATCATTTTGCAGATGATAATGATTTGGAACTTTCGTATACATTCGACCAGTATGATAAGAGTGATTACGCGCTAGATACAAAACGTGATATCAGAGACTATAGTAACGTACAGCACGTCTTTCATGGATTGTACCACCGCTCTTTCTCAAAGAATATATTGACGGTAGGTGCCGATTTTATGCATGATTACTTGATGTCTTACCAGTTTACTGACAAAGGTTCGCATCAACAAAATACTGTCGATGTCTTCGGTCAATTTGACTGGAATGTTACTGATAAGTTCAATGTAATTTCGGGACTTCGTTATGACTTTTTCTCTGAAGCTGAAATCAACCATGTTTCTCCATCGTTGGGAATGATGTATAAGTTCAATGACCATTGTACTTTGCGTGGTTCTTATGCCGGAGGATTTAGAGCTCCTACCTTGAAAGAGATGTTTATGAGCTTTAACATGGCTAATATCTTCATGATTTATGGAAATCCGGATTTGAAACCGGAATCAAGCCATAACTTCTCATTGTCTACGGAGTATTTGAGGAGCAATTACAACTTTACTGCAACAGGTTTCTTCAATTTGGTTGATAACCGTATTACTACAGCTTGGAATGCTGAGAGAAAGGGAATGGTCTATACGAATATGGCGAAGTTGCAGGTCGCTGGAGCTGAAGTAAATGCTTCTGCAAGATATGCTTGCGGCATTTCTACAAGACTTTCTTACTCTTATACTCACGAACATATTAAAAAAGGTCAGCCGTTGCTTTCTACTACCAGACCTCATGCACTTACTGCAAAGGTTGAATACGACAAGTCTTGGAAGAACTATGGCTTCAATATTTCATTGAACGGTAGATTCCTTTCAAAACTGACAACAGACGAGTATACTAAACAAAATTCTTACGAAGAAACAGAAAAAGCCACTTATCCGGCTTATACCATGTGGAAGTTGAACCTTACGCAACGTGTTTGGAAAGGAATTAACATTTCATTCATCGTTGACAACCTGTTCAATTACGTACCGAAGTATTACTACAGCAATTCTCCAAGCACTACAGGTACAACTATTTCTGCAGGTGTATCAATTGATGTGGATAAGTTTTTCAAATAAAAAGAAAAAGGAAACAAAAATAAACAAGTTTAACTAATGAAAAAGAAAAATCTTTTAATTGGATGTGGCGTAGCCGCTATGGCTTTAGCTGCTTTTGGCGCATGGAACCTTTGGGGAAGTGCTACAAAAGTGGGGTTCATCAATTACCAGGTTATCGCTTTGGGAGAGATTTCTAAGGCGAATGACAACAGCTCAATTAAGATTGGCGAGGTAAGTACAGATGAACTTGACAAGCTGAACGACTATGATATGGTCTTCATCAATGCGATGGGATTCCACATTACTGAAGAACAGCGTGCTGTCATTCAGAAGGCGGCGGACGGTGGTCTTCCTGTATTAGCTACGGCAGTAACTAATCCGATGAACAATATTTGTTCGGTAGATTCTATTGTTGCTGACTCTATGCGTCTGTATTTGGGTAATGGTGGACGTAAAAACTACCGTAGTCTGTTGAATTATGTAAGAAAGGATATCGATAAGAAATTGATTAATGTGATAGAACCTGAAGCTGTGATAGCTGCAGCCAATGATTTGCTTTATCATGTTAATCCTGCTAAGCCGGATGATGAACCTCTTGGATTCAATACGGTGGCAGAATATCAGAAATTCTTGAAGGAAAGTAACCTCTGGAAAGAGAATGCACCTGCTATCGTTGTTACGGGACAGATGGGTGAACCTTCTGATTTGATTGCGAAATTGGAAGCAACCGGCAATAACGTGTATCATGTAAGTTCGATGCGAACTTTCGTTCGCAAACATCATATTGATTCCATTGGCGTGAGCGCTGTTATCAACATGGCTCATGGTCGTATGGGAGATTATATCGTAGACTTTTTATCAGAACAGAATATTCCATTGTTTTCTCCATTGAATGTAAACCGTTTGGTTGATGAATGGGAAAATGACCCGATGGGTATGAACGGAGGTTTCCTCTCACAGAGTGTGGTTACTCCAGAAATTGACGGTGCTCTACGTCCGTTCGTTTTGTTCGGTCACCGTGTGAATGAAGAAGGTATGCAAGAAGCATATACTATTCCAGAGCGCTTGGAGACCTTTGTGAAGACCGTAAACAATTATATAAATCTGAAGAAGAAGCCTAACTCTGAAAAGCGTGTGGCTATCTACTATTATAAAGGCCCTGGTCAGAATGCTCTGACAGCAGCTGGTATGGAAGTCGTTCCTTCTCTATACAACTTGTTGGCTCGTATGAAAAAGGAGGGTTATCGGGTTGATAACTTGCCGAGCAGCAGCAAGGAATTGGCTAAGATGATTCAGACTCAAGGAGCTGTATTCAATTCGTATGCTGAAGGAGCTTTCAATAAATTCATGGAGACTGGTAAACCTGAACTGATTACTAAAGAACAGTATGAAGGTTGGGTGAAGGAAGTGCTTCTTCCTGAGAAGTACGCTGAAGTGGTAGCCTTGAATGGAGAATTCCCAGGATCGTATATGGCTACTGAAGATGGCCGTTTGGGAGTTGCTCGCTTGCAGTTTGGTAATGTTGTGCTGCTTCCTCAGAATGCAGCAGGTGCTGGCGACAACTCGTTCAAGATTGTTCATGGAACCAATGCGGCACCTCCTCATACTTACATCGCTTCTTATTTGTGGACTCAGTTTGGATTCAAGGCTGATGCTTTGATTCACTTTGGAACTCATGGTAGCTTGGAATTTACTCCAAAGAAGCAGGTGGCACTTTCTGCTCAAGATTGGCCTGACCGTTTGGTGGGTGCACTTCCTCATTTTTATATCTACTCAATTGGAAATGTAGGTGAAGGTATCATCGCCAAGCGTCGTTCTTATGCCGGTCTGCAGTCATATCTGACTCCTCCGTTCATGGAAAGTAACGTGAGAGGCATCTATCGTGAATTGAATGAAGCCATCAAAAACTATAACAATTTGTTAGGTGAAGAAAATCATACACAAGCTGCTTTAGACAAGGCTTCCTTGAAAGTGAAGCAGTATACCTTGAAGATGGGTATTCATCGCGAATTGGAATTGGATAGCATCAACGGAACTCCATATACGGAAGAAGAAGTAGCTCGCATAGAAAGTTTCGCAGAAGAATTGGCAAATGAGAAGGTTACAGGACAGTTGTATACAATGGGTGTTCCGTATGAGGATGCTCGTATCGAATCCAGTGTGTATGCTATGTCTGTAGAACCTATTGCTTATAGCTTGTTGGCTTTGGATAAGTTGAAGGGTGCAGCTGCTCCTCAGGTTGAAAAACATCGTGCTGTGTTTACAGCTCGTTATTTGAATCCGGCACGTGCTTTGGTTACTCGTTTGTTGGGAAATCCTAACCTCAGTAACGAGGACTTGGTTTTGCGTACCGCTAACATCACTAAGGAAGAGTTGCAAGAAGCTCATGAAATAGATAAAGCTCGTAACCAACCGGATGGTATGATGGCCATGATGATGGCTGCCGCTGAAGAATCAGAAGGTGGATCTATGAGAGCTATGATGGGTGGCTCTAAGGGAATGTCAGCCATGAAAGGTAAGTCAAGCATGGGCGGCATGAGTTCCATGATGAAAGAATTTGCTTCTATCGTAGAAAAGACCGAAGGTGCTAAGGATGCTAAAAACTTGTCGGGTGTTATCGATAAGTTGCCTGAAGCGATAAAATCAAGAATCCCGGCCAAGATGCTGGAGGCTTTGCGCAATATGTCATTTTCTGAAGTGATGGAAATGATGAAATCAGGTAAACATCCTCATGGCAAAGAACAGGCGGCTGAGGCTAAAGATCATGGTGAAATGATGGCTAAGGCTAATCAGGAAAAAGCAGGCAAGAATCCTGCAAGCGGAATGGCTGCCATGATGAAGAAGATGATGAAGAAGAAAGAGTACACCAAAGAGCAGATTACCAAGGCAACTGCTATCATTGAGGTGGAACGTGCCATCAAGAATGTGAACCGATATCGTGAAGCATTGAAGAATTGTCCTGAAATGGAGTTGGCCAGTATGTTGAATGCTTTGAGTGGTGGTTATACAAAACCGTCTCCGGGCGGTGACCCAATCGCCAATCCGAATACATTGCCTACAGGACGTAACCTGTTCTCTATCAATGCTGAGGCTACTCCTTCTGAAGCAGCATGGGAGAAAGGTATTCGTTTGGCTAACAATACCATTAATATGTATAAGAAGCGTCACAATGACTCTATTCCTCGTAAGGTTAGTTATACCTTGTGGAGCGGTGAGTTCATCGAAACGGAAGGAGCTACTGTGGCACAGATTCTTTATATGTTAGGTGTAGAACCGATTCGTGATGCCTTTGGTCGTGTGAATGATATTCGCTTGATTCCTTCTAAGGAATTGGGTCGTCCACGTATTGATGTAGTCGTTCAAACGAGTGGCCAGTTGCGTGACTTGGCTGCATCTCGTCTGTTCTTGATCAATCGTGCTGTGGAAATGGCTGCGGCAGCTAAGAACGATGAGTTCCAGAATATGGTGGCTGACGGTGTCGTTGAAGCAGAACGTGCATTGATTGAAAAGGGATTGACTCCGAAAGATGCTCGTGAGATGGCTTCTTTCCGTGTATTCGGTGGTGCTAACGGTGGATATGGTACAGGTATTACGGGTATGGTTGAAGCTGGCGACCGCTGGGAAAACGAAAAGGAAATCGCTGATACATATTTGAATAATATGGGTGCTTATTACGGTAGTGAGAAGAACTGGGAGGCATTCAAGCAATTTGCTTTCGAAGCAGCGCTGACTCGTACAGATGCAGTCATCCAACCACGTCAAAGCAATACTTGGGGCGCGTTGAGCTTAGACCACGTATATGAATTCATGGGAGGTATGAACTTGGCGGTGCGCAATGTTACCGGTAAGGATCCGGATGCATATTTGAGCGACTATCGTAATCGTAATAACGTTCGTGTACAAGAAGTCAAAGAAGCGATTGGTGTAGAAAGTCGTACTACAATCTTCAACCCGAACTATATTCGCGAAAAGATGAAGGGGGAAGCTAGTGCGGCCAATTCATTTGCTGATATCATCCGCAATACTTATGGATGGAACGTGATGAAGCCGAAGGCGATTGACAAAGAAATGTGGGATGAAATCTATAACGTTTACGTGAAAGATAAATTCAACATCGGTATGCAGGAGTATTTTGAAAATCAGAATCCGGCAGCTTTGCAGGAAATCACGGCAGTGATGATGGAAACAGCCCGTAAGGGTATGTGGAAGGCAAGCAAGGAACAGTTGGCTGATATCGCGAAATTGCATACTGAATTGGTTGAAAAATATAATCCGGGTTGTTCAGGTTTCGTATGTGACAATGCGAAGTTGCGTGACTTTATCGCTGACAAGGCAGATGCACAGACAGCTCAAGTATATAAGGAAAAGATTCAGAATGTACGTGAGAAGGTTGCAGAGTCGAACGACAAGGGTATGGTCATGAAGAAGCAGGAAATGAATCCTGTAGAAGCAGAACAGCAGACCAATACTTTGAATAATACCATTGTAGCTGTAGCGGTTTTGGTCGCAATTGCAGTTATTGTAGTGGTAATTCGTCGTAAACGTAAGCAACAGGAAGAAGAATAATCATGCAAACAGTCGTAGCTATATTAATGTTATTGGTCTGCTTCAACTTTATGTTGAAGCAGACCTACGGCAAACGCTGGGCTGTGGCGGTCACTACCACAGCTTGCGCTTTGTTTGTTGGTAATATGTGGCCGTATGCCATTGAGCAGTCGAAGACTCAAATTTCCGACTGGCTGGCAAACCCCGCATTAATGTTGGATACTTCGGTGGTTTTAAGTATTGAAGTATGTATTCAGATGGCTTTTTGCCTGATGGCTGTACACATGCTCAATGGAGGAAATGCAAAGAAAAGTACATTATGGATTTATCGTATTTTACGTTGGTTTCCAGGCATACTTATTTTCCCCGTTCTCTTTAGTATGTTGGTGGGGCTGATCTTTAGTTTCCCCGGTAAAGATTTCTCTACAGTTGCTTGGATAACGGCCGTAGTCGTTGCAGTGGTAATTCCGTTGGGAACGATTGGACTTCGTTGGCTTTTGCCGGAAAAGGAGCTTCGTTTGGAACTGCTTTTTATCACGAACGCCATGACGGCTATCTTAGGTATTGTAGCCACAGTCAATGGACGTACTGCAGTAAGTGGTATCAGTGACATTGATTGGGGAGCATTGGCTGGAATTGTCCTCATGCTTTTGGGTGGAGGAGTCTTTGGATGGATTCTTCGCAACTATAAAATGAATAAACTTTGTAAAAAATAAACTTTGCATTAAACGCATCTTAAAAATTAATCATCATGAATTATATTACTGACGTTCTATATTGGATTTCAACAGGTCTTTTGGTACCAGTTATTGTATTGCTTATCGCTTTGTTCATCCGTTCTTTGTTGTTGATTGGCAGCTTTTTCGGACAATATGTAGCCATTCGTAAAACGGAAGCCTTGCTTCGTAAAGAATTTGATCAATTGAATGCTTCTAATCTGGACCAGTTGGCAGAAAGACTTCCAA
Organism: Phocaeicola sp.; assembly: GCA_020026225.1. Lineage (GTDB taxonomy): Bacteria > Bacteroidota > Bacteroidia > Bacteroidales > Bacteroidaceae > Phocaeicola. The sequence continues at coordinate 29,326 of JAHHQU010000014.1, read as the reverse complement.
AAAAATCAAATAGTTTGGTCATCAAGTCAATCCAACAGATAATGGAAGTAAAAGACAGTCCAGCACACGTCAGTCGTTTGTTGGCTGATTATGAAATCATGGCCGATAAAGATTTGGCAACTTCTAAAACCTTGAGTAAAATGGGACCGATGCTTGGTTTGATGGGTACACTGATTCCGATGGGCCCTGCTTTGGTAGGTCTTTCTACAGGTGATATTGCTTCTATGGCATACAATATGCAGGTTGCTTTTGCTACTACAGTAGTAGGTTTGTTTGCTGCTGCTATTGGTTTTATCACTCAGCAGGTTAAACAGCGTTGGTATCTTCAGGACATGACCAATTTGGAGTTCTTGTCTGAAATGTTGAATGAAAAAAAGAATGACTAATGAAGAGAAATTTATTGCGTAAAGAGGATGATAACGATCCGATGAGCGTAGTGAGTAACTTGTTTGACGTTGCTATGGTATTTGCTGTAGCATTGATGGTAGCATTAGTTACTCGTTACGACATGACAGAAATGCTTAGCAAGGAAGATTTTACTATGGTAAAGAATCCAGGTAAGGACAATATGGAAATTATCACCAAAGAAGGTGAAAAAATTAATAAGTATACTCCTAGTGAGGATCAGTCTGCCAAGAGTGGTAAAAAAGGTAAAAAAGTGGGTATCGCTTATGAACTTGATAATGGTGAAATCATTTATGTACCAGAGGAATAACATTTCTCGCTTACAATACATCTATCAAGTAATAGAATCGTAAACAATTCCTCTACGTTGAGGTTTTAATAAAAATCGTATAGAATAGCTTTATTAAACCATAAAGCATTCTATACGATTTTTTTGTTTTGCTTTCCGATGATAGCTTTTAATCTGCTTATCGTATCAGCAGACTCAGCCTGATAGGATTGGAGAAAAATTGTTTCTTCTCGAGATAAATCCTGGATTGTTAAGGTTATGTTTGGAAACATAAGGTTGTTTCATCAAGGAGTACGCTCGGAAAGAAGTTTCTTTTTCTTATGGGACGCCTCATAGACTATCTAAGTCGTCTATTAATGCGGTACTTTTGGCATACGCCGTACTTTTAGCCTCAAAGAAATCTGTCTTTACCAGGTTTGCATTAGAATATTGCATCACCCATTTCATGTTTTCCGGTTCTTTCTGATTGTTTTCAAACAGGTACGGTTCACCCAAACTTTTCCATCGCAGGTTGCCGAGATAATGAATGTAGTCCGAAATCATCTGAATGTTGAGGCCAGGAATACGGTTTCCTAACACATAGATTCCCCATTCGATTTCCTGTCGTACACCTTCACGAATCATTTCAGCATAAACCTCTTTCTTTTCAGGGGTGAAAAGTTCCGGTTCTTCCTTTTTCAACTCAAGGATGATATTGCGAAATAACCATAGATGGGTATTCTCATCGCGATTGATGTATCTGATTTCTTGAGCGGATCCAGGCATTTTCCCGTTACGGCTGAGGTTGTAGAAGAACATGAAACCGCTATAGAAATAGACACCTTCCAATATATAGTTGGCGATCAAAGTTTTCATCAGATTGAAAGCGTTTTGGTGCTGTTGAAAATCGTTATAGCAGTTCCCGATGAATGTATTTCTACGGAGCAGGTGTTCATCTGTTTTCCACTGGTACAATATTTCATTTCGCTTTTCCGGACTACAGATTGTATCGAGCATGTAGCTGTAGCTTTGGCTGTGTACACATTCTTGGAAAGCCTGAATATGAAGGCAGAGGTTTACTTCATTGGCTGTAACGTATTCACTGACTAAAGGAAGGTTGTTGCTCTGTAAAGAATCCAAGAACACAAGGAAACTTAGAATCTTGTCATAAGCCTTTCGTTCCTCTTCATTTAGCAGAGGATAGTCTTTGACATCTTGTGTAAGATTGATTTCTTCTGGAACCCAGAAATTATTCATGGCTTGTCGGTACCATCCTGATGTCCATTGGTATTTCATGTTGTTGAAATCGTTCAGATTGGTTGAGTTTCCTCCAATCATGCGACGGAGACGGACATCTGTTTCTCCTTCCGGGTTAAAAAGTGTATTTTGTTTTAATTCTTTGCTTTCCATTGCTTGTCGTATTTTGTTTATGAAGCACAACTTTCACATTCTTCTACTTCGAGTGATTTGCTGCGTACATAATAAATGGTTTTCACGCCACACTCCCATGCTTGAATATATAGCTTGAGCAGGCGGCTCATAGTGAATTCATTGGTTATATATAGATTCATGCTTTGTGCTTGGTCAATATGTCGCTGACGAATTCCTGCAGCACGTACACTCCAACTCTGGTCAATGTGGTAAGCATCTTTATACAGCCAATAGGTTTTGTCGGAGAGGGAAGGAGCTACACGAGGAAGCATCATCCCCTTTTTCTCTTCTAGGAAGAAACGTTTCATGATGGGATCAATCCCAGGTGTAGTACCGGCAATGATGCTTGTACTGCTGGTAGGAGCAATCGCCATCAGATAAGCATTTCTCATTCCGTTTTCGTGTACCTGCTCAGCCAGTTCTTTCCATTCGGTAGAAGTGTATTCTCGTTTAGAGAAGTATGTCCCATTCTGCCAATCACTGCCTTCAAAGAAACGGTAGCTTCCTTTTTCCTTTGCCAATTGGCAGCTGGCCTTGATGGCTGCATAATTGATGGTTTCAAAAACTTTGTCCATAAAATGAAGATGCTCTTCACTTTCCCAGCGGATGCCGTGAGTGGCTAGGGCTTGATGGTAACCGCTCACTCCTAATCCAATACTGCGGTATTGGTGGTTGGTGATTTGTGCATACGGCAGTGGGTAGAAGTTCAAGTCTATGACATTGTCAAGAGCCCTGACTACCGTCGCTATCTTTTCTTGCATTTGCTGGGAGTCGGCCAGCGGCAGTCGTCCCAATGACAGACTGGCCAGGTTACAGACTACGAAGTCGCCTGGACGAATCGTGTTTACTACTACCGTATCACCCTCATCGGTGTGGAGCTCGGTAGAAATCATTTCCATGGCTGACATGTTTTGTGCGATTTCTGTACATAGGTTCGAACAATAGATGATTCCTTTGTGAGCATTTGGATTTGCTTGGTTGACTAGGTCACGGTTGAAAGCGAATGGGGTTCCAGTCTCCACGGCGGAGCGGAGAATGAGGCGCACAATATCTTTTATGGTCAGGCATCGGCGGGACAGACGGACATCATTGACACAGTCCCAATAACGCTTTTCCCATTCTTTACCATAATAATCTTCCAGACAATAGCCCTTTAATTGTAAAATTTCGTTTGGACAGAACAGATACCAAGTCTGATTCAAATTCTCTTTGGCCATTTTCCAAAATAAGTCGGGATAACAAACTCCAGGGAAAATGTCGTGCGCTTTCATGCGGTCGTCGCCGTTATTGGTACGAATCTGAAGAAATTCGGGGAGATCTTTGTGCCATACATCTAAATAAACGGCAGCTGCTCCTTGACGCATACCTAATTGGTCGACGGCTACGGCGGTGTCGTTAACCAGTTTGAGCCAGCGGATAATTCCACCGGCAACTCCTTTGAATCCGCGGATTGTTCCTCCTGTAGCACGTACTTTTCCGAAATAGAGTCCCATTCCTCCTCCAAATTTGCTTACTTTGGCGAAATTGTCCAAACTACGGTAAATACCATCCAAACTGTCAGGGACTGTATCGATGAAGCAGCTGGACAGTTGATGGTAAGGCTTACGGGCATTCGATAAGGTTGGAGTAGCCATCGTGACTTCCAATTGGCTTAAAATATCGTAGAAGCGACGTACCCAATGCATGCGATTGACTTTTTCTGGCATAGCCAAATGTAAAGCAATTCCTAAAAACATTTCTTGGACTGATTCCATAATCTGTTGGGAATGGGAACGAATCAGGTAGCGTTTGATGAGCAAATCATAACCGGAGTAATTAAGGAGTCGGTTTCGTTCATTGCAGATGAAAGTGGCCGCTTGGTCAATTTCATCCTTTGAATAATTTTCTAAAATGTATTTCCCGTATACCCCTTCATGCGTTAGAAAAAAAACTTTGTCATAAAAAGAGTGTAATCCCCAATCATTCTCTGTATTCTTTAATTCCTCAGACTGCTTGAAGTCTAATAGCTCTGCGGCGATGAACTCCCACAAAGGAGCATCTTGTGAGGTCAGTTCAACTGCAGATTTAATCAGAAGTGCCAATCGTTCTTGGGTGTTCATTTCAGGTTTGAGTACTCCTGAAAATTTTTCAGCAAGGATATGGAAATTATAACATTCGTCGGCATATCGTCCTTGAATGGCTTTCAAATGTTCCAAAAGGTCGGTATTGCCTACTTCCTCTGTTAGTCGAATCAGACTTTTTCTTTTTTCTGACCGTTGCCAACGGTAAAGAATATAACTTTTTGCTTCTGCATAGAATCCATGTTCCATTAAGATTCGTTCCACTTCATCTTGAATGCATTCTACCGTGCGTAAATTTTCATGATGAATGAGAATCTTTTCCACTTCATCGGTCATCAGACCGATTTCTTCTTCTGTAATTCTTTGTTGGGACTGAACAGAGCATTTTCTTATTGCAGTTTTTATTTTCTCCCGGCAATAGGGTTCAGCTTGTCCGCTTCGTTTGATAATTTGCATAATTTCAGGTCGTTATTGTAAAGGATAAGTAGCCTTATATGCTTCAATTTACATTGGCTCTATAAAGCAGTAACAGATGATACCATAATAACATTGATTATGGTAGAAGAGTTTGTTGGTATCTCAAAAAAAATAAGATAGAAGATTTAGAGGAAAGCAAGTATCGCCATGATGTGGCAGATGCTTCCTAATAGAACGAATCCGTGAAAGACCGTGTGCATGTACCGTATGTTTTTGAAAGAATAAAACACGGTTCCTGTAATGAAGGCTGCTCCTTCGGCGAAAATCCATCCCATTGATTCCCATCCGATGGCATTAAAAACCGGTTTGATGGCTATAAGTACCGTCAACCCCATAGCGACAAAGCAACCGGTTTCAAAATTGCTATGCTCTTTCAAACCTCTGAAACTGAGGAAAGTACCTAAAAGGGCACATGACCAGACTACGGTGAAGAGAATCCATCCCCAAAACAGATCTTCTTGCATTCCGATCAGGGTTATGGGAGAGTAGCTTCCTGCTATGTGCCAATAAATGGCTGCATGGTCGAATTTTCGCAGGCGTTCTCTCCAGGAACTATGTAAAGGACATGCATGATAAATGGTGGAAGCGGTATAAGATGAAACGACTCCAAACAGATAAAGCCAGATTCCCCATTGAGCTAAAGTCCCAGAAACAATGGATAAAAAGTAGAAACCGGCAAGCAGTCCGATGATTATTCCTGCAGCGTGCGAAAGATAATTGGCCCGTTCTTCATTGGGCGTATAAGATATTGACATGGCTCATTTGTAAATCTATATCTCAGTGGAAGAGGATAATTGTATTAATTTCTAACTTGTTAAAAGTGAGGAGACATCATTTCCCATTAATTATAACAATTTTATCTCTCATTTGTTCGTAAATATTGTCAATTAATTTGAAGGAACGGGGTTGTGCTAATTTGTTAAGATAAGTGATTAAATGAACGCCTTATAACTTGCTATATTTTTCTGAAAATTTATTATTTATTTGATTATTAGTGATTTATCTGTTTGTTGGCTTTCTTGATATCTCTACTTTGTTTTGTTAATTTAAGAATTTATGTTAATTTTTATATGTACATCTTTGTTCAAAAGAAAATTGTTGATATTGATTTTTTTTTCTATATTTGCGAATAAAATACAGAATTAAAGGGCTCTGCAGGACTTGAAAATGACTTTAATAAGATTTGAAATGTAAATAATTTTTTATTTATATTCTCTCTATGAGAAGAGTGATTAAAACTAAAAAAACAATGAATTGACAATCACGTACGTATCTTTGAAAAGGTATTGGTAGAGTTCGAATAGTCTTTTATTAACCTTTAAATAAAATCAGATTAATGATTAAACGATTTAAAACAGTCAGCATGATGCTGTTTCTAGCGCAAGTATCGATGGGGACAGCTTTCGCTACAGCTACTACTAGCGTAGACGATGTTAGAATCGCGCAACAAAGTGAAACCTGTACAGGTATTGTAAAAGATGCTTTGGGCGAAACGGTAATTGGTGCATCTGTCGTTGTTAAAGGTACTACAAATGGTACCATTACAGGATTGGATGGAGACTTTTCTTTGAACAATGTAAAGAAAGGTGATATAATTGTTGTTTCTTTCGTTGGTTACCAAACTCAGGAAATTGTTTGGAATGGTACTCCTGTCAATATCGTATTGAAGGATGACACACAAGCTTTGGAAGAAGTTGTTGTAACAGCTTTGGGTATGAAGCGTTCTGAAAAATCATTGGGTTATGCAATGAAAGAAATGAAGGGTGATGAATTGAACTCTAACTTGATTAACCCAGTGTCTGCATTGCAAGGTAAAGTTGCCGGTGTTGAAATCTCTGGTTCTGATGGTGGTATGTTCGGTTCTTCAAAAATCCAGATTCGTGGTGCTTCTACATTGGGTAAGAACAACCAGCCTATTTACGTAGTTGACGGTGTTATCTTGGATAACGGTATTGCTGAAGGTAATCCAGACTGGGATTCAAGTTCTTCTGCAAAGGACTATGGTAATGAATTGAAAAACTTGAACCCTGATGACTTCGAATCAGTATCAGTTTTGAAAGGTGCTGCTGCAACTGCATTGTATGGTTCTCGTGGCTTGAACGGTGCTGTCGTTATTACTACTAAGAGCGGTAAATCTGGTAAAGGGTTAGGTATCAACGTATCTCAGACATTTGGTGTAGACGCCATCACTCAGGTTCCTCAGTTGCAGAATGAGTTTGGTGACGGTGTTATGGCAGGTTATGTAGATTATGGTGAAAAGACTAACGGAGCGTGGAATATCTATGATTCTGAACATCAGTATTATACTAATGAAGGTGTCTTCACTATGATTGGTAATCATCAAGGTACTGCATGGGGACCTGCTTTCGACGGTCGTGATGTAGAATATTACGATGGTACTATCGTTCCTTATAGAGCTGTGAAAAACAACTTCCGTAAAGCTTTCCAGAAAGGTTTTAATACAAATACCAACGTGGCTATTAGTGGTGGTAATGAAAAAACTACATTCTATACCTCTTTATCTTATAGACACGCTACAGGTACTACTCCTAATACAGGTTTTGACCGCTTGTCTTTCTTGGCTAAGGCTACTCACCAGATTACAAATAAAGTAAAATTGGAGGCTAGCTTGTCTTTCGCTAATTCAATGCCAAAGAATGCTCCTATCAATATCGGTGAAAACTTCACAAGTGGTACTTGGGGACGTACTTATAATCCTACTTATTCAAAGAAAAAATACCTAGGTGATAACCATACTGGTTTGGCTGGTGGTGATCCTAGCGATACTTATGGTAACATGCCGGGTCGTGGTACATGGTGGAGCATGTATGAAAATGACTACCGTCAGAAAGAAACTTCAGTTCGTCCAACTGTCAAATTGAATATCGATTTGTTGTCATGGTTGAAGTTCAATGCTGAAGCTAACTACAACTACTACTATACTCGTTTCGAAGATAAGAGACCTGACTCTAGCTTCCAAAATAGTGGTGATGGTGGTTACTATGGTATGGGACAGAGCACTAAGGAACAGACTAACGTGAATGCTAACTTCATGTTTAACAAAACATTTGGAGACTTCACTTTGAACGGTTTCTTACGTGGTGAATATTTTGAAAACTTCCAGCAGTCTCAGAAAATGAATACTGATGGTGGTTTGATCGTTCCTAACCAGTACTTCATCAATAACTCTAAGAAGACTCCTAAATACGAATCCATTATCCATGGACGTAAGAAGATGTTGTCAGTAGCATTCCAGGTTGGTGCTAGCTGGAGAGATCAGATCTTCTTGGATGTTACAGGACGTAACGACTGGTCTTCTTCATTGGTTTACGCTGATGGACACGGTACTTATTCATACTTCTACCCATCAGTAAACGGTTCTTGGTTGATCACTAATACATTCAGAGATGAACTTCCAGAATGGATTTCATTTGCTAAGATTCGTGGATCTTGGGCTCAGGTAGGTAACGATACAAATCCATACGTTATCAACTCTGCTTATTCAGTAAATACTTCTAATTCTGCTAATGGCAACTATTATGGTTTGACTGTTCCTGGAACTTCTTATGACCAGAACTTGAAGCCTGAACGTAAGAACGCTTGGGAAATCGGTTTGGACTGGAGATTCTTGAACAATCGTATCGGTATTGATGCTACTTACTATAAGGAAAATACTAAGAATCAGATTATGGAAATCTCAGTACCTAGTATTTCTGGTATCGATAGACAGTTGATAAATGCTGGTAACATCGAAAATAAGGGTGTTGAATTGGCTGTTAATACTATCCCGTTCCAGAATAAGGATTGGGAATGGAACTTAGACTTTACCTGGACAAAGAATATGAACAAGATTGTTGAATTGCACGAAAACGTAGCAGATTACATCAGTCTTGCCGGTGACGTTAGCTATGGTAACTTCCGTATCGGTTCTGTAGCTAAAGTAGGTTCTTCTTATGGTACATTGATGACCGATAGTTATTTGAAGATCGATGAATCATCTAACTTGCCTATGTTGGTTTGGAGAGATTCTCCACGTCAGTCATATTACTTGCGTAACGAAGCTGAAATTAAAGAGGTAGGTTCTATGGTTCCTGATTTCTTGGGTTCTATTTCAACTGGCTTGAAATATAAGAATTGGAGCTTGAATGTATCTTTGGATATGCGTTTCGGTGGTTATGTCGCTATCTATAACTCTCGTTATGGTACTGCTTATGGTTATACTAAGACTTCTTTGGCAGGTCGTAGCGGACACGGTGGTGTACAGTGGACTTCTAAATACGATAACAAAACTTACGGTGACGGTGTAATTCCTGATGGTATCATTGCTGCTGGTACTCAGATTACTCAGCCTGACGGTGAAATCTATACTGTAGGTAAAGGTGGTATCTCAGAAGCTGGTGAATCATTTAAAGAATTGCTTGAAAAAGGTAAGGTAGAACCAATTCATGCTTCAATCTGGCATTATAGAAACAATGCTTGGACAATGGCAGGACGTAATTATGGTGTTGTCAATGACTCATGGTTTAAGAAATTAAACTATATTGCTTTGCGTGATATTTCATTGAGCTACCGCTTGCCGGCTAAAGCTTGTGAAAAGATCAGAGCTAAACACTGTACTTTGACATTCAATGGTCATAACTTAGGTTATTTGTTGAATTCATTGCCTAATAAGATTAATCCTGAATCTGTAGCAGGTACTGCAGCAGCTGAGTTCCGTATCCGTTCTCTTACAGGTGTTACTTCTAGCTTCACTTTCAATGTTAATGTAGGCTTCTAATCGTATTATTTATCAACTTAAGTAAAATTGAGATATATATGAAAAAATATCATTATATAACATCCTTGCTTTTGGCTGGATTTTCATTTATGATGTCGAGTTGTAAGGATGATTTTGCCGAACTAAACCAAGACCCGAGTACGGTAACTAAGGGAAATGTTGCCTATCTGTTCTCTCAGGGTATTTTGGAATTTGAACCTTCAAAGTATCAGTATTGGTTCTATAGCGGTCCTCAGATGTTCCAGTGGATTCAGAATTATATTCCTAATGGTGGCGCTAGCTCTGATATCTTTGAGGGTGGTACAAAACCTGATTTGATGGCTATAAAGGTTCAGAAGTATGCTAACGAAATTGAATATGTTCGTTCAAAAATGGCTCCTGGAGAAAGTGCACAATATGAACTTTATACAGCTGCAATCAATGTATTGACTACATATATGGGCATTCACGATTCTGATTTTATTGGTGATATCCCATTTACAGAAGCTGCTAGAGCTTTGCATGGTGGTACTTTGACACCGAAGTATGATAGAATCTCCGATTTGTATCCTGCTTGGTTGAATATTCTTGATAAGTCTATTACGACTTTTACAACCAGTAAAGGTATTAAGATTAAATCTGAACAAGATCCTATCTTCAGTGGAAAGATTGACAAATGGGCTAAGTTGGCTAACTCTTTGAAATTAAAGATTGCTGCACGTTTGATTTCACAGAATAAGGCTGAGGCTATTAAAATTGCAGAAGCGGTAGCAAAAGCTCCTTGCGGTGTTTTGGATGGTTCTGAAGACGATTTCATCTTCAACAAAGCAACTTATAACTCAACAAATGCTGACTATACTTATCATTGGAATGATGGTGTAATGGCTCAGGTTTCTGCTTCTAAGAATTTCATGGATATGATGATCAAGAACCGTGACCCACGTGTTCGTTTCATCTTTGACAAGAATGACTGGAACTCTAAAGTTGTTGACTTGTTCTTGAAAGATGCAGGCAAAAAGAAACAGATCCCTAAATTCATCATGGAAAACGTAGTTTTGGATGAAGCTGGTCATTTCAAAGAATGGAAGGCTCCAGGTGAACCATGGGTACGTTACTATGGTCTTCCAGAAGAATTTGATGCTAAGAATAAGCCTCAGTATTCAGATTGGTATGATTGGAGTACTAATTGTAAATATGATGACAAACACATTTACAGACCGTTCTCTAAATTCCAAGAAGAACAGATTCGTGGACGTAAAGACTTTAGCTATCCAATCCTTCCGGGCGAAGCTGTTGTAGAAGATAAAGTTGATAATCCTTGGTATGGTATGTACATGACAACAGGTGAAGTAAACCTTTATTTGGCTGAATTCAAATTGTTGGGTGCAGATCTTCCAAAATCTGCTTCTGATTACTATAACAAAGCTCTTAAGGCTTCTGTAGAAGAATATGACCGTTTGGCTAGCTTGAATAAGATTCCTTATTATGGAACAACTTACAATCAAGACCCTAACGAAAAGCCTATTGACTTGGTAGATGGTGAAATTGACACAATGATGTCACAAGCTGATTACAAATTGACTGGTACACAAGCTGAACAGTTGGAAAAAGTATATATCCAGCAGATCATTCACTTCTCATTGTCTCCAATCGATTGCTTCGTAACAGCTCGTCGTTCAGGTGTTCCTACAATGAAGTCAAATATCTGGAAGCGTACTGACTATGCAGCAAATGGCTTGGGCGTGAACAAGATTCCACGTCGTATGGCAATGTCTGCTCCATCACCAACAGATTTGATGTATGACATCTTGAAACAGTCTTATGCAGATCAGGGTTATACAGTTGGTTCTGGTGATATCTTGAACTCAGAACGTGTATGGCAGGATAAGAAAGCTCCACAGTGGGGTGAAGGTCCTAAACTCTAATTTACATCGTTTATTAGATACTCAAAAGGGTGTGTCAGTATTGACACACCCTTTTTTGTTATGGAGCAATTCTTAAAGTCGCTTTTGAAGATTATTCTATTACCCACCTCCTGTCATGTGGAATTATAACCAGCGGATTGTAGTTCATGCTGTTTTTGTCGAGAATGAGTAATGTGTATTCTTTTCCCTTCTTGCAATGCAAGGAAGTGGACCTTAACCAAGGATTCATGCTTTTTAGTATGGCATACGAGATGCCCTGGCTTTTGGCAAAGCGAGCCAAGTCGGTGATATTCTCTTTTACCTTGACTGTACGGCATGGGATTGGTGGATACAAGTCGGATGATTTCAGTTTGAATCCGAATGTCTGTGGATTGGCGAACAACATCTTTACTGCGAGAATTCGGTATACATAGCGGGCTGTTTCTTCTACGAGATACAAATCGAGTGTTTCGTTGGTATATTGGTTCTCTTTTTGTTTCTTGATACGTCCTTGTCCGGCATTGTAGGATGCTGCTACACTTATCCAATCTCCGAAACGTCCGTAGGCTTGTTTCAAGTATTTGCAGGCTGCTACAGTCGACTTTTCTACATGATAGCGTTCGTCGACGAAATCATTGACTTCCAGACCGAATTCTTTGCCGGTAACTGGCATGAATTGCCATAAGCCAGCTGCACCGACTGCAGAACGTGCCAACGGATTGGCGGCGCTCTCAATGGCCATCAGGTACTTGAAATCATCGGGTATGCCATTCTCTTTTAGTATCGGTTCTATAATCGGGAAATATCGGTTGGCTCGTTTGATGGTTTGTAAAGAGGTGCTGTGCATGTAACTGAAAGCCATCAGTTCGCGGTCCATCCGTTCATGGCGGTCGTAACGGGTCAAATCAATGGTGTCACCGCAGAAGACCATAGAGCGAGGGACAGTAACACAACTGTAGGTGGCTCCTTCTGATTCCTTATCTCTTGAAGTACAGCCCTTCAGGTAGTCGGCACTCAATAAAAATGGTGAAAAGAGGCAGATAATCAAGCCTGTTCGTGGTGAAAACAACTGTTTCTTTAAACTCATAAGACATATATATTATAAAATTGCCTCTAAGTTACTAAAAACATCTGTATACCGTTTGCTTAGACTTGAATAAAAGGATGGGATGTGAGGTGTCTCTTTTTAGTCTTCCAACTGGAAACTTTTGAGGATCGTTGTAGGAGTCTGATCCTCTTTTTGAGGGTAAATAATGGATACGAAAAAGCCGCAGCTTTCATCCTTTGCCATCAGATACGCATAGAGGGAATACTCTTCTTGACTAAGTCCGCTCAATTGGACACCGTAAAAATGAGGAAGATTAAAAGATAGAATGGGACTTTGTTGGGTAAGTTGGTCGTCGTTTGCAACGTGCTGTAACTCATTCTTCAGCATCTCCTTTTGCACAGGCTCTCCATCGAGAATCTGGACACTGATGTAGTAATGTTCGTTGCTCAACACGTATCCTTCCTCAGAATCGTCTTCTATGGTAATGTCGGCCGGAACTTGAAATTTCACACCGTAAGCTGACCAATGTGCTGATTTGAAATCTTGAGCACCGGCCGGTAAAATTGAAATAAGATAAAATATGGCATAAACTGCCCCAAAGAGATGTTTCATACTTGTCTTTCGGCTACAACCTTTCTAGCATATACTTCTTCCTCCTTATTAACCAAAACAAGCACGTTTCCACTATAAGGTGAGGTGATTGCAGACATTGATGATACGTCTTTAATCATAGATTCTACTCCGGCTGAATTCAACAAGCCTTTTATTAACTCGGCTTCCCAAAGGCTACCTTGGAAAACTTCTACCAATGATCCATAAGTTTTAGATGCCATAGTCTTGAATTTTAAGGGTTAATACTATAAGTTCTTGTTTAGTTGCGAGTCTCTTGTAATATGCTTCCGTTAAGGATTTATTCAAAGATATAAAAAGAATGTTAGAAATCCGCATAAATGCCGAGAAAAATATGGTGGCTGTTGGGGTGAATTGTATCTGTAAGATGCATTTTAGAAGGTGAAATGGGGAAGAGCTTTCTTGTCCTACTTTCGATAAAGATTGAATGAATATACTGTTACGGTGGCATATTTCAATTAAAATGCAAATAAAAGGGGGCTTATTCGGATTTTATTCCTATAAATTGTATATTTGGGAATCGTAATAATCAAAAATTCTGACGCATGAGAACATTTACCAATGTATTTGATTTGGGCAATCTGCAGACAGCGTTGGCAGAAGCCTTTGAAATAAAGAAAGATCGTTATAAATATGAACATCTGGGAAAACACCGTACTTGTTTGCTGATTTTTTTTAACAATAGCTTGCGTACGCGATTGAGTACACAGAAGGCTGCTCGCAACTTGGGCATGGATGTGATTGTACTCGACGTGAATCAAGGGGCTTGGAAATTGGAGACCGAGCGTGGCGTGGTTATGGATGGCGACAAGAGTGAGCATTTGCTCGAGGCTATTCCGGTAATGGCTTCTTATTGTGATCTTATTGGAGTACGTTCTTTTGCTCACTTTGAAAGTCGTGAGGATGATTATACCGAAAAGATTTTGAATCAGTTTATTCGTTATTCGGGCAAGCCGGTCTTTTCTATGGAAGCGGCTACGGGACATCCGTTGCAGGCTTTTGCCGACTTGATAACGATAGAAGAGTATAAAAAGAAGGAACGTCCGAAGGTTGTTCTTACTTGGGCTCCGCATCCTAAAGCTTTGCCGCAGGCTGTTCCGAACTCGTTTGCAGATTTTATGAATGAGGCGAATGTGGATTTTGTTATTACTCATCCAGAGGGGTATGAGTTGGATCCGAAGTTTGTCCGCAATGCCAAGGTGGAATACAATCAGTTGAAGGCTTTTGAAGGTGCCGACTTCATTTATGCCAAGAACTGGGCTTGTCCGGGAGTCACCTGTCCGGCGGATTATGGGAAGGTGCTCAGTAAGGATATGAATTGGACGGTGGATGAGGCTCACATGGCTGTGACCGACCATGCGTTCTTCATGCATTGTTTGCCGGTCCGGAGAAATATGATTGTCACCGATGAGGTGATTGAAGCACCTACTTCTTTGGTTATTCCCGAAGCTGCCAACCGTGAAATTTCGGCTACGGTCGTATTGAAGCGTATGCTGCAGGCATTAAATAAATAATTGCAGGTGAAGGATACCGCATCTACGAAAATAGGTTAGTGATGAAAAGAATCACTGACCTATTTTTTTGTTTCATAGTAATATGTCGTACATTTGTAATATCCTGTTGTCCTTGTTGCCTGCAATCTGGAATGACGGGATAGTTGGAGAGATTCAATTACGAATACTATGAAAAAGATATTTGTCAAGATAGGTGCTTGTCTGCAAGCGTTTCTATTCACTTCTTTCCTTTTACCTGTACAGGCAAAAGGAATTTCTCATTTTGCTGATGGGAGGAAAGAAAAAGTTGGCACAGCCGCGTTATGTCTTTGTGGATTCTCCGCAGGGACCGGCCGTAATCAACGAACAGCATTGGAAGTTGCGCTATAACAAACAGCTCAAGAAGTTCCGTCTGCACTATTTACCCAAGGATTATCGGGAAGAGAAAATCTTGAACGACCGATATCCAGAAATCTTGGAACATTTGAAGAAGAAGCTGGAACCATATCTGTAAGGCTATCATTTCGTTTTTTGTCTGCTCCCTTTCCTTTCTCATTTTATTTGTCTATTTTTGTAGGGTGATTAAGGGGAATAGAGCGATGTAATGCAGTTGGTTGCATACTGGCTGTATACGGTTGTATCCTGTTGAATCTGTGGCTTTTGGAGGCCACTTCAATTGAAATTTTATATACTTATTTCTATGAGAACAAAGAATATTTTGGGCTTGCTTCCCTTTGTGGCAGCTGGAGCCATGGCACAAGAGTCGCCGAACATTATTTTAATCATGACTGATGATATGGGTTGGGGAGACGTCGGCTTCAACGGAAACACAGAAATCAAGACCCCTTGCTTGGACCAGTTGGCCAGTGAAGGCATGGTTTTCGATCGTTTCTATGCAGGCTGTTCTGTTTCATCTCCGACTCGTGCTTGTGCTTTGACAGGCCGTAATCCTTTCCGCTCGGGAGTTTTCCATGCCAATACGGGTATCTTGCGTCCAGAAGAAGTGACATTGCCAGAGTTGTTGCAGCAGCGTGGCTATTATACCGGTCATTTCGGCAAATGGCATTTGGGTACCTTGACTCATACTGAATACGATGCCAATCGTGCTAAACCAGGTAATACAGCTTTGTATAACTTGCCGAGAGAACATGGTTACATTGAATCATTTGTAACCGAATCAAAGGTGCCTACTTACGATCCGATGAAGCGTCCGGCTAAATGTGATGGTCGTTTTTGGGACCATCTGGCTGCCGGTGAAGAAGGGGTGGCTTATGGTACAAGTTATTGGAAGCACAACGGTGAAAAGGAAACTGAAAACTTGGAAGGGGATGACAGCCGTGTGATCATGGACCGTGTTCTGCCGTTCATCAAACAGAGTAAGGAAGCGGTTCGTCCGTTCTTCTCGGTTGTATGGTTCCATACTCCTCATCTGCCGTGTGTAGCAAGTCCTGAATATGCCAAGATGTATGCTAATTATCCGTTGAAGGAAAGAAACTATTACGGATGTATCTCGGCGATGGACGAGCAGGTGGGTCGTTTGGTTACTTTCTTGAAGCAAGAAGGCCTTTATGAGAATACGATTCTTTGTTTCTGCAGTGATAACGGACCGGAGTTGAGAACTCCTGGTACAGCCGGTCAGTTGCGTGGTAAGAAACGTGACTTGTATGAAGGTGGAATCCGTGTACCGGGCTTTGTGGTTTGGGATGGAAAAATCAAGAGTGGACGTACTGATCACATCGCTTCTGTATCTGATTACCTTCCTACTTTCGTTGAACTGCTTTCTTTGCAGAAACCTCCTTATGAAATTGACGGTGAATCTTTGGTGAGCTTCTTTAAATACAAAGAGGCACGTAAGAAACCGCTTGTCTTTGCAGTTCAGAAGAGTGGAGCTGTGATAGAGCAGCAGTACAAGTTGTTCTATGAAAAAGGAAGATATGAATTGTATGACATTCAGAAAGATCCTTGTGAAAAAGAAGATTTGTCTGCCCAATATCCTGAAATCATGAAACGTTTGCGTTCGGTCTTGGATACTCAGTTGGAATCGTATCGCAATACCTATGAAGGTGGAGAATATGGTACGGCTTCTCGTAAACGTGTGCAGATGGATTGGATTGATGTGAAGAAAGTAGATTGATAGGATTCATCTTATAGATAATGGTCCCATGGATACGTTTGTATTGATGGGACTTTTTTTGTGGCTTGCTGGCTTTTGTCTGTAGTATTAAAACTATAAATCTTTCTGAATTCTCACAGATATGGGTTGTATGACCAGTAGTCAATTCCTTGATGGTATACAATGTTGTGTCAGCACTGCATGGCTTGAACTTTAGATTGGCAGATAAAAGGTGTGGAAAAATTTTAATATACTAATTACCTGGAAGAGTGCGCGCACGTGGAAACGGAGATTTTTTTCCACAAGTCTTTGTATGTGAACCTGAATTTGAATCAATTATGTTGGCAAACAGAGCATCAAATTGTTTCATTATTTTCAATATTCCATCAAAAGACGTAGTTTGTTCGGATTTAATTTGTATTTTAGCCATGTATGGTGAAGCATTGTTTGATTTTTATCACAATGCTAAGTTGAGTTTCAGATATAACAAAAAATATGTTATTACTCTGTGTTTTGATTATTCTATTGTAACAAACCTTGCGGAATTAGGGAACTACATGAAATAAATAATAGGGCTTATATAGAATAAGGAACAAAATTGTTGAAAATCAATACTATATAATCTTATCCTATACAATGTTTAATAAATTGAGAATTATTTTTAGCTGTTATAAGACTATAAGGCACTATAAATTTAATTTTATATGTTAACTCTTTTTAAATCACATTTTACTGTCATTATATCCTTTTTCATTTTTCTGCCTAGTTTTCTTTTTGCTAACAAGAATAACGATGCTATTCTTGATAGCCTGTATCAAGAAGTAAAACAAGAACTTTACAACAATCCTTTACGTATCATTCATCTTTGCGACCAAGCAATGACTTATCATGATACTAACCTTAACAGAAAGGCAGAGTTTCAACTTTCGTATGCCATGGCACAACGAATGCAGGGAGATTATGAAGGATGCATCATTACCCTCTATGATATTCAACAATTACTGAAAAATAATAAGCGAGCTATAATATATGGCAAAGTAAATAATCTCATGAGTGTATGTTACTGCTATCTGTCTGATTATACAACAGCCATTCGATTAAACAAAGAAGCAACCGAAATCTTCCAACATCATAATGATTCCAGTCTTCTAGCGTCTGCTTATAATTGCTGTGGTATTATACACGCATATTTAGGAGATTTTTTAGAAGCAGATAAATACATAAAAAAAGCATTGAAGATCAATCGTCAACGGAAAAATTTAGTACAAATTGCAGCAAATCTTAATAATTTATGTATTTACCCAGGGGACTTCAATGAAAAGTTAAATTATATTAATGAAGCTATTATCATTAATAAAAACCTAAATACAAAGTGGTCCATATCTGAGAATCTTAATAATATGGGCATGCAGTATTACTATGCATATAAATACGACAAAGCATTAGAAATATTAAATGAAGCATACAATATAGCTTCCTCTATAGATGCCAAAGGATTGATATGTGATAATTATGAATATTCTTCAAAAGTATATAAGGCGTTAGGTGATTATAAAAATGCATATGAAAAAAGGATTGCTCTTTCAAACTTAAAAAATAAAACGCAAAGTGTTAATAAACTATGGGCCATAGAACGTAATATTAACCAAAAGCAATTACAGGAACAACAAAAAAACGCAGAGCAGCAAGAACTGCACTATCAAATAAAATTATGGAACACCTATTTGATTGCAACAATCACTGTGATATGCTTATTGATAGTCATTTGCCTGTTCATTTTCCAAAAATATAAACGACGCAAAAAGATGGAACTGATGAAGGCTAAATATCAGTTGGAACAATCAGAACATGAAATAGCCAAATTGAAAGTACAGCAACAAGAACTGGATATCATAAACATTAAACAAGTGTTGAATAATAGTGTGAAAGAAACAACAGATGTGGCTATTTTCATGCAAACTAGAAACGAATTGCTAGATAAAATCTATGGCCAGATAAAGGAATGCTATAAACTAAACCAAACGGATATTGTACCTCAACTAAAACGTATAAATGCATTCATTAAACAAAATCAAGCAAATAATAAGACAAACAATAGCATCCTTAATCTTATCGAAAAGAAAAGTCAAGAGTTTATAGAACGATTGACTCTAAAGCATCCTAACCTTACACATGGAGAGGTGCATTTGGCATCTTTATTACGAGTAGATATCTCTACAAAAGACATAGCAGTTCTTACAGGAAACAGCCCCAAATCTATCAATATGAGTCGATATAGATTACGAAAATCACTGAAATTAGAATCAGAAGAAGATTTGGTGGCTTATCTTCAGTCTATCTAAAACAAAAACTTTTTTCATTCAAAAAACTTATCAAACCCATAAAGTTCCAATGTAGATGTCTGTTGTAAATAAATAATTGGTAATCAGTAACAAAATGTTATGATTGTATATAAATAAATTAGATAAAATGTACTCTTGTATATAATAATAAAACTCTTATTCGCAACTTTATTAGAATTCTTTTTTATGTTTGTCAGTAGTTAAACCTCTAATCTTTTTAATTAAGACATATTATGAAAAAAGAATCTAACATCTGTAAATGGCAAATTATTTTATTGCTATTCTTAGGGATTCCATTTTTATTAATGGCACAATCCATTCAGCTAAAAGGTGTCGTTATTGACCCTAATGGTGAACCTATTATCGGAGCTAGTATCTTAGAGAAAGGAACACGAAATGGTACAATTACAGACTTTGACGGAATCTTTTCTTTAGAAGTAAACAAAACAAGTACAATTGTAATTTCTTATATTGGATTTATAAAACGAGAGATTGCTGTCAATGGTAAACAAAGTATTACCATTAAAATGGAAGAAGATAATCAAGCTCTTGAAGAAGTGGTGGTAGTTGGATACGGGACCCAAAAAAAGTCAGATGTTTCAGGTTCTGTTACAACCGTTTCTGGTGATAAAATGGCAAAACTGCCAACATCTAGTGCAGAAACTGCTCTTCAAGGTATGGCACCTGGCTTATCTGTCAATTATGGAAGTGGAGCTCCAGGTGAATCTGCAACACTTCAAATCCGTGGTGTCACATCATGGGGAACTACTAATGCACCTTTAGTCATTATAGATGGCGTACCAGGTGATATGTCATATTTAAATCCTGAAGATATTAAGTCCATGTCTGTTCTTAAAGATGCAGCAACAGCAGCTATCTATGGAGCACGTGCGGCTGCAGGCGTTATTCTTATAGAAACAAATCGAGGAAGTAAATCTGCTCCCAAAATCAGCTTCTCTTCTTATATAGGATTTGACGATCGTCCTAAGCGTCTTGAAGTATGTAATGCCGAGGAGTTTATCAAAGTTAGAAAAATGGCCTTAAGCAATGCTGGACATACTCCTGATGAATGGCCTGCATATATAGCAGCATATGAAAAAGACCCTTCACAATTTGCCGATACTGATTGGCAAAAAGAGTATTATCGTCGAGCATTAACTCAAAAATATACAGTAGGTTATACTGCAAGTGGGGAAAATATGAATGTCGCATTTTCTGGATTCTATTCTCAAAGAGATGGAATTGTTGTAGGCACAGATGAATCTAAATATGGAGTTAGACTTAACTCTGACATGAAACGTGGATGTTTTAAAATAGGTGAATCGTTTGGATATACACATTGGAAATCTACCCCAGAGGTAAATACTGGTTTCCCTGGTATGTATCAAGTAACAAATATAGAACCATTAGTGTCAGTATATGATTCTAATAACGAAGGAGGCTATGGTGGTGCTATAGCAGGAATGGGAATGTCAGATGCTGCTAATCCAGTAGCTTTTAGCAATTTAGTACGTAGAAATAAAAGTAAAGATTATCTTTCTTTATCTGGCTATATTTCAGCAGAACCTTTAAAAGGCCTTATTCTCAAACTTAATGCAGGTAGAACTATTTATTGGGAAAATTATAAGGAATTTTGGCCTACGTATGAAGTTGGAGTACAGAAGCATAACACTATTGCATCTTTGGAAGAAAGTCGTGGAAAAGAAATAAATGACATCATAGAATTAACGGCAAATTATAGTAAAGGTTTTAAGAATGACTCTCATAACATACAAGTTTTATTAGGAGCTTCACAAGAAGAGACAAAATTCGAGAATCTTGAAGCTTCTGGCAGACAATTTGAAAGCAATGATATGGATCTTATGGGACAAGCACAAAAAGATTTCTCTGTAGGAGGTCGAAAGACCCGTAGCGGTTTACGTTCTGTTTTTTCACGAATCAATTATAATTATAAATACAAATATTTATTCATGGCATCATTCCGTTATGATGGCTCCTCACGATTTGCAAAAGGAAATAAATGGGGATTTTTCCCATCTGCATCATTAGGTTGGAATATCGCTAAAGAAAACTTTTGGGAAAAATATAGAGATATAGTATCAACTTTTAAATTACGTGTAAGTTATGGTGCCCTTGGTAACCAATCAATAGGTTTATATAAATATATACCATCCTTAAATTATGATGACGCTACATTAAACTACCCACTGAATGGACATTCTAATAATATAGGGTATGCGATAAAGGAACTCCCTTCAGGCAATATAAAATGGGAAACAACTGTTTATCAAAATATTGGTATTGATTTAGGACTATGGAATAATAAACTTGAACTTTCTTTAGAAGGCTATATAAAGAATACAAAAGATATGCTTTCAGAGAAAAGCATCAGCCTCTGTACTGGATTTGGCTCACTTTGGGTAAATGATGGAAAACTTCGTACTACTGGTATTGATTTTCAAGCTATATATCATGGTAATATTGGAAAAGATTTTAAATATGACCTTGATATGAATCTATCAAATTACAAGAGTGTACTTAAGCATATGGCTAATCCTAATTATATATATACTAATGGTCCTGCACGTACATATGTAGGAGGCGAAATTGGAGAATTCTGGGTTACCCAAACAGCTGGAATATTCCAATCACAGGCAGAGGTAAACGAATGGAACAGCCAACACGGTAGAAAAGATGCCAACGGGAATTGGATTCCATTACAACCTGCCGCCAAACCAGGTGACATCCGCTTTATTGATCAGAATGGAGATGGCCTACTTGATGAAAGTGATAAAGTAAAAGTTGGGAGTGGAAATCCTAAAATAGCAATGGCATTTAATATAAATCTTACTTATAAAACTTTTGACTTAACAGCCAACTTTTATGGAAGCTTTGGAGTAAAACGTTATAATTATTCAAAAATGCAATTACAGCGCATGGATAAAGTCTTCAATTATGGAAAAGATGCTTTAAATGCATGGACTCCTGAAAACATTCATACAAATATTCCACGTGCTGTACAAGGAGATCCTAATAAAAATAATCGTATATCTGATCGTTATGTTGAAAATGGAAATTATCTGCGTCTCAATAATCTACAATTAGGATATAACCTTCCCAAAAAGCAATGCAAACAAATAGGTTTGTCTAATTTACGTGTCTATATCAGTGCAACACGTTTGTTTACAATCACAAAATATGATGGATATGATGTGGCTGTAGGTTCAAAAGTGGGTGATTTAGGTGTGGACTATGGTATATATCCGATGAGCCCTTCGTATACATTGGGTCTTAAATTTGGTTTTTAACAATTAAATATTAATATTATGAAAATCTTTAATATATTATCAATAGCCATTATAGGTGGATGTTTGCTTTCTGGATGTGATAGCTCTTTCCTCGATGAAGAACGAAATCCTAATAAATATACTCCAAATCAATTTTGGAAAAGCAAAGAAGATATAATGAAAGGCCTCACTGGAGCTTATGGAGCTTTACATGCTTCTGGAGAATGGGCTGCTTCATATGAAAGGTACATAGTAATAGACAATTACCGCTCAGATGAAACTAGATTTCGTCCTGATGTTGGATCTTGGGATAACATTGCAAGTTTTGTGAATGACCAAAGTAACTCAACGACAAGAACAGAATGGAAACAATTATATCGTGGAATTAATGTAGCTAATCAATGTATTGATAACATTCCTAATGTTCAAGGTAATGATGATGCTATAATGAAATTAAAAGAATGTGCGCTTTCAGAAGCTAGATTTCTTCGAGCATATTATTACTTTCGATTATATATAAACTTTGGTGAACATATTCCATTATACACTCATCAAATAGAACAAAACGAGAACGATTTTTTCCCTCAACAAGCTAAAGATGGCGAAATTGTAAATTTTATTAAAACAGAACTAAGCGAAATACAAGAAACACTTCCCGAGAAATATGATCAAACGGGAAGTGGACGTGCGACATGCTATGCAGCAGCAGCCATTTTAGGAAAATTATATATGTTTAATCACGAAATTGCTAAAGCTGAAAAAGAATTTGAAAAAATTATTGGCAGATTTAAACTTGTGGATAATTATGAAGATAATTTTGATGGTCTTCATAAAAACAATTCTGAATCTATCTTTGAAGTTCAATATTCAGGAGATCGTAGTGGAGGTCGTCGCGAATATAACAATATTGCAGAACATTTGTCCTCTGGTAGTATTGGAGGATATGAAGAAGCATTTCCTTCAGACTGGTTGTTTGACTTGCTAAAGAAAGATAAGACTATAGATGGGAAATATAGCTCTCGTCTTTATGGAACAATCCTTTTTGATGACCCTGGAACTAAAATGTGGTATATAGGAGAAGGGCAGCAATTTAAGGATATAGAAAAAGATAACTCAAATAAAATTTTCTGGAAAAAATTTGCTACATGGGATAAATCCTTGAGTTCTGATTGGTGGGCTAGTGCTTTTAATATCCCTATTATACGATATGCAGATATTCTTCTACTATATGCAGAATGTCTTAATGATCGTGGAAAAACTACAGAAGCCGTACATTATATTAATGAAGTACGTCAAAGGGTAAACGTTCCAAAATTAGAAGATTCTATGTCAAAAGATGAAATATTAAAACATCTTCAGAATGTTGAACGTCCGTGTGAATTAGCTTTTGAAGGTGTACGTTGGTATGATTTGCTTCGTTGGGGAATTGAACAAAGAGCAATAAAGGAACATAATAAAAAGTTTGCAGAAAACTATATACCTACAAAACACAAATTATTCCCTATACCTCGACAAGAATTTGAGATGAATCCAGATTGGAAACAGAATCCAAATTTTGGTAAATAATTATTGTCATAAATAGATATGCTTTCTATAATTAGAAAGCATATCTATTAACATAATACTAATCTAAATTTATGAAAAAGATACTAAAACAGCTTACATTATCAATTGTAAGTTTTGGATTACTAACAGCTTGTAATAACGGAACAATAATACAGCATCAAGAAAATTTGCTGACTTGTCAAACTGATTTTTATAATCTTATTAATGTTAAGAATATTCCACAAACAACTTCTGATGTATATGATAAATCTGTATTGTCAGATTTAGGTGCATGGTCTGGATATGCATTACCAATAAATGAGAGTAATGAATATGCTGGTGCTTTTATAGGACCTATGAATATGCGTGGATATTGGATGGCAACTTCATTAGCCAATCCTACTATTCATGTTAATGGAGAAGAATATGATTTAGCACGTAATTTACAAACTGCAAAATATTTTCCAGGATTACTAGTTCAAGAAATTAGTGACAATCAACTTAATTTCAAAACAGAACTATGTTTTGCTACTTCTAGAACTGCTGTTGTACGTTCAACTATTAAGAATGTAAGTCCTGAGTCTCTTTCTTTTTCCTTATCTTGGAATGGAGGAATATTTAATAAAAATTCTAAAATAGAAAAAGAAGGGAACAGCATTTCAATACTTCATTTAAAAGACTTGTCAAAAATTATGTTACGTTTTACGACTGCAGATAAAGTTGAAATCACATCCCCTGATAGCATTCAAATAATAGAGAAAACGAACTTTACATTAAAGCCTGGTGAAATATATCATTCAGAATATACTCAAACACTAACCTTAAAGAATGAAAATATAGAAAAAGAAATTACAGATTTAAGAGCATTAAATATTGATGACTATTTTAATTTAAACACTAAACGATGGAACAAATATCTTACGTCACTTTTTAATTCTGACAGTAAATTCCTAAAAAATAACAAATATCGTAAAGTTGCTGTAAAAGCGTTAATGACATTAAACACTAACTATCGTTCACCTGCAGGTGACATTCTACATGGTGGAAGTTATCCTTCTTATAATGGATTTTTTGGAATTTGGTCATGGGATTCTTGGAAAATAGCATCCGCAAATACTTTATACAACCTCCAGATGGCAAAAGAAGAAATGCTTACATTGTTTGATTATCAAGCAGACAATGGAATGTTGCCTGATTTTATAGGTTACAATAAAAAAGGCAATAATTGGAGAGATAGCAAACCTCCTTTGTCTGCATGGGGAACAATGAATGTATATAAAGAATGTCATGACAAAGAATTTTTGGCTATGATGTTTGATAAAATATATAAATTTCATCAATGGTGGTATAATGACAGAGACCATGACCATAATGGCATCTGTGAATACGGCTCAACTGATGGATCTGTCATTGCTGCTGCATGGGAAAGCGGTATGGATAATGGAGTACGATTTGATGATGTCAAGATGCTTAAAAATGGAAAGAATGCATGGTCTATGAATCAAGAAAATATCTGCTTAAATTCTTTTTTATACAAAGAAAAGTTATTATTGGCTGAAATGGCAACTATACTAGATCAAAAAGACTTGGCAGAAAAACTGACCAAAGAAGCAGAATATGTAAAAGAGTTCGTTCAGAAAAAAATGTTTGACCCTGAAAGCGGTTTCTTCTATGATATCCGAATTAGTACTGGCGAGTTCATTAAAGTTATGGGTGCAGAATGCTGGTTGCCTCTATGGGCTGGTATTGCTACTCAAGAACAGGCACAATTAGTAAAGGAAAAAATGATGGATCCTTTGAAATTTAATTCTACATTGCCTTTAGGGACCCTTGATATCAGTAACCCAAGACTACGTCCCACAAGAGGATATTGGAGAGGCCCTGTATGGGTAGATCAAGTTTACTTTGGAATAGTCGGTTTGCGTAATTATGGCTTTAACCAGGAAGCCGATTATCTTACAGAGAAATTTATCAATAATGCACAGGGACTTACTAGTGATGGACCAATACACGAAAATTACAATCCACTGACCGGAGAAACTCTCAACTGTCCTAATTTTGGATGGTCCTCTGCTGTAATAATCAAAATGTTGTTGAATAAATAAAATTATAGCTATGAAACTTAAATATATAATGATTGCTGCTATCTTGTCCTTTCCTACTTTTTTATGGGCACAATATGAAGGAATACCTATGGAAAAATTACAAGAACAGCAGGATAATATTGCACAGCTCCCTTGTCGTAACAAATACCCACATTCAGATAATGATTGGGAAAATTTTGATGTATTACATATAAATAGGCTGCCCTCTGCAGCCCATTTCATGGCATATCCTAACAGAGATATGGCTATTAAAGGAATTCGAGATAATTCTCCATTTTTTAAAACACTCAATGGCAAATGGGCTTTCAAGTTTGTTTCACGGTATGATAAACGTCCCATGGATTTTTATCGCAAAGGGTTTGATCTTGTTGGATGGGATGAAATTAAAGTTCCTGCTAATTGGGAAATGGAAGGATTCGGTTATCCTTTTTATATAGGGAGTGGATATGGAATAAAAAAGGACCCTCCTCTTATCGCTGTTGAAAATAGTCCTGTAGGTTCATATAAACGTATTTTTAATATACCGTCAACATGGAAGGGACAACAAATAATCTTATATTTTGGTGGTGTAGCATCTGCTTTTTATGTTTGGATTAATGGAGAGAAAGTTGGATATTCACAAGATTCAAAAACACCTTCTGAATTTGATATTACTCGATATGTAAAATCTGGAGAAAATGAAATCGCAGTTCAAGTCTTCAAATTTAGCGATGGTTATTATTTGGAAGATCAGGACTATTGGCGTTTTGCCGGTATACAGCGTGATGTGTATATTTATGCAAGACCTGAAACGCATATACGAGATTTTGAAGTCGTTACTGAATTAGATAATGAATATAAAGATGCAGATTTCAATTTATATGTAGAATTAGGCAGCGCTAAAGGAAAAAAAATCAAAAATGCAAAGATTGGCATTGAATTGTTCGATAAAGAACAAAAATGTATTTATAAAGAGCTAAAGAAATGGAACACTGGAGATCCAGAATTGCATTTTAAAAAACATATCAAAACTCCTTTGTTATGGAGCGCAGAAAAGCCCAATCTATATCAAATGGTTATAACTCTTCAAAGCAAAGGAAATCAGTCACAATATATTGTACGTAATATAGGCTTTCGGAAATCTGAAATCAAACATGCACAGTTACTTTTTAATGGAAAACCTATTTATATAAAAGGGGTTAATCGTCATGAACATGATCAACATAATGGACATGTAATAGATGAAGCTTCGATGATACAAGATATCAAATTAATGAAGGAACTTAACATAAATTGTGTACGAACTTCACATTATCCTAATGATCCTCGTTGGTATGAATTATGTGATAAATATGGTATGTATGTGGTAGATGAAGCAAACATAGAAAGTCATGGGATGGGATATGATTTAAACGAATGTCTTGCCAATCAACCGGAATGGGAAAAAGCATTTATTGATCGAACGGAAAGAATGTTTGAACGTGACAAAAATAATGCGTGTATTATCATGTGGTCTCTTGGTAATGAAACAGGAGAAGGATGTAACTTTGCTACTACTTATAAGTGGATTCACGATCATGATCGCTCCCAGCGTCCTGTGCATTCAGAAGATGGTATCAAAGGACCAAATACAGATGTATATTGCCCAATGTACAAAAAATTGGATGTACTTCTAAATCATGTTCTATATTTGCCAGATAAACCGCTTATTCTTTGTGAATATGCACATGCTATGGGTAATAGTGTAGGTAATTTACAAGATTATTGGGATATCATCGAAAAATATCCTTCGTTACAAGGAGGACATATTTGGGATTGGGTAGATCAAGGATTAGCTGCTAAAACGGCTGATGGAAAGAAGTATTGGGCCTATGGCGGTGACCTTGCACCTAAAGGCACTGTAAGTACTGCTAATTTCTGTATGAATGGATTAGTAGCTGCAGACAGAACTTTAAAGCCTCACGCATATGAAGTAAAAAAAGTCTATCAAAATATAGCTTTTAATCTTTGTGACTATCATTCAGGACTTGTAGAACTTACTAATAAGTTCTTTTTTACCAATTTAAATGATTTTGATTTTTCTTGGCGTCTAGAAGGTAATGGAGAATTTATTGCTGAAGGGAGTATTGACAATGTAAATGTTGCTCCTCAAAATAAATTAATTTTTCATACAAACTTTCCGGATATAATACCTAAAGCTGGAGTAGAATATTTTATAAACTTTTATGCAAAGCAAAAGTCAAGTGCCAACCTTTTAAAAGCAGGAACAATAGTTGCCAGTGCCCAACATAAATTACCGTTTTTTAAATATTATACTTTTGAACAATCTTCTGATAAAATAACTAGTTCAGAAAATGAATCTACTTTAGAACTAAAAACTGGAGATATCTACATTTGTTTCCAAAAACAAACAGGAGCATTATGCTCTTTTAGACAAGGTTCTGCTGAGTTTATTAAAGAGCCTTTAAGACCTAATTTTTGGCGCCCTGTTACCGATAATGATATGGGAAATAGAATGAATAGGACTTTACGCATTTGGAGAGAAGCTGGTACTAAAGCACAATTAAAAGAATTGAAATACCATTCAATAAGTAAAACTGAGTATGAGGTAATTTCTCACTATAAACTTCCTGTTTCTGAATCTGATTTTATAATTAAATATTTATTTAACAATAAAGGATATGTAGATATTAACTGTACTTTTATACCTGCTAATGATACTCTTCCTTTTATGCCTCGTTTAGGAGTTAGTATTACATTAAACAAACAATATGACCAAATGGAATGGTTAGGAAGAGGTCCTCATGAAAATTATATAGATAGAAATACATCAGCCTATGTAGGATTATATAAAGGTAGTGTAGCCGAACAATATTTCAGCTATGATCGTCCACAGGAAAATGGAAATAAAACGGATGTCAGATGGATGAGTCTTACAGATAAAAATGGAATAGGTATTATGGCTATTGGAGAACCTTATATTAGTTCAAGTGCATATATGTTTCCAACAGAAGATTTGGACGAGCCTGGCATTAGAAAGTCTCAACGACATCAATCGGACATACAATTCAAAGATATGATAACATGGAATATCGATTGGAAACAGATGGGAGTGGGAGGTGACACTAGCTGGGGAGCATATCCACACCAACCTTATCTAATCCCTGCTCAAAAAAGGACATTCTCATTCCGACTTTGTCCTGCTAAACAAAATGGAAGAACTGGGAACGAGCAATATCTGAACAGTAAATTATAGATGTAATTTTTAAGAGGGAGTAAAAAGATTATATTTAGAAATATCTTTTTGCTAACGATAAAGGCCTGTACGATTTGCAAGTTTGATTCTTTGTTATATCTTAAAACCTTGACAAGTTTATCTGCTGACGTATGTCAGTAATGCTGCTGACCTATGTGGGTAGCACTGCTGACGATTTCCGCCTTGGACATGGTGGAGGCCCGATGATATTTGCGTTTTGTGGTGGA
>JAHHQU010000142.1 GCA_020026225.1 Phocaeicola sp. | reverse complement strand
ACCTTCAAACACGTACTCTGATGCTGAAACGCGCGCTATACTTCTCGACACCGTACTGTCTGAGCCTTAAAGACAACCAAATGATCATCCATACCCGTGAGGCTCCCGACATGAAAAAGAGCATTCCGATCGAGGACATTGGTTATGTGATTCTGGATCACCAGCAATCCTCCATAACCCTACCCTTGCTCAATGCGCTTTCCGACAATAATGTTGCAGTGATCCTGTGTGGCGATAATCGAATGCCCAATGCCATGCTGATGAATTTGGATTCGAACACCACACAGGGAGAGAGTTTCCGTGCGCAAATCGAAGCAAGCGAACCTTTGAAAAAAGGATTATGGCGACAAGTTGTCGAAGCCAAAATCCGCAATCAGGCCGCCCTGCTCACTAAATTAGGTAAAGACGGAGACAAACTAAAGCCCTACTACTCAAATGTCAAAAGTGGTGACACGGACAATCGGGAAGGAATAGCCGCCAAAATCTATTGGAACGAATTGTTCGGGGCAGACTTTTGTCGCAATCGGGACGGATCCGCTCCCAACAACCTCCTCAATTACGGCTACACCATTCTCCGTGCAGCTGTCGCTCGTGCATTGATGGGATCGGGACTGTTTCCCCAATTCGGCATATTCCACCGCAACCGATACAATGCTTTTCCGCTGGCAGATGACATTATGGAAGGCTATCGTCCTTATGTCGATGAACTCGTATATAAATTACACCAGCAAGGCGTCACGAAACTCGACAAAGAAGTCAAAGGAGAACTGCTTCATTTGTTATTTATGGACACCCGGTTTCTGAAAACGCAACGTCCTTTAGATGTAGGCCTTAGCATCACTTCCGCCTCTCTTGCAAAATGTTTTATGGGAATCGAAAAAAAGATCAACTATCCAAAACTCGAATAAATGTCCGAGAACCGTTTAAATGCTTACCGAATCATGTGGCTGTTCGTATTTTTTGATTTGCCGACCAATACCAAAAAGGAACGACGCAATGCGGCTCAGTTTCGTAAAGCCTTGGTTAAAGACGGATTTACAATGATGCAGTTTTCTGTTTATGTACGTCATTGTCCTTCCAAAGAAAATATGAAAGTACACATTATGCGAGTCCGTCGCAACATGCCTCCATCGGGATATACCAGTATATTGAGCGTTACCGACAAACAATACAGCGATATCCGAAATTTCTGGGGTAAAATCGAGCAGACAAAGCCCGAAATGCCTCAACAATTGGAATTATTTTAGTATCTTCGCTTTTAGAACCATAAAAAATAACATCAAGTCCACTTCCCCGGCTGCATCAAAGTGATTTTTCATACGCCGAATCAAGTATAAATCACTTATTATCA
>JAHHQU010000141.1 GCA_020026225.1 Phocaeicola sp. | reverse complement strand
CCACGTTTAACTACTTCCTGAGATTTGATCTTGCGAGGAATGGACAAAACTTTTTCTGCATCCAGTTCAACCATTTCGCCCTGATCGTCTTCACCAATGACCGGGAAGAAGTTCAGCAGCCGTTTGATATTTTCCTTGCGTTTTCCCACATCGCCCTTACCGTCTGCTGTATCTTGGCAGAGATCGTTCGCAAACTCTTCAAAAATAATCAGCGTTCTTGCTGGGTCAAAGTCAAACACATAAGCATTTTCTTTTCGATAGAACTCACCGTTTTGCGAGTACAGACACGGATTTTGCGAACGGAAAGCCGCCTGCATATAGAGTGCCGGACTTTTAATGTTGCTGAGCATCAAAACGGCTGACCATTCTGGGATGGTAACGCCTGTGGTCAACTGGCCAACGGACAGTGTAATGGTCTTATCATACTTTTGGATGGCATCAACAACCTTATCAAAGGATTTTGCAGTTTCTTCTTCCTCATTCAATCGACCATCGCCAGCTGCAAGGATAATTTTGTACTCCTTGAAAACGGGATGATCTTCCAGCTTTTTTGCCAGAGCTTTGGCACTGTCTACACGATTGAGCAGCCAGAAGGTATGCTTCAATTCTTTGCGGAGAGCATCCGTGGAAAACGGGAATTTCGGCTGTGTAGTCAGTGCATCCAGAAACTTGTCCACAGAGCGTTCGTGAACAAAACGGCCTTTGCTGTCTGTTTCAAAAAAGATATTCAGGTCAAAGGCGTATTCTTCCGTTTCTCCATTGACCTCAACGCCCTGCGATAATTCATTCTTGATGATTTCAGACATCTGATAGGTGAACAGATTCAGCCTTGGAAGATTCTGATAAGGATTCTGATCGCCCGGTTCTCCGTTCCAATCCCGTTTGGCCCGCTGTTCATCTGCATAAGTCCAGTTAAAAATCGCTTTACGGTCAAATTTATCGTTAGCGAGTGCCTTAAACGGAGTACCGGACAAATGCAGAGTGAATTTTCGCTTGATATGCTCAAAAGCTACATCGGTCTTATAGGTATCTACACCCTCATGGGCTTCATCTATGACAAGCAGATCCCAGTTGAGATGCGCAACCGCTTCCAACTTATCAAATTCACCGCCAAAGTAAATGGAACCCTTCAAGTCTTGTAAGCTGACAAATTCGATCCGCTTATATTGACTACTATCACGCAGTAAATTATTTATATATTCCTGCTCGGTCATCACATAGGGCTTTCCCGCCAGCGCTTCTACATGGCTCACAAACTGATAGCCAGATTCCTTGCCTAAAAACTGGACGTAATCTGAATACCAGCTGTTTGCAATGGCGGGACGGTTGGTGACAATTAAAACTTTGTCAGCATTGATTTGCTTGCAGAAGTCATACACAGAAAGTGTTTTGCCAAATCTGGGTTTTGCGTTCCACAAGTATTCCCCATTTTCGTGGCTTTGGAAATAGGCTTTTGTATCTTCCACGGCCTTGGCCTGTTCCTTGCGGAGTTGATAAGGCATC
>JAHHQU010000140.1 GCA_020026225.1 Phocaeicola sp. | reverse complement strand
GAAAGTCAAATGAAACACATCATTTGATAACAAAAAGAAATCGGGACAACAAATGTGACATGCACCCCGAAAGTTAGACAAAAAACTTTCGGGGTTTTGTTATGTCTAAAAAGTACAGGAAACATGGCTATGCAGAACGGCTAAAATATATGCATATGCTAGAGAATGGCTTTAGCCGAAATTATATTGAGCGCCGCTTTGGGATTAGCGGGGAGCTTCTTGGATATTTATGGACACGATACCGTTCAGAAGGTCCAACGGGATTGTTGAAAAAGCAAAATGTAAGGGCTGATTATGCCTTCAAGCTTGAAGTCGTTCGTGATGTTGAAGAAAATAATATAACTTTGCTGAATGCTTCGTTGAAGTATAATGCAAGTGCCAGTCAAATCAAGGTATGGCTAAAAGTCGCCAGGACTCAAGGCTATGACGCTTTAGCTATCACCAGGCCAAGAGGCCGCCCACCAAAGAATGCCATGGGAAGATCAAGGAAAAAGAAACCGGAAGAAATGACAGAGCTGGAACGTCTCAGATACGAGAATGAGTGCCTGAGGGCTGAGAATGCTCTGCTAAAAAAAGTGAAAGCCTTAGTAGAAGCAAGAGACGCCCGTCTCAAAGAGATTGGGCGGAAGCCATCCAAGAACTAAGGCAGGAGCATGATCTCGAGATTCTTCTGGAGAAGACAGGGATGGCCAGATCCACATTCTACTACCATACGAAAAGGATGTTAGAACCTGACGGCTACAATGATGCAAGAACCGCAATCCGAGAGATATATGATCGTCACAGAGGACGTTATGGCTATCGAAGAATAACTGCTCAGCTGCGTAATGACGGTATGCACCTTAACCACAAGACCGTACAGAAACTTATGGTAGAGATGAACCTATATGGCAAGCGAAAGACGGCAAAGTACAAGTCATATAAAGGTGAGATCGGAACGGTTGCGCCCAATGTCATTGACAGAGACTTCACGGCAACTGCACCTAACCAGAAATGGGCAACTGACGTGACTGAAGTCAAGATAAAGGACAGGAAGATATATCTTTCTCCCGTCCTGGATATGTTCAATGGGGAGATAATATCTTACACAATATCATATCGTCCGGACCTGGAAATGGCAATGAAGATGCTGGATAAAGCGTTCAAGAAAACTGATATACCGGAAGGACTCATACTACACTCTGATCAAGGATGGCACTATCAGCATCAGAGATACCAGAAGGCATTGAAAGACAGGAATATCGTGCAAAGCATGTCACGTAAGGGCAACTGCCTGGACAATGCCATGATGGAGAACTTCTTCGGACTTTTGAAGAATGAATTGCTATATTTGCAGGAGTGGGACAGCGTTGAACAGTTCTCAAAGGAACTGGTTAAGTATATACGCTACTACAACAATGACAGGATCAAACTGAGGCTGAATGGAAAGAGCCCGGTACAATACCGAGCCCTATTCCAATCGAAGTCCGCCTCCTAATATAATGTTAAACCGTCCAACTTTTGGGGGTCATATCA
>JAHHQU010000139.1 GCA_020026225.1 Phocaeicola sp. | reverse complement strand
TGTCACCAAGACATCGAACCTTGAAAACAGAATGACCGGCTGTAAGCGATATGACCTCCGGGGAAGTGTTCGCCATGATAAGAGCGCACCAAAGAGGACAATACGTTGGAGAAAAACTCGGACAGGAACGGATACAGGTAGACCGGCAATCGATCAAATGAAATGGAGGTAATTCAAAATGAAATTGTCATTAGAAGAACGAAAGGTACTGTATGCCTATGGTTGTACCAACCACCACAACACGGTCACTCGGCTGAAGTGGCTTACTGCATTGGCTGTTGATCGGACCAGCAAGCAAAAACTCTTGAGACTAACGCAGAAAATCGATCATGAGATCTCTGAGAGCAATTACCAAGCCTTTTATTTTTATATCCGCTCTCAGATGGAGGAGTATTTCAACGCAAGAAATCACTGCCGCCTCGTTGAAATGACTACGGACTATGAGGAGGACATTGCCTAATGAAACTGACAAAATATGAGAAAGAGACGATCATCAACTACAATGAGGGCGAACTGGAAGCCAGCATTTATACCTTTAATGCCGATTTGAAACGCAGACTGGCAGCGTTCAGTCAAAAGTACCCCCATCTGTGCAAACTGGAAAAAAGTACAACAGAAGGTGGTGTGACTTATGTGATGGATAAGTCACGGCTTTCTATCCGACTGGTACCACCTTACAGCGAGGAACGTTTGGCTGCCGCCAGAGAATATGCAAAACAGCATGGGTTTCAGGCAGCTGACAGGAAGAATGCAACTGCATAAATAAAGTCGATTTTGCGGTCAAAATACCGGGTCTGTACTCGATATTTTGACCGCTTTTTTTGAAGATGATATAACACACGTCAGGTTAAAATTTACGGAAATAATAGTTACAAGCCCGAAAGGATGAACGCCTATCGAGGAGGATCAAACAATGAATATATATGGTTATGTACGTGTCAGCACAAAAGAACAAAATGAAGATCGCCAGCTGATTGCGTTAGGCGAAGTTGGTGTTTTAGAGAAAAACATTTTTTTAGATAAGCAATCGGGAAAAGATTTCAACCGTCCTCAGTATAAAAAGCTTCTGCGTAAATT
Source organism: Phocaeicola sp. (assembly GCA_020026225.1). Lineage (GTDB taxonomy): Bacteria > Bacteroidota > Bacteroidia > Bacteroidales > Bacteroidaceae > Phocaeicola. The sequence continues at coordinate 468 of JAHHQU010000139.1, read as the reverse complement.
AAGAAAAGACGATCTGCTCTATATCAAGAGCATTGATCGTCTCGGAAGAAATTACGATGAAATTCTGGAACAGTGGAGAATTTTGACTAAAGAAAAGCGGATCGACATTGTGGTATTGGATATGCCGCTACTGGATACACGAAGGGGAAAGGATTTGATGGGTACGTTTCTGAGTGATATTGTGCTGCAAGTGCTTTCTTTTGTGGCTGAGAATGAACGCACAACGATTCGCCAACGGCAGGCAGAAGGAATCGCCGCAGCCAAAGCAAAAGGTGTTCGATTTGGGCGACCACCCAAACCACTGCCGGATAATTTTCATTCGCTCTATCAGCAATGGAAGAATGGAAAAATCACAGGAACTGCCGCTGCTGAACGGTGTGGTATGGCACTTTCAACCTTCCGCTATCGTGCTGAGATTTACGAAAAGTCCAAATTTTGGTAAGCAGGTGTTTTTACAGAAATGTGTAC
>JAHHQU010000138.1 GCA_020026225.1 Phocaeicola sp. | reverse complement strand
TACACAAAGTTATAAAATCTTTGAAATTATCCCCTCAACTTTTTACATTGATCCGGGAAATGCAGAAAGGTATTTGTGCTGACTTATGATTCTTTACACGATATGTAAATAGAATATACATTCTGAAAAGAGGAGTTGATTACTGGGTATACAAAAGCCGCAAGTCTTACCGATGTAAAACTTGCGGCTTTATAGTATTTTATTCGGGTGTCTTATTCATCCACCAGACATGCGTCCAGCTGGCGAGTCAGTTCCTCTTTATTCAGTTTCTGGCCGATGAATACAATCTTCTGCATACGGTCGCCATATTTAGGGTCCCAGTCTTTGGCCAATCCCGGTTCGTCCTCCAGCAATTGTTTCAATTCAGCTTTCGGCATCGTAGCATACCATCTGCCGTATTGGGTCAGCTGTTTTTGTGAACCGGCCTGTTCAAAGATGTAGGACATGTCGAATTCATCATCGAAATAGCACAATCCTTTGGCACGAATGATGTTTTTGGGCCATTCTTGAGTAACGAAGACATTGAAGATATTCATGTCGAACGGATGTCGGCGGTAATAAACGAAAGTGCCGATACCGTATTCTTCTGTTTCACCGTCTTCGTTGTGGTGATGGTGGTGTCCGCAATGGCAATGTCCGTCGCCATGTTCGTGGCAATGACATTCTTCATCATGTTCATGATGGTGATCTTCTTCTTCCACGTGTTTGCTGATTTCCTGCAACCATCCGGCTGATGAGGCTACCGTATTGAAGCTGAAACTGTCTGAATTGACCAATTGGTTCAAATCAACTTTTGCATAGTCGCATTCAATGATATCTGCTTTTGGCTGTAAAGCTCGGATGATGTTCTTGATGCGTGTCAAATCTTCCGGCACCACTTCAGAAACCTTGTTCAAAAGTACCAGATTGCAGAACTCAATCTGCTGGATCAACAAGTTTTCGATATCATCTTCACCCACATTCTGTGGATTCAGTTTGTCTGCACAGTTGAATTCGTCTTTCATGCGTAAAGCGTCGACTACCGTAGTCACACAATCCAGACGAAGATGTCCGTACGCATTGTATCTTTCGTCTATCTGAGGGAATGCACAAATGGTTTGAACGATAGGAAGCGGGTCGCAAACACCGCTGGCTTCGATGACAATATAGTCGAAGCACTGCATTTTCAGGAGCTGAAAGAGCTGGTCAATCAAATCGTTCTGTAAGGTACAGCAGATACAACCGTTCTGTAGTGCTACCAGGCTGTCGTTAGATTGGTTGACAATTCCACCGTGCTGGATAAGGTCGGCATCAATGTTGACTTCGCCGATATCATTTACAATGACAGCGAATTTGATACCTTCTTTGTTATTGAGAATATGATTGAGAAGTGTGGTTTTTCCACTGCCTAAATATCCGGTGATAAGTAGTACCGGTACATCTTTCAATTCCTTCATTATCGTAGGTTTATAAGTTTAACTATCTTTTGATATGCAAAAGTGCACATATTATTTTAACGTGAGTTCGACGAATTGTAAGTGCTTGTAAATTTGGTGATTAGCGAAAT
>JAHHQU010000137.1 GCA_020026225.1 Phocaeicola sp. | reverse complement strand
AAGGTTTTCGGGCTGAATACGCTCTGAAAGAGGAAGATTCTGCCCGAAACGGCATGGCCGTTAGACCTTTCCCCTTTCAATAGAGTCTGTACTAACTTCTATGGACGGCAAAGGGAACGGGCGACTGTCCGGGATTGTCCTTTTGATCTTGTCTTCTTTTCATCAGCTTGTCCATGTCCTCGGATATTTTATCATCGGTTACTTTGGCATATCCTTGTGTCGTTTTAATACTCGTGTGCCCCATCATTTTACTTATACTTTCTATCGGGACACCTGCAGAAAGCATCAAAGTGCCGAACGAATGCCTGCTGGCGTGATAGCTCAAATTCTCCTTTATACCGGCCACGATACCTATCTCATGTATGCAGTACCATAACATGTCACGTTTAGGCAATGGGAATATGGGTCTGCTTTCATCCGTTGTGTTATACAGGGCCAATATCTGTTCAGCTATGGGATGAATAGGTATGAATGACTCCACATCCGTTTTCTTACGGTTAATACGGATGTACTTTCTTCCCTCTAAAGTCGTTTCAATATGTGAAGGATAAAGCCGTTTCACATCAACGTATGACAATCCGGTGAAGCAGGAAAATATGAAAGCCCTGCGGGTAAGTTCCTGCAATCTTTCCGGCATAGGCTGTTCCATAATCCTTTGTAACTCAGCCCTGCTTATATGTTTCAATTTGCCTGTAGGCTTTTTCTCGTAAGGAACATCCGCAAGCGGGTTGAAACGGAGAATCTCCCTGTCAACGGCAATATATATCAGTCTGTTCAGCCATGTAAGACAATGGTTGATGTGACTCGCACCGCAACCTTTGCCTTTCAGATATAGTTTGTATTCCCAACCGAAATCTTCTGTAATGTCTTCAAAGGCTATGTCATTCTTCCCCATAGAAAGGAGGAATTCGTGCAGGTATGCCTGAGTAGACTTGGACTGACGGTAAGATGAGGTAGAATTTATCGCTACGGAACGGATTCTCAACCTTTCGCGTTCTTCTTCTCCGGTTTTCAAAAGAGTTACAGGAACAGTCCCTACACATGTTATTTCGTTTTTCAGCATTTCAGCAGTTATCATACCCGTTTCCTTTAACAGGTTCATGTAAGAAGTTTCAAGCCTTGCCCGTAGGTCCGCAAGAAGACCGTTTGTCCTGCCATCTTTTACTGTTCCGTTTTTGGTATTCCAGCATTCAGGATTGCAATAATATCCGGTAGTAAATACACTGCTCTTGCCGTCAATCGTGATACGGCACATGATGGCTGTTGTCCCGTCAGCTTTGACCTTGCCTCGGTTAATATAATAGAGAATTGAAAATGTACTTCGCATTGTTTAAATATTTTAAGAGTTATAGAATCAGTTTCAGGTCTTTTGTCGCCTCGATATATTTGTCCATGTCCTCAAAAAGTTTTTTGGGAGTCACACGGGCATATACTTGGGTTGTACCTATATCCGCATGTCCCAGCATCCTGCTGACAGTTTCAATCGGCACACCGTTTTCCAATGTCATAAGGGTCGAGAACGAATGTCTCCCCATGTGGTATGACAAACGGCCTTTTAT
>JAHHQU010000136.1 GCA_020026225.1 Phocaeicola sp. | reverse complement strand
AATATTGCCAAGAGTAAGCTTAGCACTCTCTTTTTCTTACAAATTCTACACATCCCAAATATCTCCTTAATAAAGTTTTAGTCATGCCCCCGCTAAATGCTGTCTACTGGAAATATATGGATGCTCGTAACAGGGTAAATCAATCATAAAATTGATGGATTTCGACCGTATCACTCACTTCCATGCCACAATCCAGTATAGCAATAGCAAGTGAATTTGTATAATTTCAACTCTGGAATTTGGCCAAAATGCTCAAAAATCAAATTCCATTTATTTCCTGTATACACTATCTAGGTGATGAAGATTTACCAAGTAAGGACGAAATTCTTGATAAATGGGGCAATATCAACAAGGCCGACGGTAAGATAAACTGGACAATTCGAGTGAATTATGCACAGCAAAAAATAGATAATATGAAGTTAAACGAAATTTTAGGAAAGGGGCAGCAACTGGAGTCCGGCTCGGTGTCTATAATTGAAGTAGAATTTGATCATAATACCGGAGAAGACACCAATGGAAAGGATGTGACTGATGAATTTGAAATCACAGAAAGAACAGACGGGTTTTCAATCGATTTTGGGAATGTAAATGGAAAAGGATATTATGTAAATTTTGTAGCTGAAATGACAGATGATACTTTGCCAGAGTATGAGAATACGGTAAAAGTTACAGGTAGCAATATTGAAGAAACGACAATAACCGTTGAAGAAAGAACGCAGAACGGTGGAGGGAACGGAGAGGGAAACTCTCGTAAAACATCAGTACATGTTACAAAAGAATGGCTCGGTCCCCAAAAAGACAGCGTAACCGTTAAGCTGATGAACGGCGATCAGGAGGTTGCAAGCCAGGTTCTGAATGAAGGCAACAAGTGGCAGCACACCTTTGCAGGTCTGGACAAGTACGATGCAACGGGCGCAGAGATTCAGTACACCATTGCCGAAGTACAGGAAGAAGGTTATGACAGCCAGATCACGGGCAGTATGGCTGATGGCTTTGTGGTAACCAATGTAAACACGGCAAAGATTTCGATTCCTGTGACCAAGCAGTGGGTAGGTCAGCCTGCAAAGAGTGTAGAAGTGATTCTGCATGCAGATGACGTACAGAAAGAAACCGTTACCTTGAGCCAGGCAACAGGCTGGGAGCATGTCTTTAAGGATCTTGCAAAGTATGACAGCAATGACGGCCATGAAATCAAGTATACGGTTACAGAGACTCCGGTGGAAGGTTATACGACCACGGTAACCGGTGATGCAGCGCAGGGCTTTACCATTACTAATACGATTACCGGAAAGGTGTCTGTGGGTGTAACCAAGAAATGGGTAGGCCCGGCAAAGAACAGCGTAACCGTTAAGCTGATGAACGGCGATCAGGAGGTTGCAAGCCAGGTTCTGAATGAAGGCAACAAGTGGCAGCACACCTTTGCAGGTCTGGACAAGTACGATGCAACGGGCGCAGAGATTCAGTACACCATTGCCGAAGTACAGGAAGAAGGTTATGACAGCCAGATCACGGGCAGTATGGCTGATGGCTTTGTGGTAACCAATGTAAACACGGCAAAGA
>JAHHQU010000135.1 GCA_020026225.1 Phocaeicola sp. | reverse complement strand
GAACTGTAACAGCATGGCCGTTTTTGCTGTAACAGTCTGCTCCGTTTTTACCATTCAAAGCAACCTACTCAACTCCGGATCATTCTTAATCCGCTCAATCTCAGACTCAACCAAAGCAATAATCTCCTGCTTAACTCTGCGGTAGTTGCTTTCAATAGTCTCACGAAGAATATCGTTCCCGTCACTGTCAGTAAACTCGGCAATGACGGGAATTTTCTTATATGCTTTCATTTCAGCAGAAACTTTGGCCGAATCTACCACAATTTCAGCATGGAAGATTTTCTGCTCAATTCGTTCATCAAAGTTATCACTGACTGCACCCACAAACATACCCTGAGTAAGATTGGAAATCTTGCTTGCCGGGATAAGCGAGTCCATTTGTGTAGATATTGAGGTGGATTTATCATTGCGGTTGATAGTCATGGATTGGCGTTTCTGCAACACTTTCCCGAAGCGTTCAGAAAGATTTTTGGCTGTTTCACCGACAACCTGACCACTGAATATATTGCCAACAGTATTCTGAATAACCTTGCTTTCCTTGTCTCCATAGTCACGGGTAAGCTGACTGAAATCCTGAAAGCCCAAACATACTGCTACCTTGTTACTTCGAGCTGTAGCAATAAGATTATCAAGACCTCTGAAATAGATTGTAGGTAACTCGTCAATGATAACAGACGACTTCAATTGCTTCTTCTTGTTTATCAATTTTACTATTCTGCTGTTATATAGACCAAGTGCTGCAGAATAGATATTCTGTCGGTCAGGATTGTTTCCCACCACAAGGATTTTAGGCTCTTTCGGATTGTTTATGTCAAGTGAAAAATCATCTCCTGTCATTACCCAATAAAGTGCCGGAGAAATCATTCTTGACAATGGTATTTTAGCAGATGCAATCTGCCCCTGGAGCTGATCTTGTGCATTGGACTCCCATGCATCCATGAACGGACTAAGATAGTTCTCCAGTTCCGGATATGATGTCAGTATCGGAAATATCTGAGCGTATGGGCGGTTCAGAAACTCTATGGCATGAGGGAATGTACAATACCTGCCATTATCATAAATCTTCAAATACCATATTATAGCTGCAAGCAGAATTATTGGCGACTCAACAAAGAAATCTCCCTGCTTCTGAATCCAGCTGCGGTTAAGGTTCAACATGATGGTATAGGCAGATTCATATGCATCAGATATATCAGTCATAAAGTTGGGATTGATAGGATTACACCGGTGGCTTCTTCTTGGATCATCAAAGTTGATTACATAAAATGTTGGTTTCACCTCGTAACGGTCGGCATATTTAAGAAGGTGATTATAAGCTATTTCCGACAAATCCGGATACTTATAATCGTATATATACATAGCAAAAGACTTCTCAATCTGCTGTTTGATGAAGTTGTTTACCACTGCATACGACTTTCCTGAACCGGGTGTACCCAATACTATGGTTGCGCGGAAAGGATTCACGACATTTATCCAACCACTGTTCCATTTCTTCTGATAATAGAAACGTGTAGGAAGATTTACTGAATATTCGTTTCCCATCAGTTGGTAAAAACGGAGCAGACTGTTACAGCAAAAACGGCCATGCTGTTACAGTT
>JAHHQU010000134.1 GCA_020026225.1 Phocaeicola sp. | reverse complement strand
CGGAAGAATACACGCACGACATCAAAACACGGAATCATCATCGGAGCAAACGCCAGCACGAACGTATTGGGCAATTGCGGATCCTGATTGTCGATCCCGTTCAATAATCGAATGCTGAGGAATGTCAAAATAAAGCCGAGCGTCAAACTGCCCGTATCGCCCATGAAGATCTTGCGCCCGCGCTCCGGATTCCCGAATACATTGTAATAATAAAACGGAATCACGACACCCAACGTGGCAATTGCGGTTGCGGCATACATCAGATTGCCCAACGCCACGAAGATACACCCGTAAAACAGCGTTGCTCCGATACTAAGGCCAGAAGCCAAACCATCCACGCCGTCAATCAAATTAACGGCATTGGTAAAGAAGACCACCACCAAAACCGTTAAAGCATACGACAGCCACACAGGCAAATCATAAATACCAAACAATCCATACAGGTTATCGACACAAAGACCGCCCATCACCAGCAACATGCCACAGAAAATCTGGACAATAAATTTGGCCATATATTTAACGCCGATCAGATCATCGCCCATTCCGACAATATAGAGCAGAATCAGTCCGCAGAACTCGAACATCATCTCAAGAGTGACATCATCAGTCATGTGCAAAAGGGTCACGGGTGTTCCCAGCACAATATTGAACCCCAAAACAATAACGACCGTAAACAGAATCACCGGAGTAAAGACCAGTCCGCCCAAACGAGGCACGGCACTTTTGTGAATTTTGCGTTCATCGGGTTCATCGAACAATTTCTTGCGGAATGCAATGAGCAACACCTGCGGAATCATTACTCCGGCCAATAATTCGCTCAATAACAGAATTACCGCCAAATTAATCATACAAATCTCCATGTCGTTTATTTTATATCAAAACACCGGGTTATCTCTGTTCTTTTATCTGTTTTCCCTCTCGAATCCCCGTTTCGGTTTCATACATACAGCCATACATCCAAACATTCGCCCGAATCATAGTTTTCAATCTTCCTTTCGGACAAGCTTCACCGCACCCGCACACCGACACGATCCTATCCTCATCATCGGAATGCTCTTTACGGTTGTTTTCCACACACAAAAATCTAAAAATCGCCCTTATTTTACAAGTATTCGGCTGTTTCCAATTTTTCTCTCCGAGATCCGCTCGTTATTTTCAAAACCTCCCTCATTCGGCAATTTCAGTCTTTTATAGGTTTTGACAATCGAGTTATCGACCTTTTCAAAAAAATCATTTTACAAAATAAGTTTTCGCGAGAAAATGTTTACAAAGATAGTCCCGCCCGTCTCAAGAAACAAATAAAACACGCTTAATTTTTTCCGGCAATCCGAATCCGACAAGCGTACTTTCTCAATTATTTTTCACAATACCGCCAGAGACACAGGAAGGGGAAATCGAAAGATATCCGATTTCCCCTTCCCGACTTTTCAACTCAAACTTCACTAATAACCGGTTGCCAATACATAAACCGGTTTGGTATCCACATACTTAAATTTCAATTTCTTATTCAAATCCTTGTCATGGAGGGTACCGCGAACCGTATAACTGCCATCGCCGTTATCTTCTATAAATATTTCGGTCTTTTCAAGATCGTTGGCCACAAAGAACTCGGCATCCGTCTCGCTCTTGTTATAAGCCCATGCAGT
>JAHHQU010000013.1 GCA_020026225.1 Phocaeicola sp. | reverse complement strand
TACGTGATGGAATGAATCATCAAAATTATCATTATAGAATCATCATTATCATCATTGTAACCTATTGATTTTCAATAGTACTAATGATTGAAATAATTATATATTTTTTTCGATGATGATTGGAATCATCATTCAATCATTATAAATCATTATAGCTAACAATAAGAAATAATAAAGCCATCCACATGTAAATGCAGATAGCTGAAGTATAAAATCTGAATGTATGCCTTATGAAAATAGATGTTTTCTAGGATTCTCCAATTAATAAGAATCAGGCAGGAATTCAATTTCACGGTCTAATATAAACGGATAACCAGTACTTTTTATACGAAGTTTGTAATACGCAGTACAAGTCTTTAGTTTGTCTTTATTCGTTAGAGTATAAACTCCATTTTCAACTAATGATTGAATGATAGCACTCTCAACGCAATCCAATAGCAACTCGTCATCAAGTCCTTCTTTATGCACTTTTGCAAAACGGACATATTTTGTTCCTCTTTTTTCGGTCCAACAAGAAAGATCTTTATATTCATGCTCATAAAGACGTCTTACGACGGGGCGTTTGGTTTTACCTACATAAATGATGGATTCATTATTACCAAATTTGCGAGTGATCATATAAATACCCATCATGTCTTCATAATGAGAAAATTTGAAATTCTCAATTTCTTGCGGATAAGACCAATCCAATGTAACTGTTTGTTTTCTATTTATATCTAACATAACGAATTCATTAATCTAACTTTAAACCTTTTAATAAGAACACTTCTTTATTATGCTTTATTCAAATCCAACTGAATGGCTTTTGTTGCTTCTTCTTTTTTAGCATCCACAATTTTCGCATATATCTGAGTTGTCTTCACGTTAGTATGCCCTAACATCTTGCTGACTGTATAGTTATCTGTTCCACCTGCCAATTGAAGTGTGGCATAGGAGTGTCTGAAGCAATGGAAGGTGATGTGCTTTTTGATACCTGCTGCTTCAACCCATTTCTTCACTGGACGGTTAATCCATGATGGATCCGGAAGTCCTTCGAACACGAGCATGTCTTCATCCTGTCTATCTCCACATAACTCAATAGCCTGCTCAGATATAGGCATATATTCTACACCCTTTGTCTTTTGCTGAGTGAAGTTCAATCGATAACCACCGTTGAATTCTTCTATTTCAGACCACTTTAACTTTTGTATATCACAATGACGAATACCTGTCAGTGCAGAGAATAGTGCTGCACGCTTTAACAACGGGTCGCATGGGGCCTGTGCCAGACTATTCAGTTCATCGATAGTCAAATATTCTCTACGGCTCTCTTGTTCCTGAATACCTTTAACTTTTGCAGAAATATCAACAGTAAGGTAGCCTTCAATAAAAGCCTGCTTTAAGGCTGCTTTAAAAATAGAAAAGTAAGTAGCTGCTGTGTTCTGTGAAATGATACCGCTCTTGTTTCCACCTTGTGGAGCAGTCATTAAAAATGAACGGAATGACTCCATGAGTTTCAAATCTATTTGCGAAAAGAGAATAGTGTCACCCTTCGCAAAGATTTTCAGCAACTCATATACTCTGTTCCAATTTACAATGATGGAATCCGAACTGCGGGCATGTCTGGTACGTTGTACATGATCAAAGAATTCAATGAAATTGCTGCGAGAACGTTCCATTTGTTCGGCCTGTTCAGCATCAGTATCACTATATAAAGCAGCGTTGTCGTATTCAGTCTGTCGAATGTTTCTTATCTTATCAGCGTAAATACACATTTCCTGATCCAACTGAGATTTGCATTGAATGACTCCATTCAAATCACGTTTGGGCTTATAAGAGACCTTGCCATCACTACTTGTACGGGCATTACGTTTCTTGTCCCATATCGGAGTGGTGATGGTGCGATTTAAATATTCGCGTAATCTTTGAGGAGTGCTCTTTCCAGGTACAAATACCGGATAGGACTCGATATATAAATACCACTCTTCACGATACTCAGACTTACGGAGCTTGACAGCTACACGGGTATTTGCAAATGCTTTTTTCATTTCTTCACTCCTTTATATAGATTATCAATTTCTTTCTTGGGTACGTATACGTAATTTCCGATTTGTCGTGTCGGAATGGAATATTTGCGAATATGGTGATACACGGTACTGTCGTGTATGCGGTACTTTTCTGTTACCTGACCAATGGTATAGCAGTCTTTGGGTTCCAGACTATAGAGTTTTGCTGCAGGTTTCTTCTTAGTCGATGCTTTCTGACGAAGCGGATAGAGTTTCATCAGTTCTGTCTTGCTTACACGAATTTGATTTGTGCCTAAATTGATATGCGTAATGGCTTCTTTACGAATCAGCCTATATAAAGTATCACGACTGATACCAAATAAAGCGTAGGCTTCGGAGACCTTGATGAAGTCTTGTCCCTTGGGTAAGTTCTTGACTACTTCATCTAAACGTTTCTGTCTTTCTTCCTCGTCCTTTTTGCGTTTACTTGCTATTCTGGAACATCGAGGCGAACAATTCCATGAATCTAAAGTCTTCGCAAGAAACTCTTCTCCACAGATTTGGCATTTTCTTAATATTTGAAACTTAGCAGCTGGCATACAAGCACTTATTCTTTGTCCTAATTTAACATCATGTCATTTTGTTGCACCTTATCCACTTTTTTGTCGCGGTACAATTATGGTACAAATATAAGATAAAAATATAACATTTCAGCAAAACAATAGAATAATGTGAAAATAAAAATAGCGTGTAACTTATTGAGCTACACGCTATTCATCTATGTATAATTATCGATTTTTATCGAATTTACTTCACTTCCTCAAAGTCAGCGTCCTGAACATCTTCTTTACCGTTGTTGTTCTGAGCACCACCCTGAGCACCTGCATTAGGACCAGCTTGAGCACCCTGTGCACCAGTCTGAGCATACATTTCAGCACTTGCTGCCTGGAATGCACTCTGCAATTCAGCGCTTGCTGCATCGATTGCTGCCAAATCCTGAGCCTTGTGAGCATCCTTCAATTTCTGAAGAGCTGCTTCGATAGGAGCCTTCTTGTCAGCTGGCAACTTGTCACCCAATTCTTTCAACTGATTTTCTGTAGAGAAGATCAAGCTGTCAGCCTGGTTCAATTTGTCAATTTTTTCACGTTCTTTCTTATCTGCTTCTGCATTAGCTTCAGCTTCAGCTTTCATCTTTTCGATTTCTTCTTTGCTCAAGCCAGATGAAGCTTCAATACGGATAGCCTGTTCCTTACCTGTTGCCTTATCCTTAGCAGAAACCTTCAAGATACCGTTAGCATCGATATCGAAAGATACTTCAATCTGAGGAACACCACGACGAGCAGGAGCAATACCTGTCAAGTTGAACTGACCGATTGACTTGTTCTGAGCAGCCATTGGGCGTTCACCCTGCAATACATGAATAGTAACTTCTGTCTGGTTATCAGCAGCAGTTGAGAATGTTTCAGTCTTCTTGCAAGGGATTGTTGTGTTTGCATCAATCATCTTAGTCATGACACCACCCAATGTTTCAATACCCATTGTCAATGGAGTTACGTCCAAAAGAACTACACCCTTGATTTCGTCTGTCAAAACAGCACCCTGAACAGCAGCACCTACAGCAACTACTTCGTCTGGGTTAACACCCTTAGAAGGAACTTTACCGAAGAAGTCTTCTACCAACTTCTGAACTGCTGGTATACGTGAAGAACCACCAACCAAGATAACTTCATCGATGTCTGAGTTACCCAAACCTGCATCGCTCATAGCTTTCTTACATGGTTCAAGACAAGCCTGAATCAAACCGTGTGCCAAAGCTTCAAACTTAGCACGGCTCAATGATTTAACCAAGTGTTTTGGAACACCACCTACCGGCATGATGTAAGGCAAGTTGATTTCTGTAGAAGTAGAAGATGACAATTCAATCTTAGCTTTTTCAGCTGCTTCTTTCAAACGCTGCATAGCCATCGGATCCTGAGTCAAGTCTGCACCTTCATCATTCTTGAATTCCTGTACCAACCAGTCAATGATTACTTGGTCAAAGTCATCACCACCAAGGTGTGTATCACCGTTTGTTGACAATACTTCGAATACGCCACCACCAAATTCAAGGATTGAGATATCGAATGTACCACCACCAAGGTCGAATACTGCAACCTTCATGTCTTTGTTTGATTTGTCAACGCCGTATGCCAAGGCAGCTGCTGTAGGTTCGTTAACGATACGTTTAACTTCCAAACCTGCAATCTGACCAGCTTCCTTAGTAGCCTGACGCTGTGAATCTGAGAAGTAAGCAGGAACTGTGATGACTGCTTCTGTTACTTCCTGTCCCAAGTAATCTTCAGCTGTCTTCTTCATTTTCTGAAGAATCATTGCTGAGATTTCCTGTGGAGTATATAAACGACCGTCAATGTCTACTCGTGGAGTGTTGTTGTCACCCTTAACGACTTGATACGGTACGCGTGAAATTTCTTTCTGAACCAAATCATAAGTTTCACCCATGAAACGTTTGATTGAGTAAACTGTACGTGTTGGGTTGGTAATAGCCTGACGTTTTGCAGGATCACCAATCTTACGTTCACCACCATCAACGAAACCTACTACAGAAGGAGTAGTACGCTTACCTTCGCTGTTAGCGATTACTACCGGTTCGTTACCTTCAAATACAGAAACACATGAGTTTGTTGTTCCTAAGTCAATACCAATAATTTTTCCCATAATTGTATATTTTTTTATTATTTTCTTATTTTGTTAATTCTGTAACTTGTTTGTTACGCCTACTGAAAGACAAACGGTGTGCCACGGGTCTAAAGTGGGGTTTTGCATGCCACCAACTGACAGATTGTCTGTTTGGCTGTCATTTTACAGACAAAAAGGGATTTTAAGAGCTTATTTCTGTCAGTTTAGTGTATCTATGACGCTTTTCGGGACTTTAAAAGGCTAAAAAATACCAAAGTAGTATATAGAACCATTCAGAGAGCAGGCTGAAGATCATAGGAATTCCAAAAGAGATGCCCTATTTATATATAATAAGGAACAATAAAGAAAAATCGACTCAAAAGTTATCGGAATTTTAGAAAAGAATGGAAAGGGCTGATTTTTTTCAAAAGATGTCTGGAAAGATGTTTGGAGGAATGTTTGAAAAGTCTTCGGCAGAATCCTAACGATCTCCGCAAGGTATTTTTTTTGCTGCTGACGTATGTCAGTAGTGTTACTGACGTATGTCAGCAGTATTACCGACGTATGTCAGCAGCGTTACCGACGTATGTCAGCAGCAAAAAGGAAGAGGAATAAAAAAAGGAAGCCCTTCGGACTACCCTACTTCTTGCGGAGAAGGATTAGCCGAAGGGCTTGATATTTAGAAGATACAAATTTTATTCTGGATTATTCAGACAAAGACTTGCCTGTATTTTTTGTCAATACAACGACTTCTTTCTGATTTTCGTCCAACAAAACGATAGTGTTTTCAGCTTTTTTATCGAAACTGCGAACCTTACCCAATGCTGCAAAAATAACGTCTTCCTGTTCCATACCCGGACCAGCCATTCTTGTAGAGGCCAAGTTTCCGAATGCAAATGAAGTGGCTTTGCCTTTTTCCTGAGTGTATCCACCGTTGAAAACGTTGCAACCACCTGTTCCGTGTACTGTGCTTTCAGCTACGTTGAAAGCAAGGAACGGAGTCTTTTCTACTTTTTCCACTTTCTTGCCTTCTACGGTAGTGATGAACCATTCCCCATTCAAATCATTCACTGTCAATTCTGCCTGTTCATTCTTTTCCAATGAGAATAGCACATTGCCGTTGGCATCTGTCAGCTCTACACCGACTGCTGTTGCTTGATATCCGGCAACTTTTTCCAAAGCAGCCAATACGTGATTCTCCAATTTCATATCTGGGCACATTCTACGAGTTGCCCCAACTTTAGACAATGTCAAACCGTGCTTTACGGTATCAACGGTTACAGATGCCATGATTTGGTTACAACCTGCATTTCCATACAAGCGACCTTCATTCAAATCGAATCCCAAGTAAGGTTCTTCTTTTGAATTGACATCCTCTCCTTCTACAGAAACAATTTTCCACTCACCCATAAGGTTTACTGTCTTTCCAGCATTACCACAACCTGTCAAACACAAAGCAGCCATCATTACTGCACTTACAAAAGTTTTTTTCATTTTCTATTCAATTTATGTCTAAACCAAAAGCAAAGATACTGTAAATCTTTCTACTGAAAAGCGTAGAACAAGAGATAAAATATCCTTGTATCATAAAAAAACCTATAAAGACCAAATACTGCATTGTCTTATGAAAATTTTCTTATCTTTGCATACGAAACTTAAACAACTACAGGACATGAAATCAAATTCATAGTCCTTGATTCTTACTATAATTTTAAGCTATAAAGAACATGAATATAGGTGATAAAGCTCCCGATTTCTTGGGAACAGATGAGAAGGGAAACGAAATCCGCCTGAGTAACTATAAAGGCAAAAAGGTAGTGCTGTATTTCTATCCGAAAGATTCTACTCCGGGATGTACAACAGAGGCTTGCAATTTGCGCGACAATTATGATGCGCTGCGCGAAGCGGGTTATGAAGTAATCGGTGCCAGCATCCAAGATGAAAAGTCGCACTTGAGATTTATCGAAAAGAATGCCTTGCCTTTCCCGCTGATCGCCGACAAGGACATGAAGTTGGTACAGGAATTCGGTGTATGGGGCGAAAAGAGCATGTGCGGACGTAAGTATATGGGTACTTTCCGTACTACTTTTATTATTAATGAAGAAGGTGTAATTGAGCGTGTCATTTCTCCGAAAGAAATCAAGACGAAAGATCACGCTGCACAAATATTGAAATAAAACATATAATATGGCAAAAAAAGACGAATTGGAATTTGAGGGCACTGAAGAAGTGGCTCCAAGACCAAACAATAGTGAAAAATTGAAAGCCTTGCAGGCTGCCATGGATAAGATAGAAAAGAGTTTCGGTAAGGGTTCTATCATGAAGATGGGCGATGACCATGTTCAAGAAGTTGAAGTGATTCCTACCGGTTCTATCGGTCTGAACGCTGCCTTGGGAGTTGGTGGTTATCCTAAAGGCCGTATCATTGAAATTTATGGTCCGGAATCTTCTGGTAAGACTACTTTGGCTATCCATGCTATCGCAGAGGCTCAGAAACAGGGCGGTATTGCTGCCTTCATCGATGCAGAACATGCTTTCGACCGTTTCTATGCTGCTAAATTGGGAGTAAATGTGGATGAATTGTTGATTTCTCAGCCTGACAACGGTGAACAGGCATTGGAAATCGCAGAACAGCTGATCCGTTCTTCGGCTATCGATATCATCGTTATCGACTCTGTAGCCGCTTTGACTCCAAAAGCAGAAATCGAAGGTGACATGGGTGATAACCGAGTAGGTTTACAGGCTCGTTTGATGTCTCAAGCTTTGCGTAAGCTGACTTCTGCCATCAGCAAGACCAATACTACTTGTATCTTCATCAACCAGTTGCGTGAAAAGATTGGAGTGATGTTCGGCAACCCGGAAACTACTACCGGTGGTAATGCGTTGAAGTTCTATGCTTCTGTACGTCTGGATATCCGCCGTGCTACCCAGCTGAAGGATGGTGACGAGGTAATCGGTAACCAGACCCGCGTGAAGGTAGTGAAGAATAAGGTGGCTCCTCCTTTCCGTAAAGCTGAATTTGACATCATGTTCGGCGAAGGTATTTCTCGTAGCGGTGAAATCATCGATTTGGGTGCCGACTTGGGAATCATCAAGAAGAGTGGTTCATGGTACAGCTATAATGATACCAAATTGGGTCAGGGACGCGATGCTGCAAAACAGTGCATCCAGGACAACCCTGAATTGGCCGAAGAATTGGAAGGCTTGATTTTTGAAGCTTTGAAAGACAAAGAGTAAGTTTCAGATAATGGAAAAGTCATTCTGATGGAAAGCTACGAACGACTGGGCTTCACAAGCGAAGATTCGTACAAGCTTCATCAGAATGATTTTTTTTTTGCAAAAAAAATTTCTTCTATAAAGAAACAATCGTATCTTTACATAATTACAAGAACGAAAACAGACATTTATTCATTTAAATCCGATTCTTATGAAAATAAAACATGTTGTAAGTGCCATTTTACTCTGCTTCATGGCCGTCACCGCCTATGCACAAAACAAGCAACAGTCCACTCTCTCATACCGATTTGCCACTAAAGCAGAAGGACAAATGCTCATTACGGATATTGACAATTTCTCCAACGGATTAAACCAGTTTGACATCGATATTCGTCTTAATAAAATCAATAGCAGAAAATCGGAATGGCTACGCCTTTCCAGGAATGAAGTGCTGAACTGGAGTGAGACGGAAAAGGAAAAAGTCAACAAGGCTATGAAAAAAATCAAGGCGAACATCAAGCGACTGAAACTTTCCCTTGATTATCCAGAAGAAATCATCCTGCTGAAAACAACGATGAATGAAGAATTCAACACCATGGCTTATACACGCAGAAATTGGATAGCCATCGGAGAGTCATGCATAAAAGCAGCTTCAGACGAACAGATGATTTTTTTATTGAGTCATGAACTGTTTCATGTGCTTTCAAGAAAAAACATAGGCTTTAAAAAGGCTGTTTATGCTACTATAGACTTCCACGTAATGGACAAAGAATTCATACTGCCGACAGATTTAGTGGCTCGACGCATTTCTAATCCAGACATCGAACGCAGAGACAGCTACACGATATTCAACTTAGAAGGAACTGACACGAAATGTGTACAGATTATTTATACCCAGAAACCTTTTACAGAAGGACAGCTCAGTGATTACCTTTCAGTCGGATTTATCCCCTTGAATGAAGATATGCTCCCTGTAATGCATGACGGACAGACAATAGTCATTCCACTGGAGAAGGTAGCTGAACAGTTCAAGCAAAAAGTTGGAAACAATACGAATTACATCATTGATCCTGAAGAAATTTCTGCCGACCATTTTTCTTACCTCTTGGGAGGAAAGAAAAATCTGACAAATCCTGAAATCATAGAGAATATCCGTAAAGCATTGACCATAAAATAATTGCGGTTTTCTATCTTTTTTACCTAATAAAGGCTGGACTCCACTTTTTACAATGGAATCCAGCCTTTATTGAATAAATACCTTTACACAAAACGATATTTTTCCTTTTGTCCGTTTACTTCTTCTTGGAAGGTCTAAAGGAACCCTTTGATACCTTATAGTCTGCCACTATCGCTTCAGTAATCCAATTGGCTAAAGCCTGACGGTTGTCTGGTATCACCAGGCGTTTCTGGTCTTGAGCATTTTGAATATTCCCCAGCTCAAGAAAGATGGCCACAGGAGTGGTGTTCCTCAAGACGAAAAGATTTCGTTCACTTACCGTACCGTCAAATCCTCTGTTAGGCTGGAATTTCTGATACTTGGAACGAAAAGTACCTTGTACCTCCGTCACCAGGCGTTTTCCCAACGTACTCTTGGGAGCATGGTAAAAGAACACGTCAGTCTGCTTGCTACGCGAGCGACTGTCCACGTGAATGAATACAGCACGCTTGTAATTGCTGCGGTCCTTACGATAAAGACGATTCACCGCATTACAGCGCTGCTGTAACCGCTCTACCTGATTCAAGGGTATCTTCTTTCCCATGCAAGTTTCTCGCTTGCTATTATTCAAGACATACGTATTACGAATGCCATCTTTGGCATCTTGAATAATAAAATGCACTTTCGCACCTCGTTTCAGCAGTTCACGGCCCAATCGAAGAATGATATCATAGGCATATTCATCTTCATGCAAATTATGTCCCTTGTACTTTCCTATGCACCCGGGATCAGGACCACCATGACCACTTACCAAATAGAAAGAAGCTCCCTTCAACGAACTGGAAGTGATGTTATAGCTGGCGGATGCTTTACCAAAAAGCGGTTCTCTACGCGTCTGAGAAGAGACAGAGATTCCCACCATAAGCAGGAACAAGAGGCTGAATATACTTTTCTTTACCATTCTTACTCTTCCAAAAGTTCAGCAATTTTTTTACAAAGGGAAGAGAATTCGTCTTCATTATACAAGCGGGTCATCATCACAATCTTACCTTCTTTGTCTATCAAAACATTACGAGTAATCCCCGCCTTGCGATCGGCATATTTAGCAAAGATGTCTGCTCCTGGATCCAACCCCAAAGGATAAGTCACTTTGGTCTGTCTTGCAAAACTCTTCACACGCTCCAACGGTTCATCACGGTCAATACCATAAAGAGCGAAAGAGGGATGCTCTTTGTACTTCTGCCAAATATCTTTTTCAATGAAAGGCATCTCTTTACGGCAAACACCACACCAACTGGCAGTGAACTGCAACATCACGATTTTTCCTCTCAAATCGGATAATCTGACGGTCTGATCATCGGTCAACTTCATTTCAAAATCTGGAGCCACTTCACCTAAACGGACGACATATCCTACTGCATCTGGCTCATGTGTCTGGGCTACGACCGGTGTCGTAGAGAATAGACAACTCATAAAAGCTGCACACAATAAAACTTTCTTCATTTCAATTCACTTATTTATACGCTGTCAAAAATACAAAAAAGCATTTATAGATAAAAATATAATGCAGATTTGTAAGTAAAAAAATGAGCGGCCGCTATTTTCTATGTAATTATCAGTCACAATCAAAAACAGCAGCCGCTCAGGACTTATACTGAAATGTTTATTCTTTCATTACAGTGGCATATTGCCGTGTTTCTTTGGAGGATTGCTCTGGCTCTTGTTCTGAGTCATTTCCAATGCCTGAATCAATTTGAAACGTGTATTTCTTGGAAGAATAATTTCATCAATGTATCCTTGCTCCGCAGCACGGTACGGATTGGAGAATTTTTCCTTGTAATCGGCTACCGCCTGTTCCTTTTCCTCCGGTGTGGACTTGCGGTACAAAATATTCACCGCTCCATCTGCTCCCATCACAGCGATTTCGGCTGTAGGATAAGAGAAGTTAATGTCTGAACCGATAGGCTTGCTGCTCATCACGATATAAGCTCCACCGTAAGCCTTACGAGTAATCACTGTAATCTTAGGAACGGTAGCTTCTGCGTAAGCATATACAATTTTTGCTCCATGACGGATGATGCCGTTATGTTCCTGATCGCAGCCCGGCAAGAATCCGGGTACATCCACGAAAGTGATGATTGGAATATTGAAACAGTCGCAGAAGCGGATGAAACGCGCTGCCTTGTCAGAAGCGTCAATATCCAACACACCAGCCAAATAAGCAGGCTGATTGGCTACGATACCTACTGAACGACCGCCAAGACGTGCAAAGCCTACAACCATATTCTTTGCAAAATGAGGCATTACTTCATAGAAATAGTGATGGTCTACTACCGGTTCAATGATATTCTTGATATCGTAAGGCATGTTCGGATCATCAGGAATCACTGTCATCAACAACTCATCGGTACGATGGATATCATCCGAACAAGTCTGATGAGGTGCATCTTCCATGTTGTTTGAAGGCAAGAAGCTCAACAGTTCACGGATACCCATCAAGGTTTCTTCTTCGGTATC
Source organism: Phocaeicola sp. (assembly GCA_020026225.1). Taxonomy (GTDB): domain Bacteria; phylum Bacteroidota; class Bacteroidia; order Bacteroidales; family Bacteroidaceae; genus Phocaeicola. The sequence continues at coordinate 33,782 of JAHHQU010000013.1, read as the reverse complement.
ACAAAGGAAGTGAGTCACCCCACTCTTGCTGCTGTGAGTATAAGCACCGCCCAATTCTTCTTTGTCCACTTCTTCATGAGTAACCGCCTTCACTACATCCGGTCCAGTAATGAACATGTGACTTTTCTCCTTCACCATGAAGATGAAATCGGTCAAGGCAGGTGAATAGCAAGCACCACCGGCACAAGGACCTAAAATAGCAGAAATCTGAGGAATGACACCCGATGCAATGCTGTTCTGATAGAAAACAGAAGCGTATCCCGAAATGCTTCCCACTCCTTCTTGAATACGTGCTCCACCTGAGTCATTCAATGCAATGACAGGAGCACCGTTCTTCAAAGCCAACTTCTGTACTTTTACGATTTTTTCAGCTCCCGTTACTCCCAGCGTACCGCCGAATACAGTGAAGTCATACGCATAAACGTATACCAGACGACCGTCTATCTTACCGTATCCACATACGATACCATCTCCAGGGATATGCTTCTTATCCATACCGAAATCGGTACAGTGATGAACCACCAGTTTATCGAGTTCATTGAACGTTCCTTTATCCAGCAACATGTCAATTCGTTCGCGAGCTGTCATGTGACCATTGGCGTGCTGTTTTTCGATGCGTTCCACACCACCACCTAAAGAAGCTTGCTTGTCGAGCTCTTCAAATTTCTTATATTGTTCTGCTGTAGTCATAATCAATCTTCTTTTTTAATAATGTCGAGTGTCATGATCACCTGGTTGCTTGCCACTGAATCACCTTCACTCACCAATATATCTTTTACTACACAAGGGCTGTTTACCTTATAGTTACTTTGCATTTTCATTGCTTCAATTACCGCCACGATGTCACCGGCTTCCAATAGGTCGCCCACCTTTACCGGTATCTTCACCACTTTACCTGGCATTGGAGAAATGATTTTATCTTGCTGTTTTTCATCCGCTCCCTTACGCATGCGCAGGTATTTAGCCTGTGAATCGATGATGTCGATGTTATAAGACTGATAGTGGGAATTGACTGTATAGCTTTTACCACCTTCCTTGCGAATCAATTCCGTATTATACGACTTTCCGTCGTGAAGGATGGAGCAGCTGCCGTTTTCTGCCATGACGATATCTACATCATAAGGAACGCCATCAATAGTCAACTGCACTTTGTTTCCTTCCTTGCTGACCAAGGATACGTCAGCAACTCTGTCACCAATATGTATTTCCATAAAATTCTCCTTATAATCTATTAGATACGCAATACACCTTTCTGTAATCCGAACTCACGCCAACGGCTGATAGGACGTCCGTCTGATGATACAGACTTGTTTTCTTCCAAATTCATCAGATAGTCGATATAAGCGGCCACCATGGCGATATTCTCAGCTTCTTCTTCTTTCTTTCCTGCCCATTCCTTCAGCATTTCCTGATGTTTCGGAATAAACAAGGTATCGTAATGTCCTTCTACGAAATCGGGAACATGCATGATATGACGCAGGTAACTGATGTTGTTCTTCGTACCGGTAATCTTATACTCATACAAGACACGGCGCATACGTTCAATGGCAAACTGACGGGTTGTGGCCCATACTATCAGCTTTCCAATCATCGGGTCATAATAGATAGGGATTTCATAGCCTTCGTATACGTAACTGTCAATACGCACACCTACTCCATTCGGCTCTACCAACTGACGGATAATACCCGGCGACGGCATGAAGTTGTTGTCGGTGTCTTCCGCACAGATACGGCATTCGATAGCATGGCCGCGCTGATACAATTCCTCCTGCTTGAGATGAAGCGGTTCATTGTTGGCAATACGCAACTGTTCTTTTACCAAGTCTACGCCTACCACTTCTTCTGTAATCGGGTGTTCTACCTGCAGACGGGTGTTCATTTCCAGAAAATAGAAATTACGGTTTTTGTCAACAAGGAATTCAATGGTACCAGCACCCTTGTAATTTACCGCTTTGGCAGCTGCTACGGCTGCATCACCCATCTTCTTGCGCAACTCATCGGTCATGAAAGGAGATGGAGTTTCTTCTACCACTTTCTGATTACGGCGCTGAATAGAACATTCGCGCTCAAACAAGTGCACCGCATTGCCATAGTTATCCCCTAAAATCTGGAATTCGATATGGTGAGGTTCTTCTACAAACTTTTCAAGATAAACGGTATCATCACCGAAAGATGACATTGATTCAGAACGGGCGGTATTATATGCTTCTTCTACTTCCGATTCGTTATGAATAAGACGCATACCTTTACCTCCACCTCCCATTGAAGCCTTCAACATGACCGGATAACCTATCTGGTTACAGATGCTGATGGCTTCTTCTACGCTCTGAAGAGGCTTTTCTGTTCCTGGTACAACAGGTACACCAGCAGCAATCATGTGTTTACGGGCTGAAATCTTATCACCCATGGCATCCATTGTCTCTGGATCCGGGCCAATGAAGATGAAACCTTCTTCTTTACAACGACGGGCAAACCCTGAATTTTCGGACAAGAATCCGTATCCTGGATGAATCGCATCTACTCCATGACGCTTGGCTGCCATGATGATTTTATCAATGTTCAAATAACTCTCTGACGATGCGGCAGGTCCAATCAGACAGGCCTCATCAGCATAAAGTACGTGACGAGCCGTTCTGTCGGCCTCAGAAAAGACAGCTACGGTACGGATGCCCATCTCGCGACAAGAACGCATTACACGCACTGCTATTTCACCACGGTTAGCGATTAATACTTTGTGTATCATGCTTTACATTTTTGATTAGTATCTTCATATCACTTGTTTTCTGTTCGCTCAAAAAACAAATTTCCAATCAGTCTCTTTGTGCAATATTAGCACACTATACCGATTTTTGTGCAAAAATAGAAAAAAAAAGTATAATTCAGCTAGATAAAGCCTTTTTTTAAAGTTTAACAACATATTCGGGAGGAATTTGTTTGCAAATAAGCTCTAAAAACTGAAAATGGCACATAGATTTGTCAAAATATGCCTTTTTATACATTTCCTCTTCCATCGCTCGGATTTCTTAAAAAACTGCAACGGGAAAGTGCAATCCGGCAACGGACAAGCTGTTTAGAAACAGTGTGCCCTGATTTTCATGCCTTGCAGCTTGCCTTCGCTTCAAGACACAAATCAGGGGCGTCAACAGGTATTGAACCTACCCATTGACACCCCTGCATATACTTGAGGGCTTATCAACCGCACTGCTTAACGCCAAGGTCTCTTATAAGGATCCCCTTCATACGGGAAATTCTTTCCAAAAAGAGTCCGGGTCTTGATGACCTGAAGCTTTCCGTCTTTCACCCATTCTTCACCTCGGATTGAAAGATGTTTTACCATTGCCTCTCTGTAATCGGCCAACTTCTTCCGGTATTTCTTAGCATTGACCACGTTCTTTTCTTCATAAGGGTCTTTCTTCAAATCGAAGAGCTGCTCTTCACCGGTATTATAGAAATAAATGTATTTCAAGTTTCCGTCGGTCAGCGCACACCATGAACTGTTCGGCAAATAGCAAGAAGAGTGTTCCAAATCAAGATACTGTCTCCATTCACAGTCTTTCTTTTCAAAGATAGGAAGCAATGACTTGCCGTCCATGATTTCAGGCTGTGTACCATTCGCTATATCAATGGCTGTAGGAAGGATATCACGTAATTCCACCACTTTATCGGTAATCACCTCTCCCTTTTCATAACAAGACTTCATGTTCTTTGGAAGCTTCACAATGAATGGAACGTGAGCGGAACCTTCATAAGCGTAGGTCTTTCTCCACATACAATGGTCGCCCAACATGTCTCCATGGTCGGAAATGAAGAAGATGATGGAGTTATCGTACATATCTCTCTTCTTCAGTTCATCGATAATCTTACCAATCTGTTCATCGACCATCGTTACAGATGCATTGTAATGACGACGCGAATTCTTTGCATACGCATCACCGAAATTACCGACTGCAGCCTGAGGTTCAGCTATCGGATCGGTATGTCCCTTCCATTCTTCAGGAACCCAATCACCGTGGGCTGGAGCTGCCGGTTCTGGCACCTTGTCATACATATCGTAAAAGCGCTGTGGCGGGTCGTACGGACTGTGCGGACGTGCAAAAGATACTTTCAGATAAACCGGCTTGTCACCCTGATAATTACGGATGAACTCTACTGCAGTCTGTCCGGTCCAAGTGGTCGGATGCAATTCTTCCGGCAACTTGTAGATGGCTCCTGCATGATCATTCCAACCGATACCTGTAATATCCGGATTCAAACCTCCGGCATGAATATTAAACCATTTGCGGTAATCCGACATATAATCCGGACTCATCTTACGTCCACTTTCTTCCGAAAGCAGGACATCCAAGCCACGGGTATTCCACTGTGGATACCAATGCATTTTACCAATACCTACGGTATGATATCCCAGCTGCTTCATCTCACGCGGGAATTCATGCGGATAGCGTTCCGCTTCATTGCCATAGCCCAACATTCCATGGTTCCATGGAGACATACCGGTAACCAAGCCTGCTCGTGCCGGCGTACTGCTCGGACAGGAAGAATAGCCATAAGCAAAAAGATTGCCGTCTTCGGCCAAACGATCCAAGTTAGGTGTAATCACTGAAGGATTTCCTGCACAACCCATCGCATCGAAACGCTGCTGGTCAGTCATTATAAGAATCACATGAGGAGGACGGTTTTCCTGTGCATACACATTAGCAGCCAGAAGAGAACCCAATCCCATACCTAATAAATATTGTGTTTTCATCTTAAAATGGTTTTTAAAGAATAAATTTTTATCTGAAACTAAAATTCTACTTCCCCTTTAATTTCGTTACAAAAATAAAGATTATGAAAGCATCATACAAATAATTCAAAAGAAATTACACACGAATGCGTCAGATTATCAAATGAGCGCAGGAATCAGATGGTCTCCCATTTCTGAATCTGCCCCACTGTATAATCTTTCCAAGTGCCGATCAGGCATTTTCCGTATGGACAAGCATGATTTCCTGCAAGATACGGACGGCCGTATGCACATCAGTAATATTTTTAACGACCATACTACGTTTGCCACGCTGCTCGCGAAGCGTACAATAGCGTGGATTACTTGCCATGTATCCGATTATCTTGTCAAAAGCCTTGCTCTGATAATAAGGGCTTTCCGGATTGTTGACAAAATAGAGGCTCATCTTGCCTCCTTTCAGAAAGACCTTTTCTACCCCCAAGCGCTTGGCCAAGCGACGGAGAGGGACAATTTGAATGAGTTCTTCCCCTTCTGGAGGAATTTTGCCGAAGCGGTCTACCAGTCGCGACTTGAATGCATCCACGTCCTTGTCCTGCTCCAATTTATCCAATTCACGATAAAGCAACATACGTTCACTGCTGCTCGGTATGTATTCGTTAGGGAACAATAATTCCAAATCACTTTCCACGGTACATTCTTCCACGAACTCTTCTCCGCTAATCTTGTCTTCACCGGCCTTGATTTCTTCCGTATACAAATCTGCGAACTCGTCGTTCTTCAACTCGGATACTGCCTCTGCCAAGATTTTCTGATACGTTTCATATCCCAAATCGGCAATAAATCCGCTCTGTTCGGCTCCCAACATGTTTCCCGCTCCTCGGATATCCAAATCTTGCATGGCAATGTGAATGCCACTTCCCAAATCGCTGAAATTTTCTATGGCCTGCAACCGACGCTTGGCCTCAGGGGTCAACGTAGACAGAGGTGGAGCAAGCAAGTAACAGAAGGCCTTCTTATTGCTTCTTCCTACACGCCCTCTCATCTGGTGCAAATCACTCAAGCCGAAGTTCTGCGCCTGATTAATGATGATGGTATTGGCGTTAGGAATGTCAATGCCGCTCTCTACAATGGTGGTAGCCAACAGGACATCGTAATCATAATTCACGAAATCGAAAATAATCCGTTCCAGCTCTTCCGGCTTCATCTGTCCGTGACCGATACAAACTCTACAATCTGGGATATTGCGTTCTATCAGGCTCTTCAATTCACCCAAATTCTGAATGCGGTTGTTCACAAAGAAAACCTGTCCGTTACGGCTCATTTCAAAATTGATGGCTTCTACGATGATATCCTCATTGAACGTATGCACTTCCGTCTGAATCGGGTAACGGTTTGGTGGAGGAGTCTGGATAACCGACAGGTCACGAGCCCCCATCAACGAGAACTGAAGGGTACGCGGAATCGGGGTGGCGGTCATAGTCAAGGTATCTACGTTCACTTTCAACTGGCGCAACTTTTCTTTGACACTGACTCCAAACTTTTGTTCCTCATCCACAATCAGCAGACCAAGATCCTTGAACTTCACGCTTTTTCCGATGATTTTATGAGTACCAATCAAGACCTGGATTTCCCCCGATGCCAGTTCCTTCAAAATCCGACTGGTATCTTTGGCCGTACGAGCACGGCTCAGATAATCCACCTTACAAGGAAACTCTTCCAAACGTTTCTTGAATGTCTGGTAATGCTGATAAGCCAATACGGTAGTCGGCACCAGTACAGCAACCTGCTTGTTGTCTGCCACTGCTTTGAAAGCTGCACGTACAGCCACTTCCGTTTTTCCAAAGCCTACGTCACCGCATATCAGGCGGTCCATCGGGCGGTCACTTTCCATATCAGCCTTTACATCTTGAGTAGCCTTCAGCTGGTCGGGTGTATCTTCATACAAGAAGCTTGCCTCCAGTTCATGCTGCATGAAGCTGTCGGGACTGTATTTAAAGCCTTTTTCCTGCTTTCGCTGTGAATATAATTTTATCAGATCACGGGCAATGTCCTTGATCTTGGTTTTGGTACGTTCCTTTATCTTTTCCCATGCTCCCGTACCCAATTTACTGATACGCGGCTTTTCTCCTTCCTTTCCTTTGTACTTGGATATTTTATGCAAGGAATGAATGGACACGAAGACTACATCTTCATTCTGATATACTAACTTGATTACCTCCTGCGTAGTATTACCGTTCGGTATACGAACCAAGCCTGCAAATCGGCCGATACCGTGATCAATATGCACTACATAATCTCCCGGTTCAAACTGATTGAGTTCTTTCAATGACAAGCTTACCTTTCCACTACGTGCCTTATCGCTCCGCAGGTTGTACTTATGGAAACGGTCGAACAACTGGTGGTCGGTAAAGATACAATATCGCAGCGTATGGTCGACAAATCCCTGATGCAAGGTGCGGTCGACGGGAGTGAATACGATGCGGTCGCCCCTTTCTTCAAATATATCTTTCAAACGGTCGGTCTGCTTCACGCTATCGGAACAGATGAAGAGCTGATACCCATCGTGCAGATAATCGGTGAACGAACGGGTTACCAAATCAAAGTTCTTATGATAAATCGGTTGGGAGGAAATATTGAAGACCAACTTGGCCTGCGGCGTTTCCACCGGTTTTGTTCCAAATTCGATGCGACGAAAATCCAAGGCACCGGCCATGAACTCTCCCCCCTCAATCAACCGTCTTTCCAAATCAACCAAATCATTCGGGTCTCCTTCATAGGCTTCTTTTGCCAAAGGAGAGACCGCCTCATCATGAATTTGCTGGAGCTTTTCACGTACCCACATCAAATCCTTTACCCAAAGCACCGCATCTTCCGTTATAAAGTCCAGAAAAGAAATGGCACTGTCTGAAGTCTGCGACAATTCGGGAACAATGTTTATCACATCCTTCTTTTCTTTGGAAAGCTGATTTTCCACCTCGAAAGTACGGATACTGTCTACCTCACTTCCAAAGAAGTCGATACGGTAAGGATATTCTGAGGCAAACGAGTACACGTCAATGATACTACCTCTGGTAGCAAACTGACCAGGCTCATAAACATAGTCCACCTGTTCAAAGCCATAGGCAGCCAACTGTTCGGTAAGCACATCGGTCTCTATTTCCTGTCCTACCTTCAAACTGATGGTACGGTCGGTCAGCTGCTGACGAGTCACCACTTTTTCGGCCAATGCGTCAGGGTATGTCACGACACATACCGGCTGCTTCTTTTCCAGTCGGCTCAACACCTCGGTACGGAGAATCTCGTTAGCTGCATCCTTCTGACCATATTTGATGGTACGACGGTAAGAAGAAGGATAAAAGAGAATATCAGAATCTCCATTCGCTTGGACCATATCGTGATAAAAATAACCAGCTTCTTCCTGGTCATCCAATATGAAGAGAAAAGTTCCTGAAATCTGCTTCACAAAACCGGAAGCAAAGAACGAGGCACAAGAAGCCTGTACCCCCTCAAGGAAAATTCTCCGTATCTTTGAATCGGCAAGCAATGCCGCAAGCCCTTTGGTATTGGGGTGTGCAGCATACGCCTTTTGAAGTTCTTGTATCTTCATTATCTTGTTCTTATTTAGATAATGCAAAATTATAAAATAATTACTATATTTGCTTCATTATTATGTATATATTCTATACACAAATGTACAACGAAATTATTCATTTTTTAGACCAAAAAAGGCTGAAAGAGGGACTCGTCCAACTGAAAGCTTTTGCCATGAAGACTGACGACTGGGAGTTGCAGTCTGATATTGAAAACTTACAGATGACTTACCACTATATGCTGCAATATGCAGCTCAAGGGCAAGCCGACCCTGAACGCGAAAAGATGTTCAGGACATTACTTCGCAAAGGCTACGAACTGGCCGACCGAACTTTTTTTATCCAGAAATACGGAAAGGAATATGGGAAGTTCTCGGATAAGATACGGGAATTCAAACTCCACCCCGCCCACAGCTACACCGAATTGGGAGAAAAGTTGTCGTCCATTGAGAACCAGATGCAAATCAGCAGCCTGCTGAATGGGGAGGACGACCATACATCAGCCAACCAGGAACTTCGCTTGAAGCTCTTGGACGAATTGTTCAACAAGACTTGGACCGCCACTCACTGGAGCAAAGAAGAGTTCAAGGAAGCGTCTGCACTCTTCCAGCAGACAGGTATCAGTGCCTTCGACATAGCCATCTTCGCTTCATCCATCACATTGAACCTCCTTCTGTATTTCGACCCTTACAAGTTCAACCTGCTGGTGAACCTTTATAAGCAAAACCAAGACCCAGAAATCCAACTGCGAGCTTTGGTCGGCATTGCATTGGGAGCGTACTATCATGAAGAGCGACTGATTCTCTATCCTGAACTGATTCAAACCTTCAGCCAACTCAGCGAACAACCGAATTTCACGAAAGACCTGCACCACATCCAGGTCATCTTCTTGCTTTCCCGCGAAACGGAAAAAATAGACAAGAAGATAAATGAAGAAATCATTCCGCAGGTGATGAAGAATCAAAAGCTGATCAATCCAAACACAGATGTCAATGAAATAGACTTCGATGAGCTGGAAGAACAGAATCCGGAATGGAAGAAGGAACTCAACAAAATAACGGAACAGCTGGACGAATTAAGTAAATTACGCTTCGAAGGTGCCGATACGAACATGGGTACCTTCTCCCAACTGAAGAACTATCCTTTTTTCCAGGAAGCTGCCCACTGGTTTTACCCTTTCAATAAGGAAATACCCCTTATCGCTCCATTGTTCAAGGGAAACAAGCTCTCTGAAAAATCCGTTTTAGGAACCTTTCTTGCTTCCTCCATTTTCTGCAACTCAGACAAATATTCGCTCTGCATAACCCTGAAGTCCATTCCGAAGGAGCAAATAGAGCTGATGTCTAAAGATGCCGGCGAACAAGAAGAGAGCGTAATAAAGCAGTTGGGAAGCGTGATTCAGTCAAAAGAAAAAAGCAGAAGCAACGTCCTGACCAGACAGTACATTCAAGACGTCTACCGCTTCTTCAAATTATGGCCATTCCGCAAAGAGCAACAGGATATATTCAAAGACCAACCTGCCTTTTGGGAGTGCAGATGGCTGCGTCCTTATATCTTCCAGGATACATACGAAAAGGATATCGCAGAATATCTATTCTCTAAAGGATATTACTCCGAATCGGCCGAATTGTATAAGAATCTGTCGAACCAGCACCTGAAAGATGCACGATTCAGACAAAAATTGGGATTCACACTTCTGAAGTTGAAACGGTACGACGAAGCGGTTCAAGCTTACGAACAAGCCAATTCCCTCCAACCGGAAGACCTGTGGACACTGAAGCAACTGGCTCAATGCTACAAGCTTGTAAAGAATTACCCAAAAGCACTGGAATGTTTCAGACAAGCGTTATCCCTTGAGCCGGAAAATTTGAATCTGATGGCACAGATGGGACAATGCCTGACCTATCTGCAAGCCTACGACGAAGCCCTGATTCTTTTCTACAAGATTGAATACCTGGAAAAGGACTCTGAAAATATCCTCCGTGCCATCGGCTGGTGTTGTTTCATGCTCAAAGAATACGATCGAGCAAGCCAATACTACCAGAAAGTCATCAGTCAGCCTCACCCGCTTCCGGAAGACTGGCTGAACTATGGACATGTCTTATTGGCGCAACAGGACACAAAACAAGCTTTGGTATATTATCGGAAGGCTGCTGCCTGCTATCCGACCCATGACCAATTTGCCGAAGTGTTCATCAACGACAAGAACGTGTTATTGGAACAAGGCGTATCGGAAGAAACTGTTTATATTCTGTTAGATCTGATTTGACACAAGGAGGGAAAGCACCATGAACGTACGGATAGAGGAAAGTTGGAGAGAAATTTTACAAGATGAGTTTGACAAGCCTTATTTTGAAAATCTGGTTGCATTCGTAAAGTACGAATATGCCCATGCACACGTTCTTCCTCCAGGACACAACCTGTTTGAAGTCTTCAACCGCTGCCCTTTTCCGCAAGTGAAAGTCGTCATTTTAGGACAAGACCCTTATCCTACGCCCGGACAATATTACGGAGTCTGTTTTTCCGTACCCGAAGGAGTGCCCATACCCGCCTCCTTAAGTAATATCTTTCAAGAAATCCACCAAGATTTAGGCAAGCCGGTTCCTTCTTCCGGCTGCCTGGATCGTTGGGTAGAACAGGGAGTCTTTCCGATGAATTCCGTACTGACGGTCCGTGCCTATCAAACCGGCTCGCACCGCAACCGCGGATGGGAGACTTTTACCGATACGGTCATCCGTCGCTTGAGCGAAAGACATGACCATTTGGTCTTCATGCTATGGGGAGCGTACGCCAAAGCCAAGATACCGTTAATAGACACCTCCAAGCACCTGATTCTCACAGCCTCCCATCCTTCTCCCCGTTCAGCCGACCATGGTTTCTTCGGCTGCAAACACTTCAGCAAAGCCAATGCCTTTCTCAAACAGACCGGACAAAAAGAAATTGACTGGTGAAGCGAAACGCATTGACTATCTCTAACAAGGTATGCGTGCGGAGGCTCAAGGATTTCCCATAAGAAATCATGTCGTGAATCCTTTTTTTTGTTATCTTTGCTCAAACGAATTAAAGATATAACGATATGAAAACAAGCGACAGCATTGTAATCATCCCTACGTATAACGAAAAAGAAAATATAGAGAATATCATCCGTGCCGTCTTCGGACTCGAGAAGGAGTTTCATATTCTAATAGTAGAAGACAACTCTCCAGACGGTACTGCAGACATCGTACGCCGGCTACAGACAGAATTTCCTGAAAAATTGTTCATGATTGAGCGCAAAGGCAAACTCGGATTGGGAACTGCCTACATTGCCGGATTCAAATGGTCTATCGAAAAGAAATACGACTACATCTTCGAAATGGACGCCGATTTCAGTCACAATCCGAATGATCTTCCGAGATTGTACAAAGCCTGTCACGATGACGGAGGCGATGTGGCTATCGGCTCCCGTTATATCAGCGGAGTGAATGTGGTCAATTGGCCGATGGGACGCGTGCTCATGTCGTACTTCGCTTCCAAGTATGTCCGCATCATTACAGGAATTCCCGTACACGATACGACAGCAGGTTTCAAATGCTACCGAAGAGAAGTGCTGGAAACCATCGATTTGGACAAGGTGAAGTTCAAAGGATATGCTTTCCAGATTGAAATGAAGTTCACCGCCTACAAATGTGGATTCAAAATCATTGAAGTACCTGTCATTTTTGTCAACCGCGAATTGGGAACTTCCAAAATGAACAGCAGCATCTTCGGAGAAGCTGTGTTTGGAGTCATCCGACTGAAATGGAACAGTTTTTTCCATAAATTTCCACAAAAGAAATAAGATTCGATTATGAAACGTATTTGGATACATCATGCTGTCATCGTAAACGAAGGCAGAAAGTTCAATGGTTCTGTGGTCATTGAAAATGAAATTATAAAAGAAGTGCTGGAAGGCGACAAACGTCCGGAAGAAGCTTGCGACGAAGAAATCAATGCAAACGGTTGTTACCTGATTCCGGGAGTCATCGATGATCATGTACATTTCCGCGACCCCGGTCTGACGCACAAGGCGGACATGGCCAGCGAAACGGCTGCCGCTGCAGCTGGAGGAGTCACTTCCTTCATGGATATGCCGAACTGCAATCCGCAGACAACGACCCTGGAGGCTTTGGATGCCAAATTTGCCGACGCTGCCACCAAATGTGTAGTCAACTATTCTTTCTACTTCGGAGCGACGAACAACAATACAGAGCTTCTGGAAAAACTGGACAAGACTCATGTCTGTGGAGTGAAGGTCTTTATGGGAGCCAGTACAGGAAATATGCTGGTAGACCGCATGGAATCCTTGAAGCGAATCTTCTCACACGCCGGAATGCTGATTGCCACCCATTGTGAAGACCAGAACATCATCCGACAGAACACGGAAGCTTTCAAACAAAAATACGGGGAAGACCCCAGCATTGAATGCCATCCGCTCATCCGCAGCGAGGAAGCCTGCTACCAGTCTTCCGCCCTGGCCGTACGGTTGGCAAAAGAGACAGGTGCACGGCTGCACATCTTGCATGTCAGCACCGCCCGTGAGCTGGAACTTTTTGAAGACAAGCCTTTGAACGAAAAGAAGATTACAGCGGAAGCTTGTGTTTCACACCTTTTCTTCTGCGACCAAGATTACAAAACTTTAGGTACACGAATCAAGTGTAACCCCAGCATCAAAACCCAAGCCGACCGAGATGCCTTGCGTCGTGCCTTGTCGACTCACAAGATTGATGTGATCGGTACCGACCATGCCCCTCACCTCTTGAGCGAAAAACAGGGAGGTGCCTTGAAAGCCGTGTCAGGAATGCCAACGCTGCAGTTCTCGCTGGTCAGCATCTATGAACTGGTTCACGATGGAATCTTGAGCGTGGAACAAATGGTAGAAAAAATGTGCCATGCACCGGCCCAACTCTACCAGATCCACAAACGTGGCTTCATCCGTCCTGGATACCAAGCCGATTTGGTATTGCTGAACCCGAACCACGAATGGGAAGTAACCGCCGAATGCATCCAGAGCAAATGCGGATGGAGTCCCATGGAAGGCAGACGTTATCATGGCAAAGTAGAGAAGACTTTCGTCAACGGAGATTTGGTGTTTGCCAACGACCAGGTAGATACCCGTCACCGCGGACAAGCATTATCTTTCGAACGATAAATTTATGCAAACAGCCCTATCGGTAGTCAGCTACAAGATTCATGAACTTGCTGACTACATCAATTGGATTTATTTCTTTCATACTTGGGGATTCACCCCCCAGTATGCGAGCATAGCCGATATTCACGGATGCGACTGTCAACGTGCCTTATGGCTGGCCAATTTTCCAGAAAAGGAACGTGCCAAAGCATCCGAGGCCATGCAGCTTCATAAAGAAGCCTCCCGAATGCTGAACCAGCTGGATGGAGCCTACAAGGTATATGCCATCTATAAATTGGCAGATGCAAATGCAGACGGCGATGACTTGCTGCTCGACGGGAAACGGCTGCCGCTTCTTCGTCAACAGACTCACCAACAGGCTAACCAACCGTTTCTCTGTTTAAGTGACTTCGTCCGTCCGCTTCATTATGGCATTACAGACACTGTGGGCATCTTCGCCACAACCGTAGATGCCGAAATGGAAAACCTCTATGCCGACGATGATTACAAGCGTATGCTGGTAAGAACCTTATGCGAACGCTTGGCCGAAGCCGCTGCGGAAAGGACCCATGAAGTAATCAGAAAGAATGTCTGGGGATATGCCAAAGACGAAAACCTCAGCATGAAAGACATGCTCAATGAAAAGTTTCAAGGCATCCGCCCGGCTGTGGGCTATCCTTCCCTTCCCGACCTGTCGGTCAACTTTCTGCTGGATGAACTGATTGATATGAAACGAATCGGCATCCGACTGACAGAAAACGGCATGATGAAGCCTACCGCTTCGGTATGCGGACTTCTATTGGCACACCCTGCTGCCCGCTATTTTTCGGTGGGGAAAATTGATGAAAAGCAATTGACGGATTACGCTTCCCGTCGTGGCCTCAACGTGGAAACCATGAGGAAATTTTTGAGAGCGAACTTATAGTACTTCTATTATGTTGGTATTAATCAGAACTTGTGTATTATTCACTTTATTATTTTTATTACCCGACTGGTATATCTATAAAGTATATGTGGCCCCTTTGAAGAACCGCTTTGCCAACCGTCTGCTTTGGTGGCCTACAATCGGACTATTAATCACCTTGTATATATTCATCGCCGCCCACGATGCACTGCTGGATTATTTCGGAACTTATATCATTCTCGCTTTATGCGTGGCTGTTCCTAAAGTAATTTTCATCCTTGTCAGTCTTCTGCTAAAAGGATTCCAGAAACTGCTCCACCGAAAACTCCCGGTAGTGACCCTCAGCGGACTTTCTGGTCTGGCAGCATGTGCCTATATCCTTTTCGGGGCTACAGTAGGAAAGGAACTGTATCAAGTACGTGAAGTCGATTTCGTTTCTCCCGATTTGCCCGAAGCATTCGACGGATACCGAATTCTACAATTATCCGACATCCATGCAGGCAGCTGGAAAGGAAACCCTGAACCGCTGCAGAAAGCCATGTCCATCTGCTTGGAACAGCACCCCGACCTGGCCGTATTTACCGGTGACCTGGTGAATAGCCGTGCGGATGAAATCAATGAATTCATGCCTGTTCTCCAGCAACTAAAAGCCAGAGACGGAGTATTTTCCATCTTGGGAAACCATGACTATGGCACCTACGTAGGCTGGGAGTCGGAAGCACAGCGCTTTGCCAGCATCGACAGCCTCATCCATCGCCAAAACCGAATGGGATGGAAAATGCTGAACAATGCCCACCAGATTATTCACCGCGGCAATGACTCCATAGCCCTGATTGGCGTAGAAAACAGCGGAAATCCTCCTTTCCCCGATTTCGCCAACCTGCAGGAAGCAAGCAAGGAAACTGAAGGAATGTTCAAGATTCTGTTGAGCCACGACCCTACCCACTGGCGTAGAGAAGTACTTCCAGAATCGGACATCCAACTGATGCTTGCCGGACATACCCACGACATGCAAATCAGCTTCTTCGGCTTCTCAATATCCAAATTCTTTTATCCCGAACACAACGGTATGTATCTTGAAGGGAAAAGAGGATTATATGTAAACATCGGATTGGGACATGTACTCTTCCCCATGCGTTTGGGCGCTTGGCCAGAAATCACGGTCATCACTTTAAAAAAAGAACATTAACCCATAAAATACAACCGGTATCATGTTGAAAATCTTATACCTCATTTACCAAATCTTTATTGGATTCCCCATTTTTCTGGTACTTACCATACTGACTGCCTTACTGACCATCATAGGATGCACCATAGGCAACGGACATTTTTGGGGGTATTACCCGGGAAAGATTTGGTCACAACTGACTTGTTTCATTTTTTTACTTCCCGTCAAAGTGACCGGAAAAGAGAACATCCAGAACCAAACATCTTATGTATTCGTGGCAAACCATCAAGGTGCCTTCGACATCTTCTTGATCTATGGATTCTTGGGACGTAATTTCAAATGGATGATGAAGAAAAGTTTGCGTAACCTGCCCTTCGTAGGCAGAGCCTGTAAATCTGCGGGACACATCTTTGTCGACAAATCGGGTCCGAGAAAAATCCATGAAACAATTGAAGGGGCACGCAAGGTGCTGCAAAACGGAACTTCCCTCGTAGTCTTCCCAGAAGGAGCACGAACATTCACCGGCCACATGGGCATCTTCAGAAAAGGGGCCTTCCAGTTAGCCGATGAACTGCAGTTGCCCGTAGTTCCTTTGACGATTGAAGGGCCATTCAACGTACTTCCCCGCACGGGCAAGTTGCTCTCCTGGCATCCGTTGAAACTGACCATCCACCAACCAATCTATCCGCAGTGCAAAGGAATAGAGAACCAAAAGACTTTAATGGAAGAATCATACAAAGTCATTGAAAAAGGATTGTCTCCCCAATACCAAGGGATGGTAACCAACCCCGACCAATGAGGGTGACTTCCCTATTTCCAGATACACAAAAGAGCCCTATCAATTACATGACAGGGCTCTTTCTTTTTATATCACCTTCCATCGGCCACAGCTGCACAATGGAGCAATTCTTTCGTAGCATCAATTAACCGCCGCTTCCATCGACCTTTGACTCTCCTCAGCCAAGCTCACAAACTCTTTGACAAAAGCATTGTTTCTGAAAGATACAGGAGCTTCGTCAAGCAGTTCCTTTAAGACAGGGGTCATTTCCGGGTAAGGCATGCTGTTGCACAGCATCATAAAGACACCTGTACCCAATACATTGTCATAATTTGCTTTGATGAACTTTTTGGTAAGCGCATCCATCTCATCCGAAAGCACACGACGTTTTCCGTCTATCTCCCGATGAATCGTCTTCAAATCTTCTCCATCCATGATCATCCGGCTCTCTTCACGCTCCACTTCATAAGCCCGGTCATCCAAAGCAGTCTTCTGATTGACGAACTCATAAAACACATCATTGAGAGGAGTACCCTTTACTACGATGCGTGCATTGTCGATTTGAATTTCGATATTCCCGTTTTCAACCACCAAAGGCATGATACAGGTATCATCCATATACAATGAAGCGAGCATAGCAGAATCCACGCAACCCTTCATCTTGAAAAGGCCGTGAACCACTTCCGCCGAATCTATATTAATCAATTTATCTTCCGACAGCACTTTCAAAAAAAGCATCTTTCCATCCAACAGAGAAACAGAAGAAGTACCTTCAATCTTATACTTCCTGCCACACGAAGAGAAAAGCGTTGCCAAGCATAAAAGAATATAGAATTTAAGCATGCGTGAATGATATTTTGTTGAATATTGTAATGCAAAGGTATAATCTTTCTTTTTGCTATGGAAAACTTTTATCAAATTTTATACTAAATACACGTTTATCAGTACTTAAAAACCATAAAATTCTCAGCAGAAAAGACCAATTTATGTAAAAAAAGGAACTTTTTGTGTTATAAAACAGTCAGATTATCACTCATAATGTATTATCTTTGTCTACGATTTAGATTCTAAAGGTCGCCAAATGTTCGGTTTTTACTATCTAATGGTCAAATGAAGAAATCTTTAATAAAATAAAAAATCGCACGTAATGAAAAAACTGAAAGTATTAGTACTCGCACTGCTGTGTACCGCCTTTTCACCGGTAAAAGCGGATGAAGGCATGTGGCTCCTCCAACTGATGCAAGAACAAAATCTTGCTGACAGAATGAAAGCTCAAGGCTTAAAGATGGATATCGCCGATATTTACAATCCGAACCAGCTTACATTAAAGGATGCCGTAGGTATCTTCGGAAGAGGCTGTACCGGTGAAATCATCTCACCGAACGGATTGATCCTAACGAACCACCATTGCGGTTATGACGCTATCCAGCAGCACAGCTCGGTAGAGCATGACTACCTGACCGATGGTTTTTGGGCTAAAAACTATCAGGAAGAACTCCCTACTCCAGGATTGACTTTCAAGTTTGTAGAACGAATCGTTGACATCACAGCCAAAGTAAACGAAGATATCGCCAAGAAGAAAGTGACAGAAACAGAATCATTCGGTGCAGATTACTTGAAAGAATTGGCTGCAAAAGAATTGAAGAAAAGTGATTTGAAGAAGGCTCCGGGTATCTCCACCTTGGCTCTTCCTTTCTACGAAGGCAACAAATTCTACCTGTTCTTCATCAAGACCTACAATGATGTGCGCATGGTAGCTGCTCCTCCATCATCCATCGGAAAATTCGGCGGAGAAACCGACAACTGGATGTGGCCTCGCCATACCTGCGACTTCTCTGTATTCCGCATTTACGCCGACAAAGAAGGTAACCCAGCCGACTACAGTCCTGAAAATGTTCCTTTGCAAGTTAAAAAGCATTTGAGCATCTCTTTGAAAGGCTTGCAGGAAGGTGATTATGCCATGATTATGGGATTCCCTGGAAGCACCAGCCGCTACTTGACTGAAAGTGAAGTCAAACTTCGCATGACTGCTACCAATACTCCGCGTATCGAAGTGCGTGAAGCACGTCAGGCTGTATTGAAAAGCGAAATGGCTGCCAGCGACAAGGTACGTATCCAATATGCTTCCAAATATGCACAATCAAGCAACTATTGGAAAAATTCAATCGGCATGAACAAAGCCATCATCGACAATCAAGTATTGGAAACCAAGGCTCAACAGGAAAAGAACTTCGCAAGATTCTCTCGTGCTAAAAAGAACGTACAGTATCAGGGTGTAGTGGAAAAAATCGATGCTTATGTAGCTAACATTGCTCCTATCATGACTCAAAATACGTATTTCAACGAAGTATTCCGCTCTGGCATTGAATTTGAATCTTCTTACAAGGCTTTCTCCGATTTAAAGGTTGCCTTGCTCAAGAACAAGAAGAAAGACATAGCCAAAGCTATTGAAACGTTGAAGAAAGACTTCGCTGCTGTCCACAACAAAGACTACAACCATGAAGTGGACCGCAAAGTTGCCAAAGTGCTGCTGCCACTGTACGCTGAAAAAATCGCTGCCGACAAGCTTCCTGCTTTCTACAAGACTATTCAGGAAAAATTTGATGGCAACTACAACGCATACGTAGACGCATTGTACAACCAGTCCATCTTTGCCAATGAGGCAAACTTCAACCAGTTCCTCAGCAATCCGACTGCCGAAGCTATCCAAAGCGACTTGATGGTTCAATATTCTGCAGCGAAAGCCGCAGCACGCAAACAGTTGGCCGATGCCATGGGAAAAGCAAATACCGACATCAACTTGCTTCACAAGACATACGTTCGCGGTCTGTGCGAAATGTATGCTCCTACTCCTAAGGCTCCAGATGCAAACTTCACAATCCGTCTGACTTACGGAAACGTGAAATCATACGACCCGAAAGATGGTATTCACTACAAATACTACACTACTTTGAAGGGTGTAATGGAAAAAGAAGACCCGACCAATCCGGAATTCGTCGTTCCTGCCAAACTGAAGGAACTTTATGAAGCGAAAGACTATGGACGCTATGCTTTGGCCGACGGTGAAATGCCGACTTGCTTCCTGACTACCAACGACATTACCGGCGGTAACTCCGGCTCTCCTGTAATGAACGGCAACGGAGAACTGATTGGTACCGCATTCGACGGCAACTGGGAATCATTGAGCGGCGACATCAACTTCGACAACAACCTTCAGCGTTGCATTGCCGTAGATATCCGCTACGTACTTTTCATCATTGAAAAATTGGGCGGCTGCAAGAACTTAATCGACGAAATGACAATCATAGAATAATGAAAAAAGCGATTCTATTTTCTCTTTTGACCACATTCACCCTCGGGGCACAGGCCGACGAGGGCATGTGGATGCTTACCGACCTCAAACAACAGAATGCGGCGGTAATGTATGATTTAGGACTCGACCTCAACATTGACCAAGTCTATTCACCCGACAATGTCAGTCTGAAGGACGCGGTCGTACACTTCGGACGAGGCTGTACCGGTGAGGTTATCTCTTCAGAAGGTTTGGTGCTGACCAACCACCATTGCGGATACGGATACATCCAACAGCACAGTTCTGTCCAGCACGATTACTTGACCGACGGTTTCTGGGCCATGACCCGTGAACAGGAACTTCCTTGCGACGGACTGACCATTACGTTCATTGACCGCATTCTTGACGTCACCGATTTCGTGAAAGACCGCCTGAAGAAAGACAAAGACCCCGAAGGACTCAACTACCTTTCTCCGTCTTATTTGGAAGGAGTTGCCAAGCGTTTCGCCAAACAGGAAAAAATCAAGACCGATGAATTTCATGTATTGGAACTGAAACCTTTCTACGGCGCCAACAAGTATTACTTGTTTGTAAAGACCGTTTATAAGGATATCCGTATGGTAGGTGCACCTCCTTCATCTATCGGCAAATTCGGTGCAGATACCGACAACTGGATGTGGCCTCGTCATTGCGGCGACTTCTCTATGTTCCGTATTTATGCCGACAAAGACGGCAAACCGTGCAACTACGACAGCCAGAACACCCCTTTGAAAGTAAAGAAGCACATTACCATCAACTTGAAGGGTATTCAAGAAGGCGACTTTACCTTCGTGATGGGATTCCCTGGACACAACTGGCGCTACATGATCAGCGACGAAGTGGAAGAACGCATGCAGACTACCAACTATATGCGCCACCACGTACGTGACGTACGCTTGAAGGCCTTGGGCGAAGAAATGGCAAAAGATGCCAAGACTCGTATCCAGTATGCTGCCAAATATGCTTCTTCTGCCAATTACTGGAAAAATGCCATCGGCATGAATGAAGGCTTGATCCGCTTGAATGTGTTAGATACTAAAAAGGCTCAGCAAGAACGGCTGTTGGCTTACGGTGAAAAGACAGGTAACCCTGAATACCGCGAGGCATTCAATGCCATCCGTGACATCGTTGCCAAAAGACATGATGCCGTTTACCACAAGGAAGCAATCCATGAAGCCTTGCGTCTGGGCACTGAATTCTCTAAGATTCCTGCTACCGGTGCATTGAAAGCAGCCTTGCAGAAAGGCAAGAAGAAAGACATCGACCAAGCAATAGAAACAGTACGCAAAGAAGGCAAAGAATTCTTCAACAAAGACTACAGCCCAGCGGTTGACCGCAAAGTATCCAAACTGCTGATTGCCCTGTACGCCAAACTGATTCCGGCAGAACAGCATATCAGCATCTTCCAGGTTATCAACAACCAGTTCAACGGAAACGTGGAAGCTTTTGTGGACGCTTGTTTCGATACGTCTATCTTCCGCAGTGCAGACGCTATGGAAGCATTCCTGCAGAATCCAGACGTAAAGACCCTTGAAAACGACTTGATGGTCCAGTATGCCACATCGGTAGAAGAAGGGTATCAAGCTACCAGCGAAGCCATGAAGGCTGAGACCAATGCCTATAATCTGGCACACAAGACTTGGGTAGCCGGCATGATGGAATTGAAGAAAAGCGAAGGTACTCCTATCTACCCGGATGCCAACTCTACCTTGCGTCTGACCTACGGTAAAATCGGTTCTTACGAACCGGCCGACGGTAAGGAGTATCTGTATTACACCACCCTTCAAGGTGTCATGGAAAAAGAAGATCCGAACAATCCGGAATTTGTAGTTCCTGCCAAATTGAAACAGCTCTACGAAGCAAAAGATTTCGGTCCGTATGCCATGGCCGACGGCCGTATGCCTATCTGTTTCGCTACTGCAACAGACAATACAGGAGGAAACTCAGGCTCTCCAGTATTCAACAGCAAAGGTGAACTGATCGGTACAGGTTTCGACCGCAACTACGAAGGTTTGACCGGCGACATCGCTTACCAACCTACCTTGCAGCGTGCCGCTTGTGTAGATATCCGTTATACACTGTTCATCATCGACAAATATGCCGGTGCCGGACACTTGGTTAAAGAAATGACCATCATCAAATAACAACGGTTCCAACCGACTTTCCATTCCCCTCCCGTTTCCAACCATCCGATGGAGAAACGGGAGGGGAATTTCTTTTTACCCCACACCTTTTCCCTATACCGGATTACCGATTCATACCCAGCCGCAAAGCAAGCCCGACAAGCAGGAGAAAACAAAAGGATTATGTCGCTAATCCTGCTTTTCATTATGCTATGCAGACTTTTTAATGAAGCAGCAAGCAAAAATGAAACGGAAGGTGTATCTTTACCAGAGAAATAAAAACTATTAACTTGAAAACAATGAAAAAGATTACCATCCTGCTTGCTGCAGGCTGCATGCTGTTTGCGAGCAGCTGTAGCTTGAAAAACTCTTCTGCACCAGAAGAGAAAGAAAAAGAAGAATATGCAGAACGTGTCAAAGCTGCTTTTACCAAAGGATGGCACGCGTACACTACGTATGCCATGGGAATGGACGCTGTCAACCCGATTTCACAGAAAGGACACAACTGGTATGCAGAGCCCTTGCTGATGACTCCGGTAGATGCATACAGTACCATGTGCCTCATGGGACTGGACAGCATCCGCAACCAAGCGAAAGAACTGATTCTGACACACCTGAATTTCGATAAAGATATGGAAGTCCAACAGTTCGAGATTGCGATTCGTCTGATAGGAGGCCTCGTATCCTCTTACCAATTGGACGGGGACAGACGCTTCCTGGACTTGGCCGTCGACTTAGGAAACCGACTCCTGCCTGTTTTCGATACACCGACAGGAATCCCTTATCGCATGATCAACCTGAAGACCGGAAAGAAAAGCGGCAACGTGACCAACCCCTGCGAAGTGGGCTCCATGCTCGTAGAATATGGCATGCTGAGTAAATTGACCGGTGACCCGAAATATTATGAAAAATGCAAACGAGGAATAGAAGCCGTTTACGAACGTAGAGGCAAGACCGGATTAGTAGGCGGACAAATCAACTGCGATACCGGCGAATGGCTGGACACCAAAGCACATATTCGCGGAGGAATTGATGCTTTCTATGAATACCTTTTGAAAGGATATATCTTATTCGGTGATGAAGACTTGAAAAAGATGTGGGAAAATTCACTCACTGCCATCAACACCTATCTGGAAGACAAGACACCCAACGGAACATGGATGGGAGAAGCAGATATGAATACCGGCAAACGAACAGCCACGATTTTCGGTGCATTGGATTGTTTCTGGAACGGCTGTCTGGTATTGAGCGGAGAAACGGAACGTGCCAAAGCCTTGCAGGAGTCTATTTTCAAAATGTGGACCTTGCATGGAATAGAACCGGAAAGCATCGATTATACCACGATGGAAATTCGAGACGCTGTCTATCTGATCCGTCCCGAAGCCATTGAAGCAACCTACTATGTATGGAAAGCGACCGGAGACCGGAAATATTACGACATGGGAAAAACGATGTTTGAATCCATTGAAAAATACTGCCAGGTAGAAAACGGCTACGTGCAGTTGAGAGACGTGCGAGACAAGACGAAATGGGATACACTGGAAAGTTTCTTCTTTGCAGAGACCATGAAGTATTGCTATTTATTCTTTGCACCAGACAGCGTATTCAGCTTCAAGGACTATGTGTTGAACACAGAAGCACACCCGATGAAGAATACATGGGACAAAGATTGGAGGGGCGACTACAAGATGTTCAAAAAATAAGCCACACCTTCTGAATACAATCAGGCAGCAAAATAAAACGTTCGTTTCCGTTCTTTTA
The DNA here is from genome assembly GCA_020026225.1 of Phocaeicola sp. GTDB lineage: Bacteria > Bacteroidota > Bacteroidia > Bacteroidales > Bacteroidaceae > Phocaeicola. The sequence goes on along the minus strand of JAHHQU010000013.1, from coordinate 10,252 downwards.
CATGAACGGAAACGAACGTTTGCATTAATAGACAAAAGTCAGGCAATTCAATCGGCACTTTCCATAAACAAGAATCCATGGAAAACGACAACTGAATCCGTAAAAAAACATCAACGATTCTTTTCCTTCTCTTCCTCCTGTGGAATTCGGAAAGCCGTATACAGCTCCAGCACAGAAGCTATAGACAAGCAAACAATCCATTCATTCCGATGCCATAAGAGCATGACCACCCCCGTCAGAACGAGCACCATCGCCCCGATCAACTGCTGCTTGCGCAAGCGGCGGATCACTATATTCTTTCCCTCATAACCATACTTTACCTGTATCCAAGCAAAAAGGATGGCCCCAACCAAATAAACGTAAGGAGCGAACTCAAATTTCATGAACTGAAGCAACAGTCCGGCAAACAAGACAACAGACCCCACCAGGGCTATTGCATTATCCAGTTTATTTATTTCCTTCATAAATCATTGATTATAATCATCTTCAAAGACATAAATGTCTTCATTTTCTTTTTTCATAAAATATTTCTCACGAGCGACCTTCTCCAAAGCCTCTTCGTTGGAAGTAATTTCCTTCAACAGTTCGCTGTCTCGATTAAACTGTTTCCGGTACCGTTCAATCTCCGATTTCAGCTGATGGATTTCAGCACGATGAGATATGCGCTGAATCAGACTATTCTCGTCCAACACTCCGATAATCAGCAAGAAAGTTCCGAGAGTGATGTAATATTTATTTCGGCGGACAAAACTCCACACTGTTGCTATCTTAACCATAATGACATACTTTATTCCGAGCAAAGATAATATTTAGTTGGCAGAAAGTCGACAATTTAAAATCAGAAAAATAAGACTTCGGAAGAAATCTCACGACACCCGATGAGAAACGAGGTATTTTGACTATCTTTGCAACACTAACAAACTAAAAAGAAGCCGTCCGTATTATGGAGAATTATATCGTATCGGCACGAAAATATCGTCCTGCAACTTTTGACACCGTAGTAGGTCAACGTGCCTTGACCACCACACTTAAAAATGCCATTGCTACCAACAAACTGGCCCATGCTTATCTGTTTTGTGGTCCGCGAGGAGTTGGAAAGACGACCTGTGCACGTATCTTTGCAAAGACCATCAACTGCATGAATCCTACTGCCGACGGCGAAGCTTGCAATGCCTGCGAATCTTGTAAGGCGTTCAATGAACAACGTTCTTACAACATACACGAACTGGATGCAGCTTCAAACAACTCGGTCGATGACATCCGTTCACTGATAGAACAGGTGCGCATTCCCCCTCAAATCGGGAAATACAAAGTGTACATCATCGATGAGGTTCACATGCTGACCACATCGGCCTTCAATGCTTTTCTGAAAACCTTGGAAGAGCCGCCTCATCATGCCATCTTCATCTTGGCAACTACCGAGAAGCACAAGATTCTTCCAACCATCTTGAGCCGCTGCCAAATTTATGACTTCAACCGTATCAGCGTAAACGATACCATCGAACACCTGCAGTTCGTAGCACAGAAAGAAGGCATTCCTGTAGAACCGGAAGCACTGACCATCATCGCACAAAAAGCCGATGGAGGTATGCGTGACGCCCTGTCCATTTTCGACCAGGTGACCAGTTTCTCCAATGGAAACATCACTTACAAGAGCGTCATAGAAAACCTGAATGTGCTGGACTATGAATATTATTTCAAGTTGACAGACCTTTTCTTGGGCAACAAGGTACCGGAATGCATGCTGCTGCTCAATGAAATTCTGAAAAAGGGATTCGACGGAAACCATTTCATCACCGGACTGGCCGGCCATTTCCGCGACTTGCTGGTCAGCCGAGACGCTTCGACCCTTTCATTGCTTGAAGTGGGTGCTTCTATCCGGGAACGATATCTGCAACAGGCTAAAGTCTGTTCTCCGAAATTCCTTTACAAAGCCATGAAACTTTGCAATGACTGCGACTTGAACTACCGCCAAAGCAAGAACAAGCGTCTGCTGGTAGAACTGACCCTTATCCAACTGTGTCAACTCAATGCCCCTGCGGATGAAGTGAGTGAGGGGCCTGGCCCTACACAAGTCATCAAACCGGTATTCAATAAAACTCAAGCAACAAACGCTGTCCAAGCGGGAGCACCTGCTCCTGCTCCATCGCAGCCAGCTCCACAGTCACCAGCTCCTGCACCCGCTGCCCCAACACCGACAGCGGTTCCGCATGTTTCCCAACCAGGAGGACAACCGACTGCAAGTCCAGGACATCCTATCCAACTGCCGAATGTAGAATCCGGGAAAAAGATTCCAGTGATAAAAGCCAGCAGCTTAGGAACTTCCATACGAAACAATACGGCACAAGCACGTCCCCAGACGCCAGCACCAGCCGCAGCCCGTCCGAAGATACAGGAAGAATGGGAAGATTATATCTTCGCCGAAAAGGACATCGACTATTACTGGAGAGAATTTGCGGAAGGACTGCCCAAAGAAGAAGCTGCCAACAAAGGACGAATGACCAACATGCATCCCCACCTGCTGGATGACAAGAAAACATTCGAAATAGTGGTAGACAATGACATGGTCCAAAACGATATGGAAGCATTGGCTCCCCGCATTGTAAAACACATACAGGAGAAACTGCACAACCGAACCATCCAGATGAAAGTGCGTGTTAGCGAAAGCAACGAAAACATCCGTGCTTACAGCCACCTGGAACGTTTTCAGATGATGAGCCAGAAAAACCCCAGCCTGCTGAAACTGAAAGAAGCATTGGGACTGGAACTTTCATAACCCTTATGTCAAAGACAAAAAACTCATGAAAAGGTTTCCTGCAAGACGGAAACGGATTTTCATCCTTTTGAAGTTTACAAGAAATGAAGAAACAAGATTTATACAACCAGGTCATCGAGTTTTTTCAACGCACGATGCCGGTAGCAGAAACGGAACTGCACTACACCACCCCTTTTGAATTGTTAGTCGCTGTCATTCTAAGTGCACAGTGTACCGACAAGCGGGTGAACTTGATTACTCCACCGCTATTTCGGGACTTTCCCACTCCTGAAGCATTGGCCGCCACTACTCCCGAGGTTGTCTTTGAATACATCCATAGCGTCAGCTATCCCAACAACAAATCCAAACATCTGGTCGGCATGGCAAAGATGCTGGTAAACGACTTCAACAGCGAAGTCCCTGACAATTTAAACGACTTGATCAAACTACCCGGGGTAGGAAGAAAAACAGCCAACGTCATTCAAAGCGTAGTTTTCAACAAGGCAGCCATGGCCGTAGACACTCATGTATTCCGTGTCAGTCACCGTATCGGTTTGGTCACCAAGACTTGTACCACTCCCTTGGCCACCGAGAAACAGCTGGTCAAATACATACCAGAATCCTTGATTCCTACCGCACATCACTGGCTCATCCTTCATGGACGCTATGTATGTACTGCACGTTCTCCCAAATGTGAGACATGTGGTTTGAACGGCATTTGCAAGGAATCACTCAAACCCAGATTAAAATAAGGAATCAGAAACGCAGCCACAGACAATACTCTGCTTTCGCCGTACCGCATCAAAGATTGATTTCCAAACCATCATACGACTGATGGACATGAGGAGGGAGACTTTTCTCGACCACCGCATGAAGCCCCAACTGGTGGCTGGCATGAATCAAATACGTTTCTTTAGCAGCAATACGTTCGGCACGCTCCAATGCCTGCGACAAACTTTGGTGCGTCCAATGCGGTTCGATACGCAAGGCATTCATCACCAAACAGTCCAGGCCTTCCAAGGCATCGTAAGAAACTTCGGGCATCTCCGTCATATCGGTAATCCAAGCCATCCTACCGATACGGTAGGCCATAATGGGAAGCTTGCCATGCATCACACGGATCGGCAACACTTCTACCGACCTCCCATTTTCTCCGTGAATGGAAAAAGGAACGCCCGCTTCTATACGGCATAAAGGAATGCGAGGTACTCCCGGATAAGGATGTTCAGCAAAACAATAAGGTATACGCTGTTCCAACCGGTCGGCAGTGTAAGATTCCGCATAAATAGGAACATCTTTAAACCTGCAGAAAGGACGCAAATCATCCAATCCTCCCACATGATCATAATGTTCGTGGGTTATCAATACACCGTCAATAGGGCGAAAATCATTCAGACGAATCATCTGTTCCCTAAAATCCGGTCCGCAATCAATCAGAATCCGAATCCCGTCCACTTCTACCATGCCAGAACAACGCAAACGCTTGTCGCGAGGATCCTGACTGGTACACACCTCACACGTACACCCGATCTGGGGCACTCCTGTAGAGGTACCGCTACCCAATATTGTTATTTTCATATTCCTATTCCTTCCTGGTCAATACCAACAAACTCCCCCCCGCACAACGGTGGGGACACACCTTCCAGAACGAAGGCATCAGATGAAATTCACTTCCGGACAAATGGTAACCCCAAATTTTTCCTTGACAGATTTCACCACTTCTTGCGACAGATGCACAATTTCATCGGCTGTAGCACCTCCCCGATTAATCAAGACCAAAGCCTGCTTATCATGCACGGCAGCCCTGCCCAAAGCACGTCCTTTCCATCCGCAACGTTCAATCATCCAGCCAGCCGGCACTTTGATCCCACCTTCTCCCATCGGATAATTCGGAATCTCTGGATACTGTTTCTGCAATTCATGGAATTGAGACACCGGTATAATCGGATTCATGAAAAAGCTGCCCGCATTGCCTATCACCGCAGGATCGGGCAATTTGGCTTCCCGGATACGAATAATGACCCGACGGAGATTTTCAAGATTCACTTCACAACCTTCTTTCTGCAGTTCATCCCGGATATTTCCATAATCCAGCCGATAGACTGGAAGTTTGCTCAAGCGATATGTCACATAAGTCACAACGTATTTACCTTTCAGCTCTCCCTTGAAAATACTTTTCCGATAAGCATACTGACATTCGGCATTCGTAAATCGGCGGGAAGTACCGTCGGCAACGCACAAAGTCTCTACCTCTACAATCAAATCTTTGACTTCCGTACCATACGCACCGATGTTTTGTACGGCAGAAGCTCCTACCTCCCCAGGTATAATAGAAAGATTTTCGGCTCCATACCAATGATTTGAGACCGAAAAGGCAACAAAATCATCCCATACTTCACCGGCTCCCACACGTATCTCCACCCATTCTTCGGTTTCTCGTACCACTTCCATCCCTTTGATGGCCGAATGCAAGACTACGCCAGGAAAATCGGCAGTAAACAGCAGGTTACTTCCTCCACCTATCGAAAGCAGCGGAGCGTGCAATCCTGTATCCTCGGTCAAAAAATGACGCAACTCCTCCTCGGAATCGTATTCCACGAATCGGGATGCACGAACATCAATACCAAAAGTATTGTTGGCAAGCAGTGAATAATTTTTTAAATCTTTCATATATCAGGGAATGTCAATCACTCAAATCTTCAAACTTAACTAATTTCCAGATACCGTGGCGACGACGGAAATGCAACACATTGCTGAACCCATTGCCAAAGCCTTTGAATTCCACAATCTTCACAGGAGAACCGGGCATATCTTTCTGTCCATAACGGATATTCGTCAAACTGTTCAGCGACATGGGAGGCCGGAAAGCAAACCATTGTCCCAAATCCAAGGTCGTCTCAATGATTTGGAATTCATCATCGGGATCGGCAGTCACAAAAAGCAGCGGATCGTTCAAGCGTTCACGCTGGAAAACAGAATCTTCCACAAACTGACGGTAGAATTCAAAAAAATCCTCTTTATTCTTCATCTTCTCTTCCAACGGCGGAATGCTGGAAACGTTGACCGCTTCCAAGTACCAGCAGTCCTGCTTCCGCTCGAAATAATACCGTTTCATGGAACGCGTATCCAAACGCATCCAGTCGACCTGTACACTATGAGCAGAAGTGTCTTTTTCAAGTTCCATGTCCTCTTCCGTATCAAAGAGCGTGGTATAAACCCCCTCACGACTGAACAAAGGGTCAAAAGGCCAACCCTCACGGGTATAACGTTTCACCTGACTCCCCTCATAATAAGATAAAGGAATCACGATGCGACTTTTCTGGAAAGCCTCATCAGAAGCAAAATTATAGAAGAAATCAGCAAAACTTTCATCAGCCGTTGCCGGTATAATCTCTTCCGCAACAATCAGGGGCTCGGGTTCCTCCTCTACAGAAACCACATTCGTATCGACCCTAACAACCGTCGTATCATCAGATACTTTTTGATTATAGGAGCCGGTACATGACACTAACAGTCCCAACAAACAACAGGTGAACGGTATCTTTATCATATTCTTCTTTAATTTCGTCCATAAAGCAAACGCAAATTTACCGTTTTTTTTTATCCCCCATCAAACTATAGCAAGTTTTCTTTTTTATTAGGAGAAAAAGGGAATAATTCAGTTTAAATCGTTACCTTTGCGGCTAGGAAATAATAAAAAAGTAGATATATGTTAACAAAAATAGAACAATTGCTCGCTGAGGTAGAGAACTTGACAGCAACCAATGCTGAAGAGTTGGAGGCATTACGCATCAAGTACCTTAGTAAAAAAGGTGCTATCAATGCACTGATGGCCGACTTCCGCAATGTTCCTGCTGAACAGAAGAAAGAAGTGGGCATGAAATTGAACGAATTGAAGAACCGTGCTCAAGAACGCATCTCTGCCTTGAAAGAAGCATTTGAATGCATGGACAACGATGCAGCCGAACTCGACTTGACCCGTACAGCTTATCCTGTCAATTTGGGTACCCGCCATCCGTTAACAATCGTCCGCAACGAAATCATCAATATCTTCAACCGTTTGGGCTTTACCATCGCTGACGGTCCAGAAGTAGAAGATGACTGGCACGTGTTCTCTTCCATGAACTTCCCTGAAGACCATCCGGCACGCGACATGCAAGATACCTTCTTCATCGAAAGTCATCCTGACATCATCTTACGTACACATACTTCTTCTGTACAGAGCCGCATCATGGAAGCCAACCAGCCTCCTATCCGCGTGATCTGTCCGGGACGCGTTTACCGTAACGAAGCAATCAGCTACCGTGCACACTGCTTCTTCCATCAGGTAGAAGGTCTGTATATCGACAAGAACGTTTCTTTCACTGACTTGAAACAGGTTCTGCTTCAGTTTGCTCAGGAAATGTTCGGTCCTGACACCAAAATCCGTCTGCGTCCTTCCTACTTCCCATTCACTGAGCCTAGTGCTGAAATGGATATCAGCTGTGACATCTGCGGCGGTAAAGGATGTAACTTCTGCAAGCACACCGGTTGGGTAGAAATTCTCGGTTGCGGTATGGTGGATCCTGCTGTTCTTGAATCAAACGGCATCGACAGCAAAGTATACACCGGCTACGCATTCGGTATGGGTGTAGAACGTATCACGAACTTGAAATATAAGGTGAAAGACCTTCGTATGTTCTCTGAAAACGACACACGTTTCTTGGAAGAATTCGAATCAGCAAACTAATAAACTTCATAAAGTTTTCATCTATTGTCATTCTGAAAGGCTATTTACAGCCGTTCAGAATGACAATTCTTTTTTACCCCGCTACCAACCTATACGCCATGAGCAAAGACAGACTTATCACTCCCAACTACTGCTTTATTCTTGCGGCCAACTTCCTGCTGTATTTCGGCTTCTGGCTACTGATGCCGATATTGCCCTTCTACCTCGAAGATAATTTTACAGCTTCACAAACGACCATCGGAATCGTACTTTCCTGCTATACGATAGCCGCCTTATGCATCCGTCCGTTTTCCGGTTATTTCCTGGACACCTTCGCCCGCAAGGCTTTGTACCTTCTGGCGTATTTCATCTTCTTCACCGTATTTGCCGGATACATGCTGGCAGGTACGCTGACCCTGTTCATCTTACTGCGAATTATCCATGGAACATCTTTCGGCATGGTTACCGTAGGGGGAAATACCTTGGTCATCGACATCATGCCTTCTTCCAGACGAGGAGAAGGTCTGGGATATTACGGACTTTCAAACAATCTTGCCATGTCCATCGGACCGATGCTGGGTCTGTTTCTCCATAATGCCGGCGCCACTTACAACACCATCTTCTCCTGTGCCTTGGGAGCCTGCGGTTTAGGAATCTTCTTTGCCAGTCTGGTACACACCTCTTACCGTCCTCCGGTCAAGCACGAACCGATTTCCCTCGACCGTTTCATCCTTTTAAAAGGACTTCCTGCCGGATTAAGCCTGCTGCTGCTGTCCATTCCCTACGGAATGACGACCAACTACGTAGCCATGTATGCCAAAGAAATTGGCATCACAGCCGAAACCGGACTTTTCTTCACATTTATGGCACTGGGTATGGCTACCAGCCGACTCTTCAGCGGGAAGCTGGTAGATAAAGGGATGATTCCTCAAGTCATCAAAGGAGGACTGTATCTGGTATGCTTTTGCTTCTTCGGACTGACAGCCTGCGGATGGCTTTTCAACCATGCTCCGACATGGACCACCCAATTCTTCTTCGGCATCTCTCTGCTTTTAGGCATTGGATTCGGAACCATGTTTCCTGCCTACAACACACTGTTTGTGAATCTGGCACCCAACAGCCAACGCGGCACTGCAACCAGCACCTACCTGACTTCCTGGGACGTAGGATTGGGAATAGGCATGCTTACCGGTGGGTTCATTGCCGAGATAGCCAGCTTCAAATACGCTTACTTGTTTGGAGCCTGCCTTACCGTTGCCTCACTCGTCTATTTCCAGACAAAGGTAAAGGATCATTTCTTAAGAAACAAGCTTCGGTAAAACAGCCAACCGGAGCACCGGTTTGACCCACATAAAAAATACAGGTATTTTCAATACAGATGAAAGCTTTCGCTTTCGAGAAGGAAAGCGTCAGTCTTTATAGGTGAACACGAAAATATGAGAAAGACGATTCTCTAACTTGGTAATCTGCACAGACAGAATGAAAGAACGGAACAAATCCAAGTTATCCATTACAAATGTAGGGATATATGCCTTGAAACGTTCTGAATCGGCCTCCACCTTATCCAAGTCAGCTACCATGATGAAAGAAGCGTCGCGCGAAAGATTCGCTACACATTCATCAAACAAAGCATTGTGAGGCGCAATAATCGCTTCCGAAATGCAAGAATCCACCTTGTTCACTCCCGAAGCCACCAAGAAACGATCGTCGGCAATCAAATCCATATCCTCCAAACGCTCATCCAACGCTCTCATACACTCATCCTGACCCACCAAAGCACCGCTCAAATAAAAGACGTCACTGTTTATGTGAATGTTAAATTCACTCCAACAGCGGTCATCCTTCTTCGCAAGGACAGGCAAGATAGTGGATTTGGAATAAAATGTCATGAAATTGGCAGTCTTGCTATGATTGAATGCACAGAAATTTTCATCATTGCGCAATGAAGAGCCGTCTTTTCTTGCATCAATAACCCGTTCTATCAGACGTTTCTGATAACTTACCGCCAAGAAGCCGTTTCCACTGTACACCGTCAAAAAGCGTGTGTTTCCACAAGGATAGATACGAATGCTCTCTCCACGATAGGTCTCCTTCTTATAATAAGAGGAGAGTTTACCCCCCGGTACCATTTCCGTAAGCATCTTCTTGGCATCTTTCGTCATTCGGAAGTACACCACAACGTCGTGGATATCTTTCGCAGAATGAAAACTGATGACCAAATGACTCATCTGATTACCCAAACGATGACTACCTACCGCTGAAGAGCTAGTCATATCTGCCAAAATAGTATGGATGATTCCAGAAGCACGAAGTGTATCCAACTGGAGTGCATAAGAAGTATGCGGAAATTCATTAGAGAAGTATTCCAAGTTATCCGTTTCAAGAACACCCATACAATCGTCCGGGACAAGGGTCAACAAGTTCATGTTTCTGCCATCTCCTGCCTCTGTCAGCCTAGCGAAACAATACATTCCGACCCCTATTAAAAATAAGATTACGGAAAGTGCACCTCCAAACCTAGCAATTGTATGTAACTTCATATTCTCTTTAATTAGTTGCAAAGATAAAAAATATATTTAAAAAATCAAATAAATACTTCTTTTTGTTCCTTTAACGAAGTATAAATGCTAATATTTTTAACACTTAAGGCAGAATTATCACTTACCGTTCTATGGTGCGTACATCCTTAAAAGAGAAATGAAAGGACATCTTCCAGCTGGCTGCCGGAAAAGCCATTCAGGCTCAGTAGATAATCAATGGGGATAGCCATATAGCTTAGCGATTCTAAA
>JAHHQU010000133.1 GCA_020026225.1 Phocaeicola sp. | reverse complement strand
TATCCTCCTGCGTCAACGCAAAAGAAAAGGGATAGTAATATTCATTTCCCAACACGATTTTATTATTGTTAAAGGTGAAATAGCCCTGATAACTATTATATCCATCTTGGATGGTGGTGCCGATTTTTCCTCCCCGTTCATGTTGCACTGTGAATCGTTGTGGATGGTCACTAACCGTCATTGGTTGATACCAGCCACCGGAGTTTAAATATTTGCCTTGCCTATTGGTAAAAGTCCCCTGTTCTTTGTTGTATGTCCACTTAACCGCTTTGGAATCAGGAACAGTAATTTCATTGCCAATATATGAAACCGCTTCGGTCTGTCCAGATTCTCCCAGCGCATAATATTTTTGATCTTCGTAGGAAAAACCATATATAATGTACGTTTTTCCATCTTCCAATGTACTATTGGCAATACCCTTTGTTGCAACTTCTATACCTGTAAGCAACCTGTCGTCTTCCAAAACAGGATCATCGTGTTGCTTCGTTTCTTCATCTGCATTTTTATCTACATTCTCTGGTTTTTGATTAGGCTCAGGCATCTCCGATGTAACCACAAATTCTCCAGTCTTTGGTTGCTCATCTTCTATCGAATACACACCAAAACCCAAAATGGAAGTGTCTTGTAGTAAAAATGTCTCTGTAACTGCCCTTCCTTCCTGATTTTCTTTCTGGATACTAATCTCATTTTCCGTAATTACATTTTGCACAATACCAATGTTATCGCAAATTTGATCGGCATCCGCATCGATGAACACAAGATCATTCTGTTGCGGCGTATACTCCGCTTTGTTCCTATACATCCCGATTTCCTGAGTAAACATCTGCCACCCCTGGGAATCTGTCACATCGGGAAGCACATTCTGGCTAAGTATAGGATGCTGCATACAATAGGCATCAAATACCATTCCCCATTCATCCGATAATACAGTTTCCTTCGGCACCGTTGCAGATTCAGTTTTTTCCGACTGCTGCAGTTCTTCATCAAAAGAAACGACATCATCAAATGCAATCGCATGTTCTGATGTGCCAATCGCTCCAGATTCTTCCTGCTTGCGCTCATCTTCAATCCCACAACGAGCTTCTGCTTTCACTATAAGTTCCAGTGGCATCAATGCACACATCATGGAAATCACAATGGCAAGAGAGCATACCGTAGTTGTGCATTTCCAAATTGTGTTCTTTCTTCCTCTTTTTTTCTTTTTAAGGCTCTGAATGAAATCTATCATTTTCTCATCTCTCCAAAAGATATCCCATGAACGGCATTAAATGGCAGTATAATAGGGTTGATTTTGCTGCAAATTACTCTTTTTATTATTTATAGTTGTATTCTACTGTTAACTGAAGTCATGCGGCAATCGCCTAATACATAAACAATACAAAAACACTGTCAGTGATGTAACAGCGTTCAAAACAGGAATCACACTGCATAAGGTTCGCCAATACGGGGTGATGTACCACGTCGAAGCCCATTGGTCACAGTGGACGATGATCAGCCGATCTCTCAGGCGATGACTCTATTTGAGTAACTCTGGCGTTTGAGATACTGGATGACATCTCTTTTCTCTTGCCGAAGACGCTATCTCTTCTTGTGCTGTGCTAATTCTGCGATATGATTTTGACGATCGATAGTGATTACCCTCCCTTGGCAGATGTTGTGTTGCAACTCTATTCTATCATGTGGGAAAAACCACTATGGATTTTCATGTAGCTAAGTGCTGCATCTAATATAATAAAAAGTACGACTATCAAAATCAATACATCTGTCTCAAATGGCAATTTTGCAACTTAAATGGTT
>JAHHQU010000132.1 GCA_020026225.1 Phocaeicola sp. | reverse complement strand
ACTGTGCTTGAACAATATCTCGCAAAAATGGGCTTTTTAAGGGACGACTAAATAGCTAACCAATCGGGTACTGAGACTTTCAAGAGCAAATTCTTTCAACTTCTTGCTCAAGAACAAACTACGGTCAGATATGACACGCAAGAAGTTCTTCAATAATTTATCATTTTCCTGCAAAGCTGTAAAAAAGCTGTCTTTCGATACAATCCAAACTTTGCTGTCCTCTATCGCCTTGACCGATACTGGAAACTGATTTTCACTTCCATAAATAAACGCAGGAGCTAAAATCTGCGGAGCTTTCATGCGTTCCACCGTCAGTTCCTTTCCCTCATCGTTCGTCATAAACGCACAAACCGACCCTTCCAGCAACAGATACAAAGAACGGCACGAGGCACCTTGTAAGGCTATCAGTTCACCTTCCTTATACGTACTGAAACGATTGGAGGAGCTCTGCAACAAAGCATCTATACTCCGGCGGGAACAATCTTTAAACAAAGGGAAATCATACAGATTACAACAGGTATTCATCTCTCGAAAGTTTTTAACGTTCTTTTTATCTCCTCGTAACATAAGTTACCAAAAAGCTTATGCATTCTATTTATTTTTGCCGAACAAAGATAGTGAAAGAAGCAAACTAAAGAAATAGAAGAACCACAAATAAACGATTCGTCAAAACGGACGAAGGATTAATTTGTCAATGAAAGCAAGCGAAAAGCCTCAGCACGTTCGGTTATCTGTATGCTTCGATCACAGACTATCCAATGATGCAACTAAACTTAATAACAACCAACAATGAACAGCATAGAATTAGAAAGAAAACCGGTCAATGAATGGGTTAAAGAGAACTTTGCAACAGCCCAAGTCTTCAAAAAATATGGCATCGACTTCTGCTGCCACGGAAACACAGCTTTGGGAATCGCCTGTGAGCAAAATCAGGTAGACATAACAGAAGTTCTTCACGACATCAAAGCGTTGGAAACATCTTCTCAGAATGCAACTCCCTTCCATTCATGGCCTTTGGACTTACTCATAGACTATATCCTAAAAATCCATCATCGCGGCATTCGTACCAAAGGACCGGAATTGTTACTTCTGATAGGAAAGGTACATACCGCACACGGAAGCAAACACCCCGAACTGGAAGAACTCTACACCCACTTCGTGGAATCCTTGAAAGATCTGGAGGCTCACCTGCAGAAAGAGGAAAACGTACTCTTCCCCTATTTCTTGGAATTATTTGAAGGCAGCGAAAAGAAACGTGCTGTCCCTTCCATACATTGCGGAACCATCCAACACCCCATACGCGTGATGCACCGTGAACACGAAAACGAAGGAGAACGGTATTTCTACCTGAAAAAGTTGACCCACAATTTCGCTGTTCCATCCGACGGTTGCTCCAGCTACCGACTCATGATGAACGAACTGGAAAGATTCATCGACAATCTCTTTGAACACATTCATTTAGAGAACAACATCCTCTTCCCTCGATTCATGGAGCTGGAAGAGCAATGGGTCCATCGCCAATGAAAAAGACGATATAACAGTTTACGATAAAGAAAAAACGTCCTTCACACTCCTTGTCTCTCCTCTTATACATTCATAAAGGCGGGAACTGATGTGAAGGACGTTTTTTTTACCTGATGATAAAAACAAAAAAAAAGACCAGTTGAAACAACTAATCTTTAAGCGAGCCTCTTGTCGGATTCGAACCAACGACCCCGAGATTACAAATCACGTGCTCTGGCCAACTGAGCTAAAGAGGCAATAATTATTATGTTTAAGCGAGCCTCTTGTCGGATTCGAACCAACGACCCCGAGATTACAAATCACGTGCTCTG
>JAHHQU010000131.1 GCA_020026225.1 Phocaeicola sp. | reverse complement strand
ACTATATAAAAGGTATTTAATGCGAATAGGAAAAGATGGCTATATTATACCAATTTGAGAATAATATATGAGTTTGTAACCTGATATATTGAGAAAGGATGAATGATTTACCTTTCATCCTTTCTCAAATCTTAGTAATGAAAAGTTGATTATTATTTCAATAGTTTCCAATAGCCACCTTTATTAGGGCCAACATGCTCAAGAATGTGTTTCAATTCTTCTATATCACGATGAATGGTACGGGCAGCAACGTCCAACCTTTCAGACATCTCATCCATCGTAATTTGGGGATTTTGTTTGATGAGTGAAATGATAGCCTGGTGTCGTTTGTGCTTTTTCGAAATTTCTTTCTTTTGAACAGGATTTACAAGAGTTAGTTTCAAATCTTCTTCATCGATAATATCCGGAATTTCTTGGGACACTTGTAGATTTCTTGGGACATTTTCATCGGTTTCTTGGGACACTTGTAGATTTCTTGGGACATTTTCATCGGTTTCTTGGGACATTCCCATGTAGGTAATGGAAAAGATGAACTGCATACCATTAATAATTTCTACCTTATAATTAGGATAATAAAGTGGGGCATATCGTAATATATTACGAATGCCAGAACCCATATCCTCAACCCAAGACAATTCATGGAACACTCTTACTAGAAGAGGATTCTTGGTATAGTTGCTCAATTGATGCAACGTAAGTTCCCCTTCAGGTATTTCTGGAAGCAGACGGGTCGGATTCTTAGTGACTACACGATCTTTGAACACATGAAAGAAACAGGCATATCCAGTACTGAAATCACTATGAACGCACAGGTTGGCCACTATTTCCCTGAACAGATCCCAACGTATGTCTTCACGTTGGGTGGTCCCTTCCGGCAGGTAGAACTTATTGGGTAGATAGCGTTCCGTAAATTGTGTCAGCCGGTCATATACTCTTATCAGATTACAACGCATAGTGATGCGGTCATCATAGCGGTTGGGCAGTTGTTTGAGATCATTATATTCTTTATAAGTACACATATGGAACAGCGCCTCAAAACGATAACGGGGCATATAGTCTTCAATGGCCTCTTCTTTGCCAAAGAGGATAAGAGCGGCATATTTCAATTTCAAAATTCCAGACCCCTTGTCTTTCTTTGCCAAACGAGTATGAAGCAGTATCTCTTCATTCGTCAGTTGCAGCCAAGGGTGATTCGGCTTGACAACAGCCAAAATGTTCTGACAGTAAAGAAATGTATTATCATCCAAATCATCCAAAGTCAGATCTTCCACAATCCTTTCTTCAAAAAGATGAGGATTTTTACGTTCAAACAAAGACAACAGCAATTCCGGCTGGTCTGTCACATCAATATCTGCATCTCCATTCCGATCCCAATATTTACCCTTGTAACGGTAAACGTATTGTCCACATGGTATATCCAACAACATAACAACCTTATTGTCTATGGTCAGAATTTGAGGAGTGAAATATGGGCAAGGTAAAAATAGTTCCTGATTCTTAATGGCTGTGATTATATTCCCTTGCAACGCAGTAATCTTGTCAGGATTCACTCCGACAATCTCACCATTATCTTTGACACCTACCAAAATCTGTCCGCCACTATGATTTAAGAAAGAACAGATGGTTTCATACAATGAATCAGATATTTGTTCACTGCATGTTTTGTATTCTATTTGGGCATTTTCCCCTGTTTGGGAAAGTCTGATAAATTGCTCTTCTCTCATTGCTTGCATAAATTAAGCTAATACAGTACAAAGGTAATTTAACACGATGATTATAAAAAATATATCAATTGTATATTACTAATTGAATTATAAAAAATCTGAAATCGTTTTATTCATCCTCTTCACTTCCTTCAGCCACCACTTCCGTTTCCAAATCCATGCCGAA
>JAHHQU010000130.1 GCA_020026225.1 Phocaeicola sp. | reverse complement strand
TGTGATCGTAAGATTTCAGTTTAATTCTGATTTTCTGACTCATTGTTTAAATTTAAATTATTGATTGTAATTATATAAGATAAAGCTTGAGGGCTAAGAGTCATTCGCTAGCCCTCATAGGCTTTAAGATATTTTTTTATTATACTAGATCTACGCGACCCTTAACTTCTTCAAGTACAGTCTTAGCGATTGAGCTAGAAACCTGTGCATGATGATCGTATGTCATAGAAGATGTAGCACGACCAGAAGTGATTGTACGCAAAGCAGTAACATAGCCGAACATTTCAGCCAATGGAACCATAGCTTTAACGATACGAGCACCTGAACGGCTTGATTCCATTCCTTCAACCTGTCCACGACGCTTGTTCAAGTCACCGATAACATCACCCATGTTTTCTTCTGGAGTTACAACTTCAAGTTTCATTATAGGCTCCATAAGAACTGGACCTGCCTTAGCACAAGCATTCTTGTATGCCTGGATAGCACAGATTTCGAATGATAACTGGTCAGAGTCTACTGGGTGGAAAGAACCATCCTTCAACACAACCTTCAATGAATCAAGAGGGAAACCTGCCAATACACCATTCTTCATTGCAGTCTGGAAACCTTTCTGAACTGAAGGGATGAATTCCTTAGGCACATTACCACCCTTAACTTCATCGATGAACTGAAGTCCACCTTCTTTGAAATCTTCATCAACAGGACCTATGTTTACGATGATATCGGCAAACTTACCACGACCACCCGACTGTTTCTTATAAACTTCACGAAGTTCAACAGTCTTAGTGATAGCTTCCTTATAGTTAACCTGTGGACGTCCCTGATTACATTCAACCTTGAATTCACGTTTCAAACGGTCGATAATGATATCCAAGTGAAGCTCACCCATACCAGAGATAACTGTCTGACCTGTCTGTTCGTCAGTCTTAACAGTAAATGTTGGATCTTCTTCAGCCAACTTAGCCAAACCGTTAGACAACTTATCCAAGTCTTTCTGAGTCTTAGGTTCAACTGCGATACCAATAACAGGATCTGGGAAGTCCATTGATTCAAGAACGATAGGAGCTGTTTCGTCACACAAAGTGTCACCAGTACGAATATCTTTGAAACCAACACCTGCACCGATATCACCAGCACCGATTACTTCAACAGGATTCTGTTTATTTGAGTGCATCTGGAACAAACGTGAAACACGTTCTTTCTTACCAGAGCGAGTATTGTAGATATAAGAACCAGCATCTACTTTACCTGAGTAAACACGGAAGAATGTCAAACGACCTACATAAGGGTCTGTTGCAATCTTAAATGCCAAAGCTGAAGTCTTTTCGTCTTCGCTAGGTTTACGATCTTCTTCAGCGCCGGTATCAGGGTTAGAGCCAATGATGTTTGGAGTATCCAATGGAGAAGGCAAGAAAGCACATACATAGTCAAGCAATGTCTGCACGCCCTTATTCTTGAATGAAGAACCACACAACATAGGAACGATTTCCATCTTAAGTGTTGCAGCACGCAAAGCACGCAAGATTTCCTCTTCTGTAATAGTTGAAGGATCTTCGAAGAATTTTTCCATCAAGACCTCATCGAATTCAGCTACTTTTTCGAGCATCTTTTCTCTCCATTCGTTAGCTTCATCAACCAAGTTTGCAGGGATATCTTCAATGCTATAGTCAGCACCCATTGTTTCATCGTGCCACAAGATAGCCTTCATCTTAATCAAGTCAACAACTCCTTTGAAGTTTTCTTCTGCACCGATTGGTATTTCAATAGGACATGGGTTAGCTCCCAACACGTCTTTCATCTGGCGAACAACTTCGAAGAAGTCTGCACCTGAGCGGTCCATTTTGTTTACATAACCGATACGTGGTACATTATATTTGTCAGCCTGACGCCATACAGTTTCAGACTGTGGTTCAACACCAC
>JAHHQU010000129.1 GCA_020026225.1 Phocaeicola sp. | reverse complement strand
CCCACAATGAAACCCCTGGATGATGTAAAGAAGAAAAATGATGTACAGAATGCGGCTCCTGAAGCTGCTCCGGAAGGCGTAAATGATGTAAATGCCGCACTGGTTGTATCCAATGAGCCTATCGACTTCTCTAAGGTTGAGATCGAGCCTCTCTTTGCGGATATGGTCGATTTTGACACCTTCTCTAAGTCTGATTTCCGTGCCGTTAAGGTTAAGGAATGCGAGGCTGTGAAGAAGTCCAAGAAGCTCTTAAAGTTCACTCTGGACGATGGTACAGGCGTTGATAGGGTCATTTTGAGCGGTATTCACGACACTTATGAGCCGGAAGAACTGGTCGGCAAGACTCTGATTGCCATTACCAACCTGCCTCCTCGCAAGATGATGGGTATTGATTCCTGCGGTATGATTATTTCCGCTGTCCATCACGAGGAAGGCGTTGAAAAGCTCCATTGCCTGATGGTTGATCCTCATATTCCGGCAGGTGCTAAGCTGTACTAATGATGTACCGTTTTGCTGTTCAAAACGGGATGTTCCGTAATTCACGGAAACCATAAAAAACTACATCATACATCAAAGTTACATCAAATGATGCCAAACTTTGTGCAGCAAGAAAAAAACGCATAATTGTGAAATGGGCAATCTCTTGATGGGGTTGCCCATTTTTGCTAAAATGCATTCAAAGTAGAGTGTTAGATATATCAAAATTTTCTTAATACTTTATTGCCTCTCAGAAGAAATAGCCACTGATTTATTGCTTGATCTTCTATGTAAAATTGATTTGTCATCCCTAAAATGGCAATGGAAAACACCTTTGATTGCAGATTAACTGCTATCTCCGTTAAACTGATCTCGACGAATGGAGGGAAGAACATGAATCTCGGCAAACAGATCAAAAAGCACCGAAGTGCTCTTGCACTTTCTCAGGAGGAACTGGCAGAGAAAATCTTTGTTAGTCGCCAATCTATTTCCAACTGGGAAAACGACAAAACTTATCCGGACATCAAAAGCCTGCTGATGCTGAGTGAATTGTTTGAAATCTCCGTCGATGAACTGATTAAAGGAGATGTAGACACCATGAAAAAAGAAATCAGCGAACAGGAACAGACAGAATTTCAAAGGGATGGTACAGTATTTACTGTCTTGATGACAATGATGCTTGTTTTACCGATTCCCCTAAGTAAACTGCTGGGTTGGATCGGCTGGGGAATCTGGGCAGTAATTGCAGCAGTTACCCTGTATTATGGAATTCGTGTGGAGAAATTCAAGAAAAAGCACAATGTTCAGACTTATAAAGAAATTCTTGCTTTCACAGAAGGAAAGACTCTGTCCGAGATTGAACAGGCCAGAGAAGATGGAAAGCGTCCATATCAGAAAGTGCTGCTCGTAGTCGGTTCTGCACTACTGGCTATTGCTGTCACAGCTTGTATGTATCTTATTTATCAGCTTCTATAATCTGTTTGTGAGTGTCAGACCTATTCGGATTTTCTTAACAGATAAAGCTCAAAAGACCTTGAAGGGCATTTTGCCTTTCAACGAGATATACATAAAGAAAGAGGTGATATTGATGTATGTGATTCTTAGTATTTTTCTCGGCTTGCTTTCATGGGCGATTCCCGTAATTCAAATATGTTCCTCCGAAAAGAGTCATCGTAATTGGAAGTATATGCCGCTATTAAGTATGGCTCTTTGCTCTGCATCTATCTATATTCAAGTTCTACTTATGAAAAGTTATGGTGATGAATGGACCTTGATTGTGGATGCTCTGGGGGCATTGAAGACAGTCGTTCCCATTTTGGTAGCTGTGGCTATTGTACTGAATTTGATTGCAATTAAGAAAACAGAAGCAGTGACAAAATAAATTTTATAATCAAAAACCTGTTAGGCTTCTTCCGATTTTCTTAACAGATAAAGATTAAAAGATCTTGAAGGGCAAATTGCCTTTCAAGGTCTTTTTCTATTTTGGGGCAAATAGCACTGGAATCGCAAACT
>JAHHQU010000128.1 GCA_020026225.1 Phocaeicola sp. | reverse complement strand
GCCATAGTTAACACCATACTCTGCACAAAATTCTTTTAAGTCTTTAACCTCGCTGGATAAGATGCATGTCGGAGAGGTGAACGAGTGATATTAATATATTAATAATCAATATTTAAGTTGTATTGTATAGTAAAAAGACTTGCGTAATTGTGAGATTTTTCGTATCTTTATATCATGTTAGATGAAAGAGCATACGAACTTCTTACCTCACAATTGGGTATTGCCAATGAGGAAAAGGCAGCACTCCGCAAACAACTTGAACTGTTGACTGCGGAATTTAAAAACATGTCTTCTTCTCATAAGGAAGAGGTGGATATGCTCAAAGAGAACATAGCGGCACTCAAGGAATCAGTAGACGGTTTGAATGTTACTATTGGTATCCAAACCAAAATGATTGAAACAAAAGATACTGCTATAGAGGCTTTAAACCTTCGGATTAAGGAACTTCTGGATGAGAATAAAGGACTTGAAGACCAGGTCAGAAATGGACGCAAACATCGCTTTGCTCGTTCATCGGAACAGACCCGTCTGCTGAATAATCGTGGGGTTGATACCATAGCTCAGGGTAAGGCCGACTTTGATGGTTCTAAAATAGAGAGCTCTTCTGATAAAGAAGATAAGGAAGACGAAAACGGCTCGCCCAAGGCTTCCTTAGGGAAGCCTAAAACAAAGACGGGTGCCGAGAAAAGACCTCGTTCACCCAAGAAGAAAACCAAGGTTGACAAGACTGTGGTTCATGAAGTGGACAGCTACTATAATCTCCCCGAAGGAGCAAGGTTCATGTATCGTGAAGGTAAGATGGATGTTACATGTTACAGGGTTATCGAACACTTCAAGGCCTATAACGTGGAGCATATCTATAAAGTGGCAAGAGTACAGCTTGCAGACGGATCGTTTGTTAATACAATGAAACATCCGCTAGGCAGGCTGGGAGGAATCTTTTCTCCGACGCTGCTTGCTCAGATTATTGGCTGGAAGTATGCCTATCATCTGCCGCTGAACCGCATAAGGAAACTACTGGCAGACCAGGGAATACACATAGGAAAGTCCACAATAAATAAATATATCCAGGACGGAATGACCCAGATCCGTTTGTTTATAGAGGCTCCCTTCAAGAAGTCCGTGCAGGATACCAACTATCTGATGATTGACGAAACCACTGAACTGGTCGGAGTAAAGGATGAAGATACGGCATCAAAAGCTTATAAGAAGAAATACCTCTGGGCCTTTTTTGCTAAACTGAAGAAAATGGTATACTACGTTTACGAAAAGGGCAGCAGAGGCGGTAAGATAGTCAAAGACTTCCTGGAAGGATTTAAAGGGGCAATATCAACAGATGGTTATGTGGGGTATCAGATCTTCGATGATGATGCAAGATATCCGGATATCATGCATGTTGGCTGCTGGACACACACAAGGCGTCTTTTTGTGGAAGCAGTAGAATCTGATCGGAGGGCCATGGACATGATACTTCTGATTGCAGAATTGTTTACTACGGCAGATACTCATAGGTTGTTGGAACTATCTCCTAAGCAACTTGAAGAGCTGCGGAAGCATGATTTTGGCATTACCCTCGGTAAGATAAAGACTCTGGCAAGGAAGTTCGAAAAAGATACGCAGCTTATGGCAAACCCTCTAATGGCAAAGGCTGTCAACTATATGCTGAATCAGTGGAAGTCATTAGAAAATATAACGAAATGCGGCTATGCAGAAATCTCCAACAATCTCTGCGAACAGCGAATGAAGACAGTCAAACTGAATCTGAAGAACTGTCAGAACATAGGCAGTGAAGAAGCGGCAAAGAATGCAGCCTTCATGTTCTCGATTACAGAGAGCTGTTCACTGAATGGAGTCAACCCCGTAGATTATATAAAGCATCTGCTGGACTGTATCTGCAACAACTCAAAACAGGATAAGACCTCACTTTTACCCTGTTTTTACAAGTCAGAATGTTAAAAACAAAATATATTAATTATGCGCAATAATTTTATCGGCTGAAAATCAGTCGATAAAATAGTTGTGCGGATAAATGGACGTTTACTGTGCAGCGCTATCTGAAGAAGGCCGGTGAAGACTCATTGGGTATTAATGCACTTTTACAGTTAGAGGATCCAGA
>JAHHQU010000127.1 GCA_020026225.1 Phocaeicola sp. | reverse complement strand
GCTGAGATGATTACGATACTGACGTTCCAACAGTTCCCCGTCAATACCATACAGAGAGCCGAGTAGTTTACAACTTATGGGAAGAGTATCAATATAATTCTTTTAAAAAAGACGTAAAATCTTGTGTCATTCGAGCGCCTTTGGAACCTGTTTCCAGTCACGGCTGATGTTCTCTCCCGTTTCTAAAAACACCCAGCGGCAGCGACGTACGCTGAGAAACACCTTCTTACCACGAATCGGGAAATCCTGGACAACAACAGGATCATAAAAAACCTTGCTCTCTGTTTTACTGCTAGAATAAGACGAGGGAACCTCATTCTTCTCTTCCAAATAAATCACAATTTCTGTTGAACTTTACTTTACGTCAACGAGATTAAAATAATCAAGAGTTCCCTCAGGGAACAATAACCGATAACCGTTTGTTTCCATGGTAAAATTAAGCGAGATTATAGACAAAGATATAAATTATTTGATATTATCCCCTTAACTTTTTACATTGATCCGATATCTATTACCCTCAAATGATTATTTTTAATAAATAATTTCTAACTTTGTCACAAAATTGAACAACCTTAACAACAATCCCTATGAGAAAAATCTGCACTTTATTTTTTGCAGCAATGACATTCCTTGCAATGTCATGCACCCCTCAACAATCAAATGAAAAATTAGTATCCGATTACGGCACACCTTGGCATTGGGAAAAAGGAACCATTGTAGTGGACACTCCCCAACGCCCCGACGGACAACAGCATGCCTTGGGACTAACCGCTCCCAAGCTGAACGTAGTACGAGTGGGGTTTGTCGGACTAGGCATGAGAGGTCCTGGAGCTGTAGAACGCTTCACTTACATCCCGGGGGTTCAAATCGTAGCTCTATGTGACTATGAGAAAGAACGCGCTGAAAAATGCCAAGACATCTTAAAGAAAGCCAGCCTCCCGAAAGCCGCCATCTATTCAGGAGAAGAAGGCTACGTTGAACTCTGCAAGCGTGAAGACATTGATCTAGTGTATATCGCAGCCGACTGGAACCACCACTTCCCTGTTGCGAAATGCGCCTTGGAAAACGGAAAGCATACTGCTATCGAAGTGCCGTCTGCCATGAACCTTGAACAATGCTGGGCCTTAATCAACCTAAGTGAGCAAAAACGCAAGCATTGCATGATTTTGGAGAACTGCTGCTACGACTGGTTTGAAATGAATACATTAAACATGGCCCAACACGGTGTATTTGGTGAAGTTATCCGTGCTCAAGGTGCGTACATCCACAACTTAGATCCATTCTGGGATTACTATTGGAAAAATGGCGAAGAAGACAAACTAGGCTGGAGATTACGCTACAACATGGAAAACCGTGGAGACGTATACGCCACTCATGGACTCGGCCCTGTAGCCCAAGCATTAGACATTCACCGCGGTGACCGAATGACTACATTGATTGCCATGGACACCAAATCGGTACACGGTACCGCATTGGTAGAAAAGGCAACCGGAAAGAAGTGCGAAAACTTCCGCAACGGAGACCATACAACAACCCTACTCCGTACCGCCAACGGCAAAGTCATCGAAATCCAACACAATGTAATGAGTCCACAACCTTACAACCGCCTGTATCAGCTAACCGGTTCTAAAGGTTTTGCCAACAAATACCCGGTCGAAGGATACGCTCTTGACGCCGCCCAATTGAACGCATCAGGCGTACAACCTAAAGTGGATGATTTGAGTTCACACGGCTTCTTGCCAAAAGCCGAGATGGAAGCCCTGGTAAAAAAATACCAGCATCCTATCTTAAAGAAATACGGTGAAACGGCTAAAGAAGTCGGCGGCCATGGAGGAATGGACTTCATCATGGATTCACGTCTTGTATATTGTTTGCAGAACGGCCTTCCATTAGACATGGACGTATACGACCTAGCTGAATGGTGCAGCTTGGCCGAATTGGGCTCTTTATCCATGGACAACGGATGTGCAGCGGTAGCATTCCCCGACTTTACCCGTGGCCATTGGAACGACGTAAAAGGATTCAGACACATTTTCGCCACACCTGAAGAAGAAGCCGAAGCAGAAAGAATCGCCAAAGAAGCTACAGCCAAATTAAAGGCACAAGGTGCTAAAGAATGGGCAAACGTTCAATAACAATTGAAGTTCCACATAACAAAAGAGGGTGTGTCAAAATGTATGTTAATACAAATTGATGCCCCCTCTTTTTTA
>JAHHQU010000126.1 GCA_020026225.1 Phocaeicola sp. | reverse complement strand
AAGATACTTGGTTGGAGACGACCTGGGAAAATAGGTAGGCGCCGGCTTCTCTTTTGTCGATTGTGGGAAATCACCTGCAATCGGAATATGCACTTCTAGCTCAGTTGGTAGAGCAGCTGACTCTTAATCAGCGGGCCCAGGGTTCGAGTCCCTGGAAGTGCACCACATAAAGGAGCTAGTTTTTTGACTAGGTCCTTTTTTGTTGTATAGTGAATTGTCAAACTAAGTGCAACACTTAGCAAGTTCAGAAGCCCATAAATCCTGGGCAGAATGAAAGTTTAATACTTTGCGAGGCCTTGCGTTAATTAACGCAAGGTTTCGTTTTAGTGTCTTGGGACTGACCCGGGATAGATTTCTTCCCTTGGGATAAAACTCTCTGAGCAGTCCGTTCGAGTTTTCATTTGTGCCCTTCTGCCATGCGCAGTATGGATCCGCAAAATAGACATCACAATCCAACCTTTTCTCTATATTTTTCCAATTTGCAAACTCAGATCCACGGTCACAGGTAATTTCTTTCACAAGTTCTGGCGGGAATTGTGAGAGTATAGATACGATTGCATTTTCCATTGTATCCGCTTTGCGGTTAGGAATCTTAACAGCAATGTAATATCTGGTTTTCCGTTCAGCCAGTGTGGCAAAGCACGCTTTGCTTTTGCCCTGTTCACTGACAACAGGATCTGCCTCCCAGTGACCGGCCTCCTGCCTGCTGTATACCGACTTGTCTCGTTTCCGTATGGATTTACCCTTGCTGTATTTTCCACGGGTCTCGACGGCTCCGTGGCTTTTCCCCTTGCGCCGCAGCACTTTCAGGTTGCCACCTACCAGATATTTGTCATAGATCCAGCGGTAAATCGTGCGCCAGCTGGGCAGATGCAGGCTGCAAGGCGTACAGGCAATCTGCTCTGGTGACCATGTAGCAAGCAGTTTCTCATTGATATAGTCCAGAACTTCCTGAGAGTGAAGCATCCCTCTGTGGCAGTATGAGCGGCGCAGCAGGTACTTCTTTTGTGCAGTATGGGGATAATATGTAGGAATGTCATATGTGTGGGTGCAATTGCGCCGGATCTCCCGTGAGACAGTGCTGACATTACGACCTATAAGTTCAGCAATCTTACGATAGCTTAGTCCGTCCACATAATATTTTCGTATACAACTGCGTTCCTCTATGGTAAGATGATGCTAGTTCATACAGATCTCCTTTCCGGTTAGTTTATTGTGTGGTAACTCTATTCTACCAGAGATCTGTATGAACTTCTTTATTTACTTAAAGTGTTGCACTTGATAGTATAATTCACCGTGGAGAGAAAAAAGCGGAAGCGTCCATTTCGATAAAAAAGAACTCCTTTAATACAATAAGTAAGCAACACCAACTGCAAAACTTAGAAATCAAAGGAGGTTCAGTAGAATGGGCGAAAGCAGTTTATCACACACAGGGTGGAAGTGTCAATATCATATAATTATTGTACCAAAATTCAGAAGGAATGTGGTGTACGGAAAGCTGAGAAAAGATATTGGAGAAATTTTGAGAAGGATGTGTGATTGTGCAATCTTTTAGTTTTAATATCTTATACAATCTTGGGTGTAAAATAGCCGCAGATATGCCAGAGAGAATAAAAGATTTTAATTCAGTGCTCAAAATGATAAGTCTAGTGATAAGGCTTTGGAAAAGCAATACTTCGTGGGAGGAGCAAGAAAATTGCTAAAGATTCGGTTTGGAGCAATGGGATTTGGTGTTTGAATATCTGTTCACAGATGGTAGGAGAAGTGATGAAAACGTTAATATTTAATTGATTCGCTTCAGCGCAAGAAAATCATCAGTTTTACCGGCGAAACCAAATTGCTTTCGCCTTAAGCATCAAGCGAAGTGCGGACGCTCAGAAAAGTTTTATTTGAGCCAGAATAAAAGCAAATTTGCCTGTTTACAAGCTGTGGAGCATACCATGCGAAGGGATACCAATTCGATGCCTCTTAAGAGGAGGCAGGGAATAGACCTTTCTAGGACTTGTGCAAATCACCGGTTGAACTAATAGTTTTGATCAATCTGATTTAGTGTAAGAAAACCAATAGCTGTGCAGGTGAGAATCAAGAGATATAAAAAATCCTCCTTCTGTTCAAAGAGATGCAGGTTTGCCGACCGCATTCAGAAACAGAAGGAGGATTTGTGGTATTGTCAAGATTTATGCGCAAAATGGTTTGCAGACCCCTGTGTGAATGAGGTCAGC
>JAHHQU010000125.1 GCA_020026225.1 Phocaeicola sp. | reverse complement strand
AGATAAAGAATGGCATCTTTGTATCCGGGTTCAAATTTCATTTTGAAGATATCCGGACGGAGCGATTCATAAAGACTTTCAACTGTATTCGCCAAAACACAAAACTCGTTTTTTGTCTCATCATTTCCAATCAAAATATTAGCGTAATCTTCAAATTTGGAAAGATTTTTGAATACATCATCTTCTGATACAACAAGGGATAAGTCTACACCTTGTCCGGTACAAAATGCACAGGTCATTTCAATCGCCTGCTCAAGTTGCTCGTACAGTTTCTGAATATCCTTCACCGGAGCAATCGCTCCATCATCGGAGGCATAGTCTGCCAATGCACGTTGTAAGTATTTGAACACATCCAGATAGTCGATAATCAAGCCGCACTCTTTGCCAGGAAAAACACGGTTTGCTCTGGCAATGGTCTGCATTAGAGTATGTCCCTTCATAGGCTTGTCTAAATACAGCGTAGATACAGATGGCGCATCAAAGCCAGTCAGCCACATGGCGCAGACAAACACCAGCTGTAAGGGATGGTCTGGGTCTTTGAAATTATCTTCAATGTCAAAACCGTTTTCATCAATTTGATTCATCCGCTCACGATGTGGTTTGATATTAAGACCTTCTGACGCAAACTTCTTTTCTTCATCTGCGTCTTCGCTGATGACTACTGCCATTTCCACTTTTCGCATATAGTCAACAATATCTTTGAGACACAATTTCTCGTTAGGATCAGAAGTTTTGCTGATACTGGAGTTTAGCTTTTTAATTTCTTCTCTCCAGTAATACTGCACCTTCTCATACATTCGAACAGCAGTAAACTTATCAACGGAAACTACCATACCCTTTCCACGGAAACCACGCCGTGGAAAATGATAAACGATATGTTGTGCAATGGCATCCAAGCGATCATCACGCTTTAATACTTCCATCTCTCTGGCATAATGGTTTTCAAGTCGTCGCTGCTCTGCATCCGTGAGATTTTCTTCCTCCAGAATATCCGCAAAATCCGAATCCAAAAAGTCGTTTTGCAGCTCTACTTCCGGAACTCGTTTTACATAGTACAATGGTACAGTCGCATTATCCTTGATGGATTCCGCAAAGTTATATTCGCTGACATAATCGCCAAACCAAGCATTGGTCAAGCGTTTGTTGCCTAACAGCGGAGTACCAGTAAAGGCAAGAAACTGAGCATTGGGTAGACCGGTACGCATATTTTCGGCAAGATCTTTGTACTGGGTACGGTGTGCTTCATCAACGATTACGATGATATCGTCACGGGTAGACAGCACCGGATACTTCTTTCCTTTGTCATACCGGAACTTTTGAATCAGCGTAAACAGGATTGGCTTATTCGTTTGCAAATCCTCCCGCAGTTGCTTACTGTTTGCAGGCTGCACTTTGTCCTTATCCGTGATAAACTCTGTCCGCAGGAAATTTTTATAAATCTGAGTATCCAGATCCTCTCGGTCGGTCACAATTAAGAAGGTGAAATTACCTTTTGCCTTGTGCTTAATTTTCCGGGCCAGCATCACCATGGAATAGCTTTTTCCGCTACCTTGTGTGTGCCAGAATACACCCAGTTTTCCGTGAAGCTCTTTTCGTTTTAGGAATGCCTTGTAAGCGTTGTTGACTCCAAAGAACTGGTGATTCTTAGCGATGATTTTTGTGCGTCGGCGGTCATACAACACAAAGTTTTCTATATAATCCAGTAGAGTTTCTGGTTTACAGAGACCATTGATGAAGTATTCCAAACTGACACAATTTTCTCGGATTGCCTTGCGATCCGGGTTTTCTTTTTCGTCCTCCACCTTCAACCACTCAAAGAAATACTCATACCCTGCGGCAAAACTGCCCAGACGGGTTTCCATTCCGTTGGAAAGTACACAAATCTGGTTATAGTCAAACAGATAGGGAATATCCTTTAAGTAGTTTTGCAAATTGATGTCGTAAGCATTCTTTACCGGAATGTTGGAGTTTTTCAGTTCGATAAACACCATCGGCAAACCATTGATAAAAAGGAGCAAGTCCGGTCTGCGCCAGTGAAGTTCGCCTTTAATCCACATCTGGGAGGCAACGATAAAGCTGTTATTTTCGGGGGCGGTGTAATCAACGAGCCGAAGAATATTGGATGTTTTGTGTCCGTTCTTGGTATATTCCACCTTGATACCGTGTCGGATTTTCTGATAGTTTCCATAGTTGGTCAGCATAAGGTCACCGGACAAAGGTGTATGACACAATTCATCCGATACTGTCCGCACGGTTTCAATAGGAATCTCCGGATTGATTCGGCAAAGGCTTTCAAACAACACTTCCGGCAAAACCACCTGCTTTTTATTGCTGCGCCCTGTTTCATCTGGAAGTGTCTCAGGATCTTCGGTATAGCAGTT
>JAHHQU010000012.1 GCA_020026225.1 Phocaeicola sp. | reverse complement strand
GCTTGTGGCCTTGGCTTGAAAGAAGCTAAAGACATGGTTGACGGTGCTCCTAGCACAGTAAAAGAAGGTTTGTCTAAAGACGAAGCTGAATCTTTGAAGAAAACTTTGGAAGAAGCTGGCGCTGAAATCGAGCTTAAATAAGATTATCCTGTAAATCAGGTACTTCGGTTAAGAATCCTCTGTTCAGAGGATTCTTAACCTTTTTGCGTCTCAATATATATGGTCGCAATAGATTCCCTAAACAGACAATATTTCCTTTAATTCTTAATTGAATTTCAAATGTCTATTAACAATCAGAACGAACGAATTAATTTTGCTTCAATCAAGAATCCGATGCAGTATCCGGACTTCTTGGAAGTACAGTTGAAGTCTTTTCAGGACTTCCTTCAGCTAGACACTCCGCCTGAACAACGTAAGAATGACGGCCTTTACAGAGTTTTTGCTGAAAATTTCCCAATTGCAGACACTCGAAATAATTTCGTGCTCGAGTTCCTTGACTACTATATTGATCCGCCACAGTATTCTATCGATGAGTGCATCGAACGTGGTTTGACTTATAGTGTCCCTTTGAAAGCTAAGATGAAGCTTTATTGTACAGACCCCGATCATGAAGATTTCGATACTGTTATTCAGGACGTTTTCTTGGGACCTATCCCGTACATGACTTCTAAAGGTACTTTCATCATCAACGGTGCTGAACGTGTTATCGTATCTCAGCTCCACCGTTCTCCAGGTGTATTCTTCGGACAGAGCATTCATGCGAATGGTACTAAATTGTATTCTGCTCGTATCATCCCGTTCAAAGGTTCATGGATCGAATTTGCTACAGACATCAATAATGTCATGTATGCTTACATCGACCGTAAAAAGAAATTACCTGTAACTACTTTGCTCCGTGCAGTTGGTTTTGAAAACGATAAAGACATTCTTGAAATTTTCAACCTTGCAGAAGAAGTTAAGGTAACCAAACAGAACTTGAAGAAAGTTATCGGTAGAAAACTTGCTGCCCGTGTCTTGAAGACTTGGACTGAAGATTTCGTTGATGAAGATACTGGTGAAGTTGTTTCTATCGAACGTAATGAAGTCATCATCGACCGTGAAACTGTACTTGAACAGGAACATGTCGATTTGATTCTTGAAGCTGACGTTCAGAACATTCTTCTTCATAATGAGAATGCAAATGCTTCTGATTATTCAATCATCTTCAATACTCTTCAGAAAGACCCTAGTAACTCGGAAAAAGAAGCGGTATTCTATATCTACCGTCAGTTGAGAAATGCTGATCCTGCCGATGATGCTAGTGCACGTGAAGTTATCAATAACTTGTTCTTCTCTGAAAAACGTTACGACTTAGGTGAAGTTGGACGTTACCGTATTAACAAGAAGTTGGCACTCGATACTCCAATGGATACTCGTGTGTTGACTAAACAAGATATTATTGAGATCATCAAGTATCTCATTGAATTGATCAACTCTAAGGCTGATGTCGATGATATCGACCACTTGAGCAACCGTCGTGTTCGTACCGTAGGTGAACAGTTGTCTAACCAGTTCGCTATCGGTTTGGCTCGTATGAACCGTACCATCCGTGAACGTATGAACGTACGCGATAATGAAGTCTTCACTCCGATTGACTTGATCAATGCGAAGACTATTTCATCGGTTATCAATTCATTCTTCGGTACTAACGCCTTGTCTCAGTTCATGGACCAGACAAACCCGTTGGCCGAAATCACTCATAAGCGTCGTCTTTCTGCATTGGGTCCTGGTGGTTTGTCACGTGACCGTGCCGGATTCGAAGTGCGAGACGTACACTATACACATTATGGACGTTTGTGTCCTATTGAAACACCGGAAGGTCCGAACATTGGTTTGATTTCTTCACTTTGTGTGTATGCTAAAATCAACAATCTCGGATTTATCGTAACTCCTTATCGTAAGGTAAAAGATGGCGTAGTTGACTTGAATCCTGACCATATTGAATATTTGTCAGCTGAAGAAGAAGAAGACGTTATCATTGCTCAGGGTAATGCTCCATTGAATGACGATGGTAGCTTTGTCCGCGATAGAGTTAAAGCTCGTCGTGATGCGGATTATCCAGTAGTTTCTCCAGACCAGGTAGAACTTATGGACGTGGCTCCACAGCAGATTGCATCTATCGCAGCTTCATTGATTCCGTTCTTGGAACATGATGACGCGAACCGTGCATTGATGGGATCTAACATGATGAGACAGGCCGTTCCATTGCTTCGTACTGAAGCTCCTATCGTCGGTACTGGTATCGAAAAACAGCTTTGTGAGGATTCACGTACTCAGATTGCTGCTGAAGGTGACGGTGTTATTGATTTTGTTGATGCAACTACTATTCGCATTCTTTACGACCGTACTGCTGACGAAGAATTTATCAGCTTCGATCCAGCGTTGGTTGAATACCATCTTCCTAAGTTCCGCAGAACCAACCAGAGCATGACCATCGACCTTCGTCCTATCTGCTCTAAAGGTCAGCGTGTGAAGAAAGGTGATATCCTTACAGAAGGTTATTCTACTGCAAACGGTGAATTGGCTTTGGGTAAGAACTTGCTCGTAGCATACATGCCATGGAAGGGTTATAACTATGAGGATGCTATCGTATTGAATGAACGTGTTGTTCGTGAAGACTTGTTGACTTCAGTACACGTTGATGAATATATCCTTGAAGTTCGCGAAACGAAACGTGGTATGGAAGAATTGACTTCTGATATCCCTAACGTTAGCGAAGAAGCTACTAAGGACTTGGATGAAAACGGTATCGTTCGTGTTGGTGCTCGTATCGAACCGGGTGATATCATGATCGGTAAGATTACTCCGAAGGGTGAATCTGATCCTTCACCAGAAGAAAAATTGCTTCGTGCTATCTTCGGTGACAAGGCAGGTGATGTGAAGGATGCTTCATTGAAAGCTTCTCCATCTCTTCACGGTGTGGTTATCGACAAGAAATTGTATTCTCGCGTTATCAAGACTCGTAGCGAAAAGAATGCTGATAAAGCAAACTTGCAGTTGATGAACGAAGACTTTGAAGAAAAGGCAGCTCAGTTGAGAAATGTCTTGCTTGAAAAGCTTTTGGTATTGACTAACGACAAAGTATCTGAAGGCGTTAAAGACTATTTGGGTACTGAAGTTATCGCTAAGGGTGCTAAGTTCACCAGACACGATCTCGAATCTTTGGACTTTACAGTTGTTCAGCTCAGCAAGTGGACAGATGACGAATACAAGAACGGTTTGATCCGTACTTTGGTCATGAACTACTTGAAGAAGTACAAAGAACTTGACGCAGAATTGAAGCGTAAGAAGTTTGCACTTACTATCGGTGATGAGTTGCCTTCAGGTATCATCCAGATGGCTAAGGTATACATCGCTAAGAAACGTAAGATTGGTGTAGGTGATAAGATGGCCGGTCGTCACGGTAACAAGGGTATCGTGTCACGCGTGGTTCGTCAGGAAGATATGCCGTTCTTGGCAGATGGTACTCCTGTTGATATCGTATTGAATCCGTTGGGTGTGCCTTCACGTATGAACATTGGTCAGATCTTTGAAGCTGTATTGGGCCGTGCCGGTAAAGAATTGGGCGTTAAGTTTGCAACTCCTATCTTTGACGGTGCTACAATGGATGACTTGAACGAATGGACAGACAAAGCAGGTTTGCCACGTTACTGTAAGACTTATCTTTACGATGGTGGTACAGGTGACCAGTTTGACCAGCCAGCTACAGTAGGTGTTACTTACATGTTGAAACTGGGTCACATGGTAGAAGATAAGATGCATGCTCGTTCTATCGGTCCGTACTCATTGATTACTCAGCAGCCACTTGGTGGTAAGGCACAGTTCGGTGGTCAGCGTTTCGGAGAAATGGAAGTTTGGGCTATCGAAGCATTTGGTGCTGCTCACGTATTGCAGGAAATCTTGACTATCAAGTCAGATGACGTTGTGGGCCGTTCTAAAGCTTACGAAGCTATCGTTAAGGGTGAACCGATGCCAACACCGGGTATCCCTGAATCACTTAACGTATTGCTCCATGAACTGAGAGGTCTCTGCTTGAGCATAACAATGGAATAATTAAAATAATTCAATAGGGGACGTTCCCGCGTCCCCGTCAACAAATACATAAAGTATGGCTTTTAGAAAAGATACTAAGATAAAGAGTAATTTTTCAAAGATTACTATTGGGTTGGCTTCTCCAGAAGAAATTCTAGAAAACTCTTATGGTGAAGTTTTGAAACCTGAAACCATCAATTACCGTACCTACAAGCCCGAACGTGACGGCTTGTTCTGCGAACGTATCTTCGGTCCTGTGAAGGATTATGAGTGTCACTGCGGAAAATACAAACGTATCCGTTATAAAGGTATTGTCTGCGACCGTTGTGGTGTAGAAGTGACTGAGAAGAAAGTACGCCGTGAACGTAGCGGTCACATCCAGCTCGTCGTTCCGGTAGCTCATATATGGTACTTCCGTTCATTGCCTAACAAAATTGGTTATTTGCTCGGTTTGCCAACTAAGAAACTTGATGCCATCATTTATTACGAACGTTATGTTGTTATCCAGCCGGGTATCAAGGCTGAAGACGGTATCAACAAGTTCGATTTACTTGAAGAAGGCGAATACCTCGATATCCTTGATGCACTTCCAAAAGACAACCAGTTGTTAGATGATTCAGATCCTAACAAGTTCATCGCTAAGATGGGTGCTGAAGCAATCTACGATTTGTTGTGCGATTTGGATTTGGACGCTTTGTCATACGAATTGCGTCACAAGGCAAACAACGACTCTTCTCAGCAGCGTAAGAACGAAGCATTGAAACGCTTGCAGGTTGTAGAATCGTTCCGTGCTTCTAAGGGAAGAAATAAGCCAGAATGGATGATTGTACGTAACGTACCGGTTATTCCACCTGATTTGCGTCCGTTGGTGCCATTGGATGGTGGCCGTTTCGCAACATCTGACTTGAATGATCTTTACCGTCGTGTTATTATCCGTAACAACCGTCTGAAGAGATTGATTGAGATCAAAGCTCCTGAAGTTATCTTGCGTAATGAAAAACGTATGTTGCAGGAAGCTGTTGACTCATTGTTCGACAACTCACGTAAGTCTAGCGCTGTGAAGACAGATGCTAACCGTCCGTTGAAGTCACTTTCTGACAGTTTGAAAGGTAAGCAGGGTCGTTTCCGTCAGAACTTGTTGGGTAAACGTGTTGACTACTCAGCTCGTTCAGTTATCGTTGTAGGTCCTGAATTGAAGATGGGTGAATGCGGTATTCCAAAATTGATGGCTGCAGAACTTTACAAACCGTTCATCATCCGTAAGTTGATTGAACGTGGTATCGTTAAGACCGTGAAGTCTGCAAAGAAGATTGTAGACCGCCGCGAACCAGTTATCTGGGATATCTTGGAACATGTAATGAAGGGTCATCCGGTATTGTTGAACCGTGCCCCTACCTTGCACCGTTTGGGTATCCAGGCATTCCAGCCTAAGATGATTGAAGGTAAAGCTATCCAGTTGCACCCATTGGCATGTACAGCGTTCAACGCCGACTTCGATGGTGACCAGATGGCCGTTCACTTGCCTTTGAGCAACGAAGCTGTTTTGGAAGCTCAGACATTGATGCTTCAGTCACACAATATCTTGAACCCTGCCAACGGTGCTCCTATCACAGTGCCTGCACAGGATATGGTATTGGGTCTTTACTACATTACTAAATTACGTAAGGGTGCTAAGGGTGAAGGCTTGATCTTCTACGGTCCAGAAGAAGCTCTTATTGCATACAACGAAGGTAAGGTAGATATCCACGCTATCATCAGCGTAGTGGCTAAAGACCTTGACGAAAACGGCAATATCGTTGACAAGATGATTAAGGAAACTTCTGTAGGACGTGTTATTGTTAACGAAATCGTTCCTGTAGAATGTGGATATATCAATAAGATCATTTCTAAGAAATCACTTCGTGACATCATCAGTGATGTTATTAAGACTGTCGGTGTAGCTCGTGCTTGTGACTTCCTTGATGGAATCAAGAACTTGGGTTACCGTAAGGCATACGAAGGTGGTTTGTCATTCAACTTGGGTGATATCATCATCCCGAAAGAAAAAGAAGAACTCGTTAAACGTGGTCACGAAGAAGTTGAGCAGATCATGATGAACTATAACATGGGTTTCATCACTGACAACGAACGTTACAACCAGGTTATCGATACTTGGACTCACGTAAACAGTGACTTGTCTGACGTATTGTACAAGACAATTAAGAACGACGACCAAGGCTTCAACTCAGTATTTATGATGCTTGACTCTGGTGCCCGTGGTTCTAAAGAACAGATCCGTCAGTTGTCTGGTATGCGTGGTTTGATGGCTAAACCGCAGAAAGCCGGTGCAGAAGGTGCTCAGATTATTGAAAACCCTATCCTTTCTAACTTTAAGGAAGGTTTGTCGGTGTTGGAGTACTTTATCTCTACCCACGGTGCTCGTAAGGGTCTTGCCGATACCGCGTTGAAGACAGCCGATGCCGGATATTTGACTCGTCGTTTGGTTGACGTTTCTCACGATGTGATCATCAACGAAGAAGACTGTGGTACATTGCGTGGTTTGGTATGTACAGCATTGAAGAACAACGATGAAGTTATCGCTACATTATATGAACGTATCTTGGGTCGTGTTTCTGTACATGATGTAATCCATCCTACAACTGGTGAATTGCTGGTTGCTGCTGGTGAAGAAATTACAGAACCTATTGCAGAAGCCATTGAAAACTCTCCGATTGAAAGCGTTGAAATTCGTTCAGTATTGACTTGTGAATCTAAGAAGGGTGTTTGTGCTAAATGTTACGGTCGTAACTTGGCTACAAGCCGTATGGTTCAGAAGGGTGAAGCTGTCGGTGTTATCGCTGCTCAGTCTATCGGTGAACCGGGTACTCAGTTGACACTTCGTACATTCCACGCCGGTGGTATCGCTGGTAACATGGCTGCTAATGCAAGCATCGTTGCTAAGAATGACGCTCGTTTGGAATTTGAAGAACTTCGTACTGTAGACGCTGTAGAAGAAACAGGCGAACCTGTTAAGATTGTTGTTGGTCGTTTGGCTGAATTGCGCTTTATCGATCCTAACACTGGTATCGTTCTTTCTAACCACAACGTTCCTTACGGTTCTAAATTATATGCTTCAGACGGTGAAACAGTTGAAAAAGGCAAGCTTATTGCTAAGTGGGACCCGTTCAACGCCGTTATCGTTACAGAAGCTGCCGGTAAGGTTGATTTCGAATCAGTTATTGAAAATGTAACTTATAAGGTGGAATCGGATGAAGCTACTGGTTTGCGTGAAATCATCATTACCGAATCTAAGGATAAGAACAAGATTCCATCATTGCACATTTTGGATGAAAATGGTGGTATCATTCGTACATACAACTTGCCGGTAGGTGGTCACGTTGTTGTAGAAGACAAGCAGACTGTTAAGTCTGGTGATATTTTGGTTAAGATTCCGCGTGCCGTAGGTAAGGCGGGCGATATCACCGGTGGTTTGCCACGTGTAACTGAGTTGTTTGAAGCTCGTAATCCATCAAATCCTGCTGTCGTTTCTGAAATTGACGGTGAGGTTTCAATGGGTAAGATTAAGCGTGGTAACCGTGAAATCATCGTTACTTCTAAGACTGGCGATGTTCGCAAGTATTTGGTAGCGTTGTCTAAGCAGATCCTTGTTCAGGAAAATGACTACGTACGTGCTGGTACTCCGTTGTCTGACGGTGCCATTACACCGGCCGACATCCTTGCTATTAAGGGTCCTACAGCCGTTCAGGAATATATCGTGAACGAAATTCAGGACGTTTACCGTTTGCAGGGTGTGAAGATTAACGATAAGCACTTTGAAATTATCGTTCGTCAGATGATGCGTAAGGTACAAATCAACGAAGCTGGTGATACTCGCTTCTTGGAACAGCAGATTGTTGACCGTCTCGACTTTAACGAAGAGAACGATCGTATCTGGGGCAAGAAGGTAGTAGTGGATGCCGGTGATTCACAGAACTTGCAGCCAGGTCAGATTGTAACAGCTCGTAAGTTGCGTGATGAAAACAGTATGTTGAAACGCCGTGACTTGAGACCGGTTGAAGTACGTGATGCAGTTCCTGCTACATCAAGTCAGATCCTTCAGGGTATTACCCGTGCTGCATTGCAGACTTCAAGCTTTATGTCAGCTGCTTCCTTCCAGGAAACAACTAAGGTATTGAACGAAGCTGCTATCAACGGTAAGGTAGACCGCTTGGAAGGTATGAAGGAAAATGTAATCTGCGGTCATTTGATTCCTGCAGGTACAGGACTTCGTGAATTCGATAAGATTGTAGTTGGTTCAAAAGAAGAATATGAACGTATGGCTGCAAATCGTAAGAATGTGTTGGACTATTCTGAAGTAGATTAAGCCTCGGCTTTCTATTTCGAAACAATAGAACTTTATTAACGAGTAACATGGAAAGGTAAGCCCGAAAGGGCAACCTTCCTTGTTACTCGTTTTTTTTATGCTTTTACCTGATTGGCGATACGTGGGGAGCTGGTATTAGGGAATGTTCCTTATTGATGCCTATAAGGCCTTGTCGCTTGTTTTTTTATGGTAGTGAAGGTCATATCGATTGCGACAATAAAGTCGCTGTCTCCCCCTTTAACGCCCTTCTTTGATACCTGCTGGAGAACCTTCTAACAACAGCGATACGGCTTGCTTGAATGAAGAAGATAAAAAAAGGTGTGGAACCAATGCAAATTGGTTCCACACCTTAATAAATAAAGAGAAGATGATTTATTTCATTATCTGTTTTTGTCGGATAGCAGCGATGCATCCTGGAGCGATGAAGAAAACGAGGATAGCTCCATACACCCATAGAGGGAGTCCTGCAAGTCCACTGGTATTTCCATAGGAGTGCATACCGCTTAATAAATAGTTCACTCCGAAATAAGTCATTAAAACGGATAAGAAGGCCCATTGCGTAAGCAGGTTGAAACGTAGCAAGTTGGGCTTCTTTTCAAACCAACGCAAATGAAGAACAATGGCATAGACCACAGCCGTGATCAAGGCCCAAGTCTCTTTCGGGTCCCAACTCCAATAACGCCCCCAAGATTCATTAGCCCAAACGGCTCCTAAGAAAATACCTACGGTCATCAGAGCCAATCCGATAATCAAAGAAAGCTCACTGACGATAGAGAGTCCGAGAATGCGTTTGGAAATACGGTCTTTGTTAGAAGGTGTCATGAAAGCAGCAGCAATCAGGTTGGTTGTTGAAATCATGCAGCCGATTCCCAAGAAACCGTAAGCCATCATTAAGGTAGCTACGTGGAACATGAGCCAAGGTGATTTCAAGACTGGAACCAGCGGAGTAATTTCCGGATCCATCCTGTTAAGACCAGAAACAAAGAGAACTACCCCTCCAAATAGCACCGATAGAGAAAAGGCCGTGAAGTTCCTTTTTGCAAAGCAGAATCCGCCCAGGACACTGGCCCATGAAAGGAATACCATCGTTTCATACGAGTTACTCCAAGGAGCATGTCCCGAGATGTAGCCTCGTAGACCGATACAATATGTATGGCAGATAAAGCCGGCTGCAACTCCTACTGTCAGAATCAGTTTGACTGTCTTCTCCGCTTTCTTTACCTCTGTCTTGAACCAACTCAAGAAAGAAAGAACAAGCAGGATACCTCCTAAGATCAGGTAGATTTTCCGACAAGTAGGAAGCAAGTTCATACGGTTATAGCTGACTTCTGCTTCCAAGACTTTCTTGTTGATAACCAACCTTGAGAGGTGGGAGTTCTGGTAGTCTTGAATAGCTTCTAATGCCTTGTCAGCCAGAGTCCAATCTCCTGTATTGGCAGCGTTGAGTACTTCACTTCGGTAGTTGTTGAAAAGTTTCAAGACTTCCAACGATTCCGCTTGAGTCAGTTGGGTATGCTCATCGCCGGCAGCCAGCCAATGATGGCTGATGGAATCATTAGGAACCGGGAAGATACGGATCAGCTGGAAGTTGAAGAGTTGGTGAAGAAGATTCACCTTCTCGTCCAATTTCAGTAGTTCCTTATCTAAACGTGACCGGAGTGCTGGATTCTTTTGGTAAGCACTTTCTACTTCAGCTCCATAACGATAATTGCCTTTTTCATTGAAAGCATCACGGTAAGAGATGATTTCCTTTCCTTGAGTATACTGTGTACGAACGTCAGCTTCTTCAACAAGAATCAATGGGGTATTTGCCCATACGGACGGTTCCACAAACAAGTTCAGCAAAAGTTGGTCTTCTGACAGGTCGTTGATGACTTCTTTCAAGTGCAACTTTCTAACGATTTCAGAAGCAAATGTGTTGATAGGAAGAATACGTCCATGTAGGTCTTGCATCGGCAAGTTGCCGAATTTTTCGGCATGAGCTTCCAGAATGTTGATGGCCTGTACCGATGTCGGCATACCACTCCAAAGACATACGGCCAGTAAGACATAGCTTAACTTCTTCAATTGTTTGCTGAGGCGGCGGAAATGGGAACCTTTTCCCAAAATGCAGCCGAACAATCCTATAAACAAAAGAACGTAGCCTGTATACGTAACCCGTCGACCCGCTACATCGTAGCTTACAGACAGGATGCTTCCCAGTTCATCTGGGTCGTAGGAAGCCTGGAAGAAGCGGTATCCTTTCAAGTCCAGTACATGGTTCATGTAGACCAAATGTTCAAAACTGCGGCCGTCTACATGAATTCTCAGTAGACTCTCATAGGCTGAAGGGCTTTGAGATCCCGGGTAACGAGTCAGCTTGAAATCCAGAAGTTCCACTTCAAACGGCAGTTGACGTTCTGTATGCGTATTTCCATCTTTCACCAGCAAGATATTGTTCTTTTCTCCTTCTCTTAAATGGAGCATACCTTCTTCACTGATCAGGTGGGTGAGCATAGCTCCTCCCAAGATAATGATAAAGGCAAGATGGACCAGTACATATCCCCATTTGCCGAGGGCAAACAACTTCCTCTTGATGGTAATGCCTATACAGTTGAGTACCATCAAGAGATGAAGAAGAATAAATAGGGGAGAATAATATATCAGGGCTTTAGCTACCTGTGTATCATATTCCTTCTCTACAAAGGTAGCTATAGCCATAAGTACAGCATAGATGGTCAGTAAGATTATCGTGGCACGATACGACGATAAGAAACCGATCAATTTTTCTTTCATGCTTTCAAACGTTTGATTATTTCAAAAATCTTTTTTCTCTTTATGAAAGCCACAATACCTACTGGAATCATCAGCAACAAAGCTACGATACCGCCGGCTTTCACCCAAGAGGTGAGTAAGTTGTTTTCTCTAAGTAGTTTTCCGTGTGCCTCTTCAGAAGCGAAGCTGAGGTTGGCCACTTCTGCAATCTTACCCAACATACGGATAGGAATAGCACCGTCAGGTATGTCTCTATGACAAGCCAAACAAGTACCTCCACGTGCCAGTACGTCACGCTGCTCCTGAGTAAGCGGCATGGAAGTAGGCCAGTGAGAGTCCAGCGTTTGTACCTGTTTCCCTTCGCTGTTCAATATTTGTACGAAATCTCCGTGCAATCCTTTAATGGCTGCAATCTGAGCTTTGGTGAATGAGCTGACGTTTTCTCCTTCAGTGCTTACCAAGTCGGCATAGCGGGTAGTTGACGGGATGGAATCATACTTTCCAAAGTTTGTACCATATCCCATGGCTACCGAGTTTCCGTGGCAGTCGGCACAGTCGCGTGATTCCAGAGAAACTGTATGCGGCTGTACTGGAGCCAATTCCATGGCATTGTATCCATCCTTTGTCTTGGCAACTCGGTTCCAGTCGATGACCTTTCCGTTTTCATCGATGATGGTACTTACGGTCTGTATAACTCCGGTAACAGGAGATACACGACCTTCTCCGTTGATACCTAATGGAGGATTCTCCCAACGAACATGACTATAGTCGCCTAAAGTAGCAGCTCCTTGTTGCATCACGTATTTGTGGTGATAGTCTGCTGTGCGTCCGTCTTTACCGAATTCTTCAGCAGAATTCAACCAGTCGATTGATTTCTTACTGTAGTCGATGACGAATTTGTAGCCATAGTATTGAGGAGTCCAAGTAGAGTGGCAAGCATAGCATTCCAGTTTTTCCATGTGTTTCGCTACACTGACCATTGCCGTTTTTGCTTTAGCAGGATTCTTCCATTCGTCAGTTTCGTTCAGATTCTTCAATACCGGAACTTCAAAATCGTATCCGCCGTCAGAATGTACGATAACTTTATTGCCTCTACGGATGACATTACCCAATGGATTTCCACGTGAAGAAAGGATGTATCCATTTTCTTTCGGATAGACAATACCGAACTTCTGAGTGACCTCCAGTGGCTCTTCTGCAACGCCACGAGCCAATGTCATGTCCAATTTCTTGCCAAATTCATCGCCATAACCTAAAGGCAGTTCCCATGGATAATGGGTGGCAGTTCCATGGCAGTCGGCACATTCAATTTCGATGGTAGCCAATGTCGTTGAACCGATATTACCGTTTCCGTGCATGGCATTCGTTGTATGGCAGTCCTGACAAAGCAAGCCTGTAACCATCTTTCCGTCTTTTAAGATACGGTGGTGTGCGTCATTGTGGATATACTTGAATACGTAACCAGCATTCGTTTGCTGAGGCATGGCATTTTCATCAAAAGGACCTCGTTTATCACTGTGTCCTAGAGCCATCAGTCCTTGGTATGAATGGCCGATACGGCGTCCTGCTGCGTGGCAAGCTGCACAAGTGGATACCTGTACACCTGAAATCGTTTTTCCATTGACAGTGATGCTGGATTTGCGGCTTCCTTGCATGGCATGTACAAAAAGATGTCCGGCATGTGTCTTGTCGATAGAAGGGTCACCTCCCTCATAGAAACCTTCATTTGAATAGACACTGTGACAAGCGGCACAACCCATTCCTCTGAAGTGGCCTCGATCTTGATAACCTTTTCCGCTCAAATGACAGGCATTACAATTTCTCAGGTAAGTGAAAGCGGCATG
Source organism: Phocaeicola sp. (assembly GCA_020026225.1). Taxonomy (GTDB): domain Bacteria; phylum Bacteroidota; class Bacteroidia; order Bacteroidales; family Bacteroidaceae; genus Phocaeicola. The sequence continues at coordinate 32,986 of JAHHQU010000012.1, read as the reverse complement.
AGCCGGCAGATTTTCCAGTTTTTCATGAGCAACTTCCGGCACCTGCTTCAGTGACGAAGGATATTGTCCAGGGAAAGAAGCGGCCATTTCCTTCATGTATGCTTTGTAGCGTTCAGTACCAAAGCGAGGAGTGCTTCCATCAGGATCGTCCGTATCATGGTCGGCATAAATATGGTCCTTGTTTTCCGTACCGATTCCGAAGCTCCATGTGATGGCCTTCATCTTACCGGCATCGGTATTCATCAGCGAACGGTGCACATTATAAGTGTGGTCGGAGTGACACAGACCACAGGTATTCTCATTGACTTGCAAAGCTCCAGGAACAGGAGTGAAGGCTGCCAATTTACTTCCTTTAGGAACTCCACGATGGGCCTTGTCCTTATCAACGGTTTCCATCGGATTACCTCCGTGGCACACAACGCAACCATTCGGGTCGCCCAGTTGGGCTCCCTTCTCAAGGATTTCTTTCATCATTTTAGAGTCGAGCGGTCTCGTCGGCTCAATCCCCTGATGACAAGTCAAACAATATTTCCCTTCTGCAGGAAACTTTAGGTTTTTGTTATGGGCAATTTCCGGATGTCCCGGTGGAAGCTCAAGGGCTTCTTCATTTTGGGAAGCAACAGCAGTCGTTTGCCAATACGTGAAATAGTAATGGCAGACGAAGGCAGCTATCCCAACAAGTCCCATTACAAGTACAATGTTCAGAAAGCGATTTCCGAATCTTTTCATAAAAAATAAATATTTATCAGTTAAACGTGTAGTCAAATATAGGGATTTTAATGCATATCACAAATCACACCTATTTAAATGGAAATAGCTAAATTGAAGATTTAAAGATATTTAAGAAATTTCGTCCTTTAGGAGGATGGATTTCCTTTCTTTTGGATCTATGTGAATGAAAGTATTGCTTAATGTTGTTTAAATCACCTATCCTTTTTTGCTGAGAATCTGGTAAAATAATTTTTGCAAGTAAAGGCAGCTTGTTTCTTATTGCAGTTTTATCGTATCTGCGGTTATCTCTTTTGTAGTCATAATGAGGTAGAAGTATTGGAGTGGCAGTGTCTGCTGCGACTTCCAGCTGAAGTCGCTCGGAGAAACGGGTCTTTCAAAAAATGAAACACGTTTCCGAAAGTTTTTTGAAAAATGAATCAGCTAAACAATATTTTCTTTAGAGGAGAATGCGATAAGGTGTTTGGGTAGAAATAAAAAAAGAGAGTTACCGAAGTAACTCTCTTTCGTGGTGCCACCAGGAATCGAACCGGGGACACAAGGATTTTCAGTCCTTTGCTCTACCATCTGAGCTATGGCACCATTTGTTTTCGTTTGCGGTGCAAAGGTACGCATTATTTTCTAATCACCAAACATTTTGAAAACTTTTTTTTGAAAAAAATGATGGAATGATGGTGCTTCCCTTAAAAAGACAGGCACCTTATGAAATAAAAATCTTCCACTTTACAGATGCAGATTGTAGGCTTTATTGTGTGGTAATTTATTCATAATCAGAGGATAGTAGGACGATTTATCTATATTCCCGTATCTTCGTGCGCTTAATTCCTTTATTTAGGGGAGAATTGTAGAGATATTTTGTACCTTTGTCTTATTGACATAAAAAAATACATTATGAAAAAATTACACGTAACAGCACTTGCTTTGATGTTGGTAGCTGGCACATTAACATCTTGCAGTTATACTGCTGAAGATTATGTAGATGACATGAAAGCGTTGACCGAAGAAACTTATGAAAATGCTTCTTCTTATACAGCAGAAGATTGGAAAAGAGTAGGCGAAGAATTTGTGGAAATCAATAAAAAGGGAATGGGTGTTCTGAAAGACTTGAGTAAAGAACAGATTAAAGAACTCAAGAAGATGAAGAAAGAGTTGTCTAAGAAGGCTCCCGAACTGGATACTTCCAGCTTTGAAGAAAATATGGACGACATGATGGATAAGGCAAACGACGCCATGAAAGACTTGATGGATAAGTTGGGCGAATAATTCTTTTAGCACTCAGCAGGTTAGATTGGAACTGTAATGTATCAGTCTCTTTCGGTCTGCAAGGGTAGTTTGAAACGAATCTTCAGTCTGTATGACTCTAGTTTCTTTCCTTTTTTGTATTTTTGCTCCCGAAATTCCAAAATAACAACATGAACTATTCTATAAAGGATTTTGAAATTATGGCCCCTGTCGGTTCGCGCGAATCGTTGGCGGCTGCTATCCATGCCGGAGCAGATTCCATTTACTTCGGTATTGAAAGCTTGAATATGCGTGCTCGTTCTGCAAATACGTTTACCATTAACGACTTGCGTGAAATCGCGAAATTGTGTGATGAACACGGTGTGAAGAGTTACCTTACCATCAATACGATAATTTACGATGAAGATATAGAACTGATGCGTAAAATTGTCGATGCAGCCAAGGAAGCTGGCATCAGTGCAGTGATTGCAGCGGATGTGGCGGTAATGGCTTATTGTAATGAAGTGGGACAGGAAGTGCATCTTTCTACTCAGTTGAATATCAGCAATGCGGAAGCTTTGAAGTTTTATTCGCGTTTTGCCGATGTGGTGGTCCTTGCACGTGAATTGAAATTGGATCAGGTACGCAAGATTTATGATGCAATTCATGAACAGCATATCGTGGGACCTATGGGACATCCTGTTCGTATTGAAATGTTCTGTCATGGTGCATTGTGCATGGCTGTTTCCGGCAAGTGTTATTTAAGCTTGAATGAAATGAATGCTTCGGCCAACCGAGGTGCTTGTATGCAGGTTTGCCGTCGTTCGTATATCGTGAAAGATAAAGAAAGTGACATCGAACTTGAAATTGACAATAAGTACATCATGTCTCCAAAAGACTTGAAGACCATTCGTTTCATGGATGAAATGATTGAAGCCGGTGTACGTGTGTTCAAGATTGAGGGACGTGCCCGTGGGCCTGAGTATGTCCGTACAGTAGTAGAATGCTACAAAGAAGCGATTCAGTCTTATTTGGACGGAACCTTTACTGATGAAAAGAAGGATGCATGGGATGAACGTTTGAAGACAGTGTTCAACCGTGGCTTCTGGAATGGATATTATTTGGGACAGCGTTTAGGTGAATGGAGTCGTAATTATGGTTCGGAAGCAACCGAACGTAAGGTGTATGCCGGTAAAGGGGTTAAGTATTTCGCCAATATCGGTGTCGCTGAATTTTTGATAGAGGCTACAGAACTGCACGTAGGGGATAAATTGTTGATTACAGGACCGACTACAGGGGCTGTTTATTTGACCTTGGATGAGGCTCGTGTCGATTTGAAACCTGTTGATGTGGTGAAGAAGGGAGCACATGTTTCCTTCAAGGTACCTGAACGTATGCGTCCGAACGATAAGTTGTACTGCATTGTACCTGCTGCTAGCTTGAAGAAATAAGTATCTTTAGATAAAGGAAAGAAGCAAGAAAGCTTCTCTGGTTCTCCGGAGGCTTTTATGGATTGATATCCGTAATGGCCGATGGGAGGCGTGAGAAGGTTTCTTGCTTTTTTTGTGAATAGGCCGGATGGTAAGATGACTTGGCTGGAAGGTTTGTCTGATTGCTTGTTAATAACGATATTCATAACTTGGTTAATAAAGAATGTATTTTATATTTAAAACGTTGAATATGAGTAAATAATAGGTTTTAAACAAGCGGTGAATAACCTGTTAATAACAAATAATTCACAATTAAAAAGTTTTTGTCTTCTTGCATAAGAAAAATTGTTTTATTTACCTTTGCAAGGTATTTTTAAACAATTAAAAACAATGAAAGAAAACAATCCGAAAGGCCGTCAGACCTGGCGTTTCCGACGCTATTCTAACCGATCGTATGCTGTTTTCTGCAGTCTGCAAAAGCCCGTGAACATTGGAGTTATCACGGTGGCTATGCTGGCTTCTGTACCTGCTGTAACTATTTCAGCACAGACCAATAAAGACATGCAGAATCAAGTGTACGAATTGGAAGAAATAGAGGTTACTGGCAGTCGTGTTCCGTTGACGGTGAGTCAGGCGGCACGTATGGTGACTGTACTCGATCGGGAAGCGATTGCTGCCGCTCCTGTACAAACAGTGAATGATTTATTGAAGTATGCAGTTGGTGTTGATGTCCGCCAACGCGGGGACATGGGAGTCCAAACAGACATCAGTATTCGTGGAGGATCGTCCGAACAAATCGCTATTCTACTGGACGGAATCAATATCTGTGATCCTCAAACCAGCCATAATGCGGCTGAATTTCCTGTTGACATTCATGAAATAGAACGAATTGAGGTGTTAGAAGGCCCTGCTGGCAGGGTGTATGGTACATCGTCGTTGGTAGGAGCCATCAATATCGTTACAAAGGACGATGTGAATAGTGGTGTAGAGGCACATCTTGATGGAGGCTCTTTTGGTTTCTTTGATGGAGGCGGGCGGGTTAATTTCTTGACCGGAAAGTGGGGCAATTCTTTGTCTGGTGGTTTTACGCGTTCTGACGGGTATAGTTGGAGTAAGGCCAATCACCTGAATTCCGATTTCAAAAAGAGTAAATTGTTTTATCGCGGCAAGTACGACCATGAGCATGTGGGCATTCGTTGGCATGCAGGATTCTCGCAGAAAGATTTTGGAGCGAATACGTTCTATAGTACGGCTTCTGATGAGCAGTTTGAGCATGTCCGCAAATATTTTATGGCGGTTCAAGCAGAGACGAAGGGTACGTTTTTTCACTTTAAGCCCTCCGCTTATTGGAATCGTTCGGAAGACCGGTTTGAATTTTTCAGGGGACAACCTGATCGTGTGCCATTCAATTACCACCGGACGGATGTATATGGCGTCAATTTGAATAATTACATTCAAAGCTTTTTGGGAAAGACCGCTTTCGGAGCGGAATTTCGCAATGAGGGAGTTATCAGTACCACATTGGGTGAACCGTTGGATCATCCGAAACCTGTTCATGGTGCAGATGGAGTTTATTCAGTGGGCTTGAACCGTACCCACTTGAGCTTTCATCTGGAGCATACTGTGTTGCTGAAACGTTTTACGCTTTCAGCGGGAGTCATAGCAGTGAAAAATACGGGTAATGAGATGAATTTCCGTTTCTATCCAGGTGTAGATGCCAGTTTTCAGTTGGCTCCATATTGGAAAGTATATGCTTCTTATAACACATCATTACGTATGCCTTCATTTACTGAATTGTATTATTCGGTAGGAGGGTATAAAGCCGATAAGTTTCTGAAGCCAGAAGAAATGGAAGCGGTCGAAGTTGGAGTCAAATTCTTACGACCTGGTATTCGTGCTACAGCAAGTCTGTATCATAATCATGGAACGAACCTAATTGATTGGGTCAAGGATTTGTCGAAAGGAGATGAGGCTCCTTGGGAATCGGTCAATCATGCCGTAGTCAATACGTTAGGGATAGAGACTTCCCTTGTATTTGATTTTTCCGAGTTGTTGGAACGGAACGCATTCCTTCGTACTATTCAGCTTTCTTATAATTATATGGATCAAGACAAAGAAACTTCTCAGAGTACCCAGTCTATGTATTCCTTGGAATATCTCAAACATAAAGTTGTAGCTAGGGGAAGTTTTCATTTGTGGAAAAAGTTAGACTTGAACGTGGCTTACCGTTGGCACGATCGTCGAGGAAATTATCAGCAAGGAGATGAAATGCATTCGTATCGTCCTTATTCTTTGTTGGACGCTCGTTTGTCGTGGATGGCTCCACAATATAAGCTGTATATAGAGGCTAATAATCTGCTGGACAAGTCTTATTTTGATCATGGTAATATTCCGCAGCCAGGTATCTGGGTGCGTGCGGGAATCAGTTGTCGATTTGATCTGTAATCAATATGCAGGCTGTACGTTCCACGTGGAAAGGAACGTATGGTCTTGAAGTGTTTAAGGAGTCTGATACGTGTCAGACTCCTTAATTTTAGGCTCGTTTTAGAAAAGAAATTATTTTTCTCTTCGTTCAGATGGCTTATTCGGTGTAGGTGATTGGAAGAGATGGATTTATGTATTATTTTTGTGAGATATTAAGATTGCGTAAGTCACTTCTATGCGAAATAACCGGGTAGTAGGCTTGCGTATAGAATAACTGTTGTATAAAATAAAGTATGAAAAACGCATTACTATTAGGTATTATGCTTCTAACAGGAGGCATGTGTACGTTGTCGGCTGCTCCTGATAACGTGAAAGCTCGTTCATCGTCTATTTACAAGAAGGGTTGGATTGATTTCAACAAGAATGGTCAAAAAGATGTATATGAAGATCCAACTCAGCCTATTGCAAAGCGAGTGGAAGATTTGTTGTCACAGATGACCCTGGAAGAAAAGAGTTGTCAGTTGGCTACTATTTATGGATATGGACGAATTTTGAAGGATTCGCTTCCTACTGAAGGCTGGAAAAATGAAATCTGGAAAGATGGCATAGCGAATATTGATGAGCAGTTGAACGGACTAGGAAAAGCCTACAAACAGAATTACGAACTGATTTATCCTTATTCAAATCATGTAAAAGCTATCTATAAGACACAACGTTGGTTTGTAGAACAGACTCGTTTGGGTATTCCTGTCGATTTTTCTAATGAAGGAATTCATGGATTGAATCATACGAAAGCGACTCCGCTTCCTGCACCGATTGGTATCGGGTGTACGTGGAATCGTGATTTGGTGAATGAGGCTGGTCGCATTGTCGGTAAGGAAGGGCGTGTTCTGGGATATACCAATGTGTATGCTCCTATTTTGGATGTGGTTCGTGACCCTCGTTGGGGACGTACCTTGGAATGTTACGGTGAAGAGCCTTATCTTATTGCCGAATTGGGTATTCAGATGGTAAATGGTATCCAGTCAGAAGGAATTGGGTCTACATTGAAGCATTTTGCTGTATATAGCATTCCGAAAGGTGGACGTGACGGGAATTGCCGTACCGATCCGCATGTTTCTCCGCGTGAACTGCATGAACTGTTGCTTTATCCGTTCAAGCGGGTTATTCGTGAAAGTAAGCCGTGGGGAGTGATGAGCAGTTATAATGATTGGGATGGAGTGCCTATTACAGCCAGCCATTATTTTATGACAGAGTTGCTTCGTGAAGAATATGGTTTTGATGGATATGTGGTGAGCGACAGTGAAGCAGTTGAATTTGTACATTCCAAACACAAGGTGGCCGAGACTTATGAAGATGCCGTTCGTCAGGTTCTGGAAGCTGGGCTGAACGTTCGTACGAATTTTACACCTTGTAAAGATTTTATTCTTCCTGTACGTCGATTAGTGGAACAAAACAGATTGTCGATGGAAGTGGTGAACCGACGTGTTCGTGAGGTGTTGAATGTAAAATTCCGTATGGGCTTGTTCGACAATCCCTATCCGATTGAACCGAAATGGGCAGATGAACAAGCAGGTGCGGATAAGCATCAGGACTTTGTTGATGAAATGCAGGCTCAGGCCATGGTCTTGTTGAAGAATCAGAATCAGTTGTTACCTCTTGACAAACAGCATACGAAGAAGGTGTTGGTAACAGGTCCTTTGGCTGATGAAGACAACTTTATGATTAGTCGTTACGGTCCGAATGGATTGGATTGTACTACGGTATTGGCAGGGCTGAAGGAATATTTGAAGGGATCTTCGGAGGTGGTTTACGAGAAAGGTTGTGAACTGACTGACAAAGACTGGCCGGAAAGTGAACTCTGTCCGTCTCCTTTGAATGATGAAGAGAAAGCGGCTATCCAACGTGCGGTGGAGCAGGCCAGTGATGTGGATGTTATCATTGCTGTGATGGGTGAAGACAAATATTTGGTCGGTGAAAGTCGTTCTCGTTCTTCTTTGGATCTGCCCGGTCGTCAGCAGCAGTTGCTGGAAGCGTTGCACGCTACAGGAAAGCCGGTGGTATTGGTATTGATTAACGGGCAGCCATTGACGGTAAATTGGGCCAATGAGCATATTCCGTCTATCTTAGAAGCATGGTTCCCAAGCTATCAAGGAGGACGTATCATTGCAGAAACCTTGTTTGGCGACCATAATCCGAGTGGCAAATTATCAGTGACTTTCCCAAAAAGTGTGGGACAAATCGAACTGAACTTTCCGTTTAAAAAAGGCTCACATGGTACGCAACCGAAGTTTGGCCCGAATGGTAGTGGAAAGACCCGTGTCATTGGTATGCTTTATCCTTTTGGTTATGGCTTGAGCTATACGACGTTTGATTATTCGAATTTGAAAGTAGAAGCTCCGTCGCAAGGAACTCAGGGTGAGGTGAAGGTCGCTTTAGATGTCACTAATTCCGGTAAACGTGCAGGTGCAGAAGTGGTACAGTTGTATATTCGGGATTTGTATAGTTCCGTAGTGACGTATGATTCACAGTTGCGTGGCTTTGAGAAAGTTTATTTGAAGCCAGGTGAAACGAAGCGCGTTAACTTTGTGTTGAAACCAGAAGCTTTGCAATTGTTGGACCGCAACATGGAATGGACCGTGGAGCCCGGCGACTTTGAAGTGCTTGTTGGAGCAAGTTCACAGGATATCCGCATGAAGCAGAAATTTACGCTGACAAAATAACAAGAGGCTCTATAAGGATGGTTGAGGCCATTTGATACGGGGCATCCAGGTAAAATAAAAGCCTTGACGTTTTAATGATTATAATTTAAAACGTCAAGGCTTATTTTTTGTGTTATACAGAGCGTCTGTAGGCATCAATGATTCCTCCACCTAATACGTCTTTCCCTCGGTAAAATACAGCAGCTTGTCCGGTTGCTACAGCAGCTAAAGGTTCATGTAGCTGAACGTGCAGCCGTCCCTCATCAGTCAAGGTGACCGTACAATGATTGGCTTGTTTCCGATAGCGTATTTTCACAATTACATCTTCTTGTCCAATGAGTGCATTTGGATTGGTGATGTTCCAGTCGGATAACCACATTTCATTTTGTTCTAATGAGCGGATGGTATCGCTGATTATGATTTTATTCTCTTTGGGATGAATCTCTTTCACGAACAATGCTTTATTTTGATAAATACCGAGCCCTCGTCTTTGTCCAATGGTATAGAATGGATAACCTTCATGCTTTCCCAAAAATCGGTTGGATTCATCGTAGAAGAATCCGGGTTGAATTGTCCCAGCTTCTGTTTGTTCTCGCAGGAATTGGCGATAATCCATAGGACTGAAGCAGATACTCAAGCTGTCTTTTTTGGAGGCGGCTTTGTGAAAGCCCCGTTCGGCAGCCAATGAACGCACCTGTACTTTTGTCAGTCCTCCCATAGGGAGCAACATTCGTTCTAATATCGTTTGGGGTAGTCCCCAAAGGAAGAAAGACTGGTCTTTGTCTGGATCAGAACCTGCTGTGATATGCCAATAACCATTTTCGAATTTCTTCTGCACGTAATGTCCGGTGGCTAAATGATAAATGCCTTCTTTGTCGGCGACTTCTTGCAAAAGGGGCCATTTCAAATAATTATTGCAGAGAGTGCAGGGGACTGGAGTGCGTCCCTTCATGTATTCATCAATAAAGTAACGGATGATGCATTCCTTGAAGAGCTCACGTGCATCGTATACCAGGTGACGTATACCAATTTGATGACATAGCTCACGGGCGTCGTCAAGGTATTCGGTTTGGTTGTCTTTTTCGTAGAAACGGAAAGTGATGCCAGTAACTTCATATCCGGAGTCTCGAAGCAAGAGTGCGGCGACCGAACTGTCTGTTCCTCCGCTCATCCCCAATAAAACGCGATTGTTCTTTTCCATTTGAATATGCGGTTTCTTCTGTATTAATATGCAGTATTTGCTTTAGGGCAAAAAAAAAGGAGTACCGCTGTACTCCAACCTTTGTTAACCTTAAATCTAATACTATGAAAAACACGTTGCAAAGGTACGGATTTTGGTTAAACCTGCAAACTTTCAGGCTGTAAAGTTGTGTTTTATAACATAAGTTAAGATTTTAAACGGCTTTTTTACAACTATAAACGATGTTTGGGGTGATTTGCTTAACGAAAGAGTTTTTAGTCTGGGATGAAAAGGTTGTCATTACTATGCTGTTCATCGTTAAGGAAGGCAATAGACAGATTATTCTACTTTTCTAAGAAGATACGTTCAGATTACCTGAAGAATCTTTGGGGCCGCCGCTTGGAGCCTGGTGGCCGTGAAAGCAAGAGAAGGGATTTCCAATCTGGCAAAAACTCGTCGTTTATTCCCAAAAACGGTGAGTTGCTAAAGTTTTATGAAATGTAATGGACTGATAACTTGAAATCTTAATAGTTATTTATAACTTTGCAGTCTAACATATTAATATGCATTATGGAAAATAAACTTATCATTTATAATACTTTGACTCGCAGAAAGGAACTTTTTGTTCCGATTCATGCACCCCATGTGGGAATGTATGTCTGCGGTCCTACCGTTTATGGAGATGCACATTTGGGTCATGCTCGTCCGGCTATCACATTTGATATCTTGTTTCGTTATTTGACTTTCTTGGGATACAAAGTACGTTATGTACGTAATATAACCGATGTGGGTCACTTGGAACACGATGCAGATGACGGTGAGGATAAGATTGCTAAGAAAGCCCGCTTGGAACAATTGGAACCGATGGAAGTGGTTCAGTTCTATATGAACCGTTATCACAAGGCGATGGAGGCCTTGAACGTACTTCCTCCAAGCATCGAGCCACATGCGTCAGGACACATCATTGAACAGATCCATCTGGTGGAAGAAATCTTGAAGAATGGATATGCCTATGTAAGTGAAGGCTCAGTTTATTTTGATGTAGCTAAATACAATAAGGATCACCATTATGGCAAACTTTCAGGCCGTAACTTGGACGATGTATTGAACACAACTCGTGAATTGGATGGTCAGCAAGAAAAACATAATCCGGCCGATTTCGCTTTGTGGAAGTGTGCACAGCCAGAACATATCATGCGTTGGCCTTCACCATGGAGTGACGGTTTCCCAGGATGGCATTGTGAATGTACTGCTATGGGACGCAAATATTTAGGCGAAGAATTCGACATTCACGGTGGAGGTATGGACTTGATTTTCCCGCATCACGAATGTGAAATCGCACAGAGTGTTGCTTCTCAAGGTCATGATATGGTTCATTATTGGATGCACAATAACATGATAACCATCAATGGCCAGAAGATGGGCAAGTCTTTGGGTAATTTTATTATGTTGCAGGAATTCTTTGAAGGAACAAACAAGAATTTGACTCAGGCCTATAGTCCGATGACTATCCGTTTCTTCATCCTTCAGGCTCATTATCGTAGTACTGTAGACTTCAGTAACGAGGCACTTCAGGCTGCAGAAAAGGGGTTGGAACGTTTGTTGGAAGGTTTGAAGAATTTGGAACGCATCACTCCTTCAAAGACTACTACAGGAATAGAGCCAGCAGGTTTGCGTGAAAGATGCTTGGATGCCATGAATGACGACTTGAATACTCCAATTGTAATTTCTCACTTGTTTGATGCTATTCGTATGATTAATACAGTAGTTGACAAGAAAGCAACCATCAGCGAAGCTGATTTGAAGGAATTGAAAGAAGTTTTCCATCTGTTCGTGTTCGACATTCTCGGTTTGAAGGCAGAAACTGAAAACAACGCTGCACGTGAAGAAGCTTATGGTCATGTAGTAGATATGTTGTTGGAACAGCGTATGAAAGCGAAAGCTAATAAGGATTGGGCTACCAGTGACCAGATTCGCGACAGCTTGACTGCTCTAGGATTCGAAGTGAAAGATACAAAAGACGGTTTCACATGGAAGCTGAATAAATAAGCTTTCAAGAAAACTGATTAGGATAAAAAAGGGTCTCTGAATACATTTCAGAGACCCTTTTTTTTATCCATGTCTTTATCTATCATTCTTCTACTTCATCCGCTTCTTCGTTTACTACGGAAGTAAGTGGATGTCGGTTTCCTTTGATTTCTTTCAAGAAAGCTTTGGCAGAACCGAAGTTCAAGAACATATCCAATCGCACAGGAAGGTGATTCTTGTCATCGGTAATATAGAAAGTAATCACTTCTTTCTCTTTGTTCTTTTTGGTATATTCTACGAGAGAAAATACCAGACACCGATAGGTTACGCTATTCTTTGCTTTATAATTCTTTTTCCTTCTATAAATCAAGGTCTGGTTTTCGATTCTTTTGCCAGTAGCCATGGCAAATTGCATCTTTTGTCCAGGTCGGAATGAAGATGCATCGAAGGAGCGTGCTTGCAACATGATGCTTAACATGTCATACACACAGCTGGAAAGCGTGTCCTTTCTAGCTCTGATAGATTTATCTTTCGTGATTCGTTGTTGGTCAACGAATACTTTTCCGTCTTTATACGCAAAGCTGATTTCATCTACAGTATAATGTTTCCCCTCTTCTGCCCCTTTACGGAAAAAAAGCGGAACCAGATTTTCTGTAGTGATACAAGTCAAGGTATCACGCATCTTGAAGAAGAAGTCAATCCGTTTGTTGGTGTACGATTCCAAGTCTGTTTGTAGACAAGGTAAACCATTGACTTTAGCACGATTGACGGTCATTTTGGCCCAGCCGGCATTAATCCATATAAATTTCCAATTGAACTTCAATTCGTATGAAAGAGTTTCTCCTGGCTGTATTGCTTCATTAATCGCTTCACACTGTCCGTAAGAAGAAGCTAGGCTCCCTATAAGGAAGCAAAGGCATAAAATTATCTTTTTCATTGCGGATTGTTTTTACCCAGTTTTCTGGCACGTTCTTTATTGCGTTCTATAATTTTCTTGGATTCTTCTGGTTTCTGCTTTTTGAGTTCGTCCAACTTTTGCTTGTCAAGTGGAGTCTCTTTCAAGTTCCAAGTCTCCTCAAACTCGAAATTGGCTTTTATTTCCCAAACTTTAGGGAAGTAAAAAACTTCTTCCGGTTGGAGTTTCTCTTCATAGATACCAGTATCCCACTTACCATTGTTGTTTCGATCGTTAATCAATCGAATATAATATTTGGTGTCCGGTTGTAGGAAATAGAAGTCGCATGTACTCTTTTTAGATACAGGCTGCTGTCTGATGACGGCATCATTTGAATTCAACAGCTGCACGATGGCATGTTCATCGGCCCCTATAATGTTCAAATAGAGTGTTCCATAATCTTCCAAATTTTTGATCTTCATCTTGCTCTGTACCTTATTGGTTGCTTGTCCATAAATACTTCTGATAGCAAGTGAGTCAATGACAAGCTGATATTCTTCTCCCGGTTGCCAGTCTGAAAGAATGGCGTATTTTCTAGGAAGTACCGTATCGGACATGAAAATGAAAGGTTTTTCTTCCCAAAGAGTATCTACCTTCATTTGGATATGGATGCCTGCTGTATCAATGGAAGCCATAGGTTCCTCGAAACTCAAGGTTATATTTTGATTCAAATCGAAGTTGGCAGGAGCATTTACTTTCATTTCGAAGAACTTTGGTTGTTCAACGAACAGACTGTCTCTTCTTCTCCTTTTTTTGAGTTCCTTCTCCTTTTTCTTCCTTTCTTCTTTTTCCAATACCATTCTTCTCTCCTTATTGATCTTATTTGCCATCAACAAGGTATCAACCCTTGGAACCAATTGTCCCAGGGTATCTGTAGCCAGATAGCCTAATTGGAAGGTAAGGGTATCCCGTTCACACATCAGTGAGTCCTTAATCCAATAACGTATGGTATCGTTTTTAGGAGTCGCTTCAATGATGAACGCATCCTTTTCGTCGAAATCAAGTCCCTTTAAAGTAGGTAGCGTATCAGCTTTGGCATTGAAATACAAAGAGAAACGGTTAATTTGTTCACGTTCACTCTTGACCAGATATTGTAAGTTGTTTTCTTCTTTAAATGCACGAAGAATAAGGTCATCTGGCAAGAAACGAGTATAACTTGTCTTGTAGATGGTATCATATTTCAAGGTATCTACCTTGTTCCATACAGTATCGTAACGGATAGCTCCGTCTTCTTTGTCGGGAATGACCAAAGAGTCCAGAAAAGCTATGGCTTCCGATTTGGAGTCATACAAGAAGTTCTGATTTCCATCTTTTAAAGCGTAAATTCTATATTTCCCAGGTTTGATACCTCGGATAATGAATTTACCGCGGCTGTCGGTACGGGAAATACGGTCGAAAGGTAACTTCGTAAAGGCTGAGTCATTCAAGTTCTGATGTATACCCACTTGAATGCCTTTGACAGGTTCCAAGTCTGCTGCGTTGAGAACAGTACCGGCAACCTGCATGGTATCGATGATATCGCCTGTAGAAAATGCATATGCAAAATTCCCCATCGGGTTGCCTTCGTTATTGTCAACGATTGCATCTCCAAAATCAATGACATACGTTGTATTGGCTTGGAGCGTATCATAAAATTCCACCTTAATATGCTTTCCGTTGGCCTGTACCTCTGGCATTTCGTTCTGGGGAGGAGAGATGATGACCTTTTCTGAAGCCTTTTCAAGCTTGATGAATTCGTCAAATTCGATGGTAACCTTATTGCGCTTGTTGTTCAGAGCATTCGGTTCGGGGGTAGAACGCACGAATTTGGGAGGAGTCTCATCATAAGGCCCTCCATCCGGACTTCCGATGCTGGCACAGGCATATAATAAGCCTGCAGTCAACGTAATCGATAGCGTATGTAATGGTTTAAATTTCATTTTTTAGTGTGGATTGGCTGTTAGACATTCAACTTAAGCATATCTTCTATATTCTCTCGGTTGTTGCTCAAACGAGGAATTTTATGCTGTCCGCCCAATTTACCTTTCTGGCTCAACCAGTCGTGGAACAAGTTGGGACGTGCAACGATGATTTCCGGCATCTGTAAAGTAATGTCCTTATGACGTTTAGCCTCATAATCAGAGTTGATTTCCTGTAAAGACTTGTCAAGTACATGGCAGAACTTTTCCAGAGAGTCCGGTTGTTTGCTGAATTCAATCAGCCACTGATGGCGGCATTTCGCATTTTTGTCCATAAAGACAGGGGCAGCAGAGTATTCCAATACTTGAGCACCTGTTTCTTCACAAGCCCGTTGGAGTCCTTTTTCTGCATTGTCAACCATCAATTCTTCTCCGAAAGCATTGATGAAATGTTTGGTACGTCCAGTAATGATGAACTTATATGGATTTTTCTGAGTGAATTTGACTGTATCACCTAAGATATATCTCCACAGTCCACAAGAAGTGCTGATTACAATCGCATAATTCTTTCCGACTTCGATACCTGTCAGCGGAACGATCGTTGGGTTTGGACTATCGAATTCATCCATTGGGATGAATTCATAGAAGACATCGTAGTCTATCATCATCAGCATGGCAGGGTCTGAGAAATCATTCTGCAGGCCGAAGAAACCTTCACTGGCATTGTAGGTTTCCATATAGTGCATCTTATCTGATTTTATCAATTCCTGGTATTGCTTGCGGTAAGGAGTGAAGCAGATTCCTCCATGGAAGAAGACTTCCAGATTAGGCCATACCTCATCCAATGTTTGAGCACCGGTTTTTTCCAGGATTCGTTTGATGACAGCAAGCATCCAAGAAGGTACTCCCGAAAGGTTTGTCACATTCTGATGAATGGTAGTAGAAGCGATGCGTTCCACTTTCTCCTCGAAATCACTTAATAACGCGATTTCCTTGCTTGGTATACGGATGAAATTAACCAGCGGATTAATGTTTTGGATTAGAATCGCTGACAAATCACCGACCAGACTGTCCTTCACATTGTAGTTCGGACTATGACTGCCACCCAGAATCAAACCTTTTCCAGAGAAGAAACGGCTGTTTGGATTCAAATTCAAGTACAAGGAAACGGCATCTTGTCCGCCTTTGTAGTGTATATTTTTTAGTCCGTCGGGACTCACTGGGATGAACTTGCTTTTATCATTGGTTGTACCTGAAGATTTGGCATACCAATTGACCTTCCCGGGCCAAAGTACGTCTTTTTCTCCGTGACGCATGCGGTCGACATACCCTTTTACCTCTTCGTACGTTTGTATTGGGACACGTTGGAAGTCTGTATAATTCTTGATATGAGGGTAATCATATTTCTTTCCCCATTCTGTGGAAGCTGCCTTCTGAACCAGTTTGTTCAAAACCTGCTCTTGGATGGCTTCGGCATTTTTTGTGTAAGTATCGAGAACCTTGATGCGAGGTTCAAATATTTTTCCTATCCACTTAGTTGAGTTCATCTTAATTCATTTTCAGTTACTAAGATTACAAAGGTAGGCTTTTTCCTTTTTATAAGAGAAATGGCAATTATTTTTTTTTCTTAAATACGACAAATAGACAGCTTTTTCTTAACTTTACGACATAAAAATAATATTCCAAATTATGAGGATAGGAATTTTAACTTCAGGAGGAGATTGCCCAGGGATAAATGCAACCATACGGGGCGTCTGCAAAACGGCAATCAATCATTTCGGGATGGAAGTATACGGTATCCACAATGGCTTTCGTGGATTATTGGATGATAATATAGAACAGCTTACCGACCGATCGCTTACGGGTTTGCTAAATATGGGTGGAACTATTCTGGGAACTTCCCGTGAGAAGCCTTTCAAGCGTAGGGCATCGGGTGTGTTTTCAGAGGATAAGCCGGCTATCATATTGAAAACCATTCGTGAACGTCAATTGGATTGTATTGTTTGTATCGGTGGAAATGGTACACAAAAGACTGCTGCAAAATTGATGCAGGCAGGTGTTAATGTAGTGAGTATTCCTAAAACGATTGACAATGATGTTTGGGGAACCGACATGTCGTTTGGGTTTGATTCGGCCGTTACCATCGCTTCCGATGCGATTGACCGCTTGCATTCTACAGCCAGTTCTCATCAGCGTGTGATGGTAATTGAAGTGATGGGACAT
The DNA here is from genome assembly GCA_020026225.1 of Phocaeicola sp. Classification (GTDB taxonomy): domain Bacteria; phylum Bacteroidota; class Bacteroidia; order Bacteroidales; family Bacteroidaceae; genus Phocaeicola. The sequence continues at coordinate 16,196 of JAHHQU010000012.1, read as the reverse complement.
AAAGCTGGATGGATTGCTCTTTATTCTGGAATGGCTGGAGGTGGGGATATCATTCTTTTACCTGAGATTCCTTTTGATATCCATCGGATAGGGGATACCATCATTTCCCGCTTGAAGAAGGGAAAACCTTATTCTATCGTTGTTGTGGCAGAAGGAATTGCAACTCCCGATGGCAAGAAGCCTGCACAATATATTGCTGAAGAAATAGAATACGAAACAGGTTTTGAAACGAGAGAGACGGTTTTGGGATATATTCAGCGTGGAGGAGCTCCTACACCATTCGACCGTAACTTGGCAACTCGTATGGGTGGCTATGCCACGGAATTGATTTCTAAGGGTGAATTTGGAAAGATGGTGGCACTTCAAGGAAATGTCATCGGTGCGGTTGACTTGGAGCAAGTAGCGGGAAAACTGAAGTTGGTTACAGAAGATCACGATTTGATAGTACAAGGCCAACGGATGGGAATTTGTTTTGGACGTTAGTTGATGAAATCTTGAAAATCAATAAGATAAGAAGTGACATAAAAAGTTGTTTTAAGTAGGACATTGTTCTGTAAGGTGAGGGCCTGGCGTGAAAATCTTACTTCTTGAAAATAAATCAGGCCCGTACCGACAGAAGTACGAGCCTGAAGTAAAAGTGGAGGTATCCTTTTCAACACCTCTCTATTTCTTGATAATTCGTTTCGATCAGAACATATTAGGATACACCTACATTAAAGTTAGAGTTGTGGTTAGAGCCTTCATCGAACACTTTGCAGAAACCATATTCATAACCCAGATGAATTTGGAATTTACTGATTTCGATACCAGCACGTAAACCTATACCTGCATCTACATTCTTTGCACTGTCAAAGAAGTCTGTTTTACTCTCTAATTCAGTTCCAGATTCCTTTTCTGTCAATTTTGTTTTTCCTGCAATACCAAAAGCAACGTAAGGACCAAGTTCTCCAAAGATGCTAAGTCCATTTCCTACATTATGACGATAACCTGCATAAATAGGAATGCCTAAATACAAAGGATTAACTTCTGCTTTCATACCATCTTCTTCGTCTTTCGCTCCTTTTTGAGTGAATATTAAGCCAGAAGTTCCATAAAATTCATTGGTGAAGCCGTAGTCAACTTTAACACCTGCATTAAAGCCGATTCGGCAATCTGATTGTAAATCTGTGATATTGGAAAGATTCAACCCACCTGTTATTCCAAAACGAAAATCACCTTGTGATTGAGCAAAACCTGTAAGTGTGCCACAGAATAATAATGCAGCCATTAAAAACTTTTTCATAAGATAAATGTTAGGTTAAGATTATTTGATTATTGCGAAGATAGTTAAAGAAAAGGACTTTTCAAAGTGGAAGAAGAGATAATTTATGAGAATTATCGAGGGAATTTCTTTCTTTTTCAAGAGAAAAGTGCAGGTAGGAAAGGTTGATGAAGGGGAAAAGAAAAAATGAGGAAATACGAGATTCAAGTAGAGAATCTCGTATTTCCTCACAGTGAAAAGCATTGATATTTACTTTTCTGACTCTTCTGTAGTTACTTTTATTTCATCGGAAACTGATTGGTTTTCCTTTGAACTTTCATTGGAAACCTCCGTCTTGACATCACTTTCAGCCAATGCCTTCTCTCTTTCCTGCTTGGCTATGAAGATAAGGTCAATAAATTGAGCATCCGATTTGATTTTTTTCAGCGTTTCTTGTGCAGCTACCTGCTGCGATTCCTTTTTGGAATATCCGCTGCCTATTCCTGCTGGTATGTTTTCCACCATTACCTGCGTTTCAAAGGTTGGATTTTGATCATCGTCGACCGATTGTGATTTGAGCAAGAATTCAATTTCAAACTTGTTTTTCTGGCTCCATTCAATCAGTTTGGACTTGAAGTTAACCTCTTTACGTGATACCTTGTCTAAATCCATGTATTGTTCGATGATGCGTTCTTCCATAAAGACTTTACACGCTTCGTAGCCTCTATCCAAGTAGATAGCTCCTACAAGTGCTTCAAACGCATTACCGCACATATAACTGTTATGAGAAGACTGGCGAGTGGTGAATTTGATAAGTTTGTCCAAGCCTATCTTGACAGCTACTCTATTCAGTGTATCGCGTTGTACAATTTTCGAACGAGTATTTGTGAGGAATCCTTCTTTTTTGCCGTCGAATTTCTTATAGACGATGTCGGCCACTACTGCGTCCAAGATAGCATCACCCAAAAATTCCAGTCGCTCATTATTGAGCAACTTCCCTTTTTCTTTGATGGATGATGATTTATGCAGCAACGCTTGCTGGTAGAGTTCGATGTTTCTTGGGTAGAATCCAAGTATCTTATAAAAACAAAGATAAGGCTCCTTATCTTTTACGAATAGGAGTCTTATCTTATCTGTTATATTACTAAGCACAGTTATTCAGTGTATTTTTTAACGATTACACATGCATTGTGACCGCCGAAACCGAAAGTGTTGCTTAATGCGGCACGAACCGTGCGCTTTTGAGCCTTGTTAAACGTGAAGTTCATATTGTAATCGATTTCTTCATCGTTATCACCTTCTTCATGGTTGATAGTTGGAGGTACAATGTCATTCTTCACTGACAGAGCACAAACGATTGCTTCTACGCCACCGGTAGCACCCAAAAGGTGACCAGTCATAGATTTGGTTGAACTGATGTTCAACTCGTAAGCATGTTCGCCAAATACGTCCTTGATAGCTTTTACTTCAGAGATGTCACCTACATGAGTAGAAGTACCATGTACGTTGATATAATCGATGTCTTCTGGTTTCAATTCGGCATCTTCCAATGCATTCATCATAACCAGTTTCGCACCCAGTCCTTCAGGATGAGAAGCTGTCAAGTGATGAGCGTCTGCAGAAACTCCCACACCAGCTAGTTCAGCATATATCTTGGCACCACGTGCTTTAGCGTGTTCTAATTCTTCCAAAATTAAACATCCGGCACCTTCTCCCATGATGAAACCGTCACGGCTAGCACTAAATGGACGTGAAGCATGTTCTGGGTCATCGTTGCGAGTTGAAAGGGCATGCATAGCATTGAATCCACCTACTCCTCCTTCGAAGATAGCAGCTTCTGCACCACCGGTAACAATCATGTTCGCTTTACCCAAACGGATATAGTTGAACGCGTCAGCGATAGCATTTGAAGCAGATGCACATGCAGAAGAAGTTGTAAAGTTAGGACCATGGAAGCCAAACATGATAGAAATCTGGCCAGATGCAATGTCAGCAATCATCTTAGGGATGAAATAAGGGCTGAACTTAGGACCAATAGTGTCCTTATAGTTTGCAAAATATCCACCGATTTCTTCCTGGAAGGTTTGCATACCACCGATACCTACACCTAAAATAACGCCGATCTTATTACGATCTACCTTTTCGACGTCTACGCCGCAATCAGCGATGGCCTCTTTGGCTGCCACTACAGCATACTGAGTATAAAGGTCCATCTTACGCACTTCTTTACGGTCGATATAATCGGTCGCATTAAAGTTCTTTACTTCGCAAGCGAACTGAGTTTTGAACTTAGAAGCGTCGAAATGAGTAATAGGTCCTGCTCCACTAACTCCATTCAGCAGGTTGTCCCACATGTCTGGGACATTGTTACCAACTGGAGTTATTGCACCAAGACCTGTTACTACAACTCTTTTTAATTCCATAGGAGAATTAATTATTTTGCGTTAGCTTCGATGTAAGAGATAGCGTCGCCTACAGTCTGAATCTTTTCTGCCTGATCGTCTGGAATAGAAATACCAAATTCTTTTTCAAATTCCATGATCAATTCTACTGTATCCAAAGAGTCAGCACCGAGGTCGTTAGTGAAGCTTGCAGTTTCTACAACTTCTGATTCTTCAACGCCCAATTTATCAACGATAATCTTTTGTACTTTTGATGCAATTTCAGACATAATCTTTAAATTTTAAATTTGTAAAATAGAATAAATTTGTTTATTTTTCGATGCAAAGGAATGAATATTTCTTGTTCCCACCAAATATTCAGCCAAATAAATGCGTTTTTTTGCACATATTTTTACTATTTGTGCACGGAAATGCTTTAGAAAGGCTTGAAATCACTGCTAATAAGGGGAAAATCATTCCCAAGAATCATTCGTTTTTTGTCTTTTTTTCTTGGTTGAGTTTCTGTCCGTTATGCGGGGATGAAAGAGACTGTTGGAGGGGAAAAGAAAATCTGCTGTTCCCTTTGTCAAAAGTGTAAGGAGACAGCAGATTCTATGGAATATTTATTCACGTCGTAAAGGATAATCACCGCGAAGTTGCTCGAACAGTTCCGTGTGTTCGCGTAAAGTCTGATAGTCGCGGAACGGATTGTATTGTTGGAGAATGCGTGTATCTTCATCCTCTGAATAAGGTGCGTTCGGGTCGGGAGGCAATTCAAGGTGGAAATTGGCTTCCTTATGGAAGAATCGGCAGAAGGCTTCCAATACCATCTTTGTGGCATTGAATTTTCCATTTACTGAATAACCGGCGATGTGTGGAGTTCCGATAAATACTTTATCTAAAAGTTCCAGATTGATGTTCGGCTCGTTTTCCCATGTGTCAATGACGGCGTCGGCTATCAACCCTTGGTTCAATGCATCTAAAACCGCTTGCGTGTCAATGACTTCTCCGCGCGACGTGTTGATGACTACAGGATGTTTTTTCACTGAATGGAAGAAATCTTGGTCAGCCAGATGATAGGTGGAGTATTTCCCTTCACGAATAAGGGGGGTATGGAAGGTTATGATGTCACATTCTTTTTTAAGCGTGTCCAAATCAACAAATCCTATTTCACCTTGATCGGCTCTTGGAGGGTCATTCAGCAAGACACGCATGCCCAGTCGCTCAGCCATTTGTTTGATGCGTGTGCCTACATGTCCCACTCCCACGATTCCCAAACAAGAATGTCTCAAATTGATGTTTTTTCTTTGTTGTAACAGCAAGAGTACAGCATGTACATATTGTTCCACTCCTCCTGCATTGCATCCGGGGCAGTTCTGCCATGTAATGCCTGCCTCTCGGCAGTAATCGATGTCAATATGGTCGAATCCGATGGTGGCGGTTCCGATGAATTTGACATTGCTTCCTTCTAACAGTTCTCGGTTGCAGCAAGTACGAGTACGAGTAATCAAAGCATCTGCGTCTTTTACCACTTCCGGCGTGAATGCTTGTCCCGGGAGATAAATAACCTCGTCGGCCATGGATTCAAGAGCCTCACGGATGTAAGGTATCTTATTGTCAACAATAACTTTCATTTGTTACTTCTTTACGATTGTATTACCAAGCAAAGGTACTTATTTTATCGGATAATAATTGGAAAGTAACGAATCTTTATTTAGATTTGTAACCTATATACAAGGTAAACGGATTGCTTAAATTAAGTGTTTGTGTTTGATTTACTGATAGGTATTTAGTACTTTCAGGTGGATAGACTGGATAGGTCGTATCTCTGCGACACAAGGCTTGAGCAAGCGTTTTTTCTGCTGGCAAAGGTCGGCAACAGAATAAATAATGATGGTAAAAGCTTAATTTATCCTATGAAACAATATGATTATCTCATAGTGGGGGCCGGTTTGTTTGGAGCTGTGTTTGCCCATGAAGCACGGTGTGCCGGAAAACGTTGTCTCGTTATTGACAAACGTTCGCATGCGGGTGGAAATATCCGTTGTAAATCGGTGGATGGCATCAATGTACATGAGTATGGCGCTCATATTTTCCATACCGACAATAAAGCCGTTTGGGATTATGTAAATCGGTTTGTGGCATTTAACCGTTACACGAATTCTCCTGTGGCCAATTATCAGGGAAAACTGTATAATCTCCCGTTCAATATGAATACTTTCTACCAGTTGTGGGGAGTACGTACTCCTGCCGAGGCAGAAGCGGAATTGGCAGCTCAGCGTGCAGCCTACAATCATATTGAAACCCCAGCCAACTTGGAAGAGCAGGCTCTCAAACTTTGTGGTAAGGACATTTATGAACGCCTTATCAAAGGCTATACCGAGAAACAATGGGGGCGTAAGGCTACAGAACTTCCGGCATTCATTATCAAACGCATTCCCTTCCGTTTTACTTTCGATAATAATTATTTCAATGATGCTTATCAAGGAGTTCCCTGCGGGGGGTACAATGCTTTGATTGATGCGTTGTTGGAAGGAACCGAAGTACGTTTGGACACGGATTTCTTTGCTCATCGTGAAGAGCTGGAAGGAATGGCAGATCGGGTTTTGTTTACCGGATGCATTGATGAATATTTCAATTATTGCTGCGGCCGTTTGGAATACCGTAGCCTTCGTTTTGAACATAAACATTTGGAAATCAGTAATTATCAGGGAAATGCAGTGGTCAACTATACAGAACGTGAGGTGCCTTATACTCGTGTGATAGAACACAAGCATTTTGAATTTGGGCAACAGCCAACTACAGTAATAACCTATGAATATCCTGATAGCTTTTCTCCAGGAAAGGAACCCTATTATCCAGTAAATGATGAACGGAACTCCCAACTTTATCAAGAATACCGTGCATTGGCTGCCAAGGATGAACGGGTACTCTTTGGTGGACGTTTGGCTCAGTATATGTATGCCGATATGGATGATACGGTAGCTGCTGCTCTTGAACTTTGCAAGCGGACTTTGTAGTCGGATAATTTGGCTGTACCGCTTGAATCAAGTAATTTTGTGAAATTAATAAAAATGTATATTCAATGAAATGTCTTCATATTCTTACTCCGGTAAAAGATTCTATTGACTTTACGCTGGAAACCGTTAAGGCAATTGTCAACTCTGACATCAAGGTGCCTTACACTTATACCATTTATAATGACTTCAGTTCGGAAGAAGGAACCAAGCGTTTGGAAGCTGCTTCAAAGGAATATGGCTTCCGTTTGATAAATTTGTCGGATATCACCACGCATCCTTCTCCCAATTACTTGTTGGTATTGCAGATGGCTCAGAAAGAAGCCGTTGAGGCTGATGCCGGTATGTTGATTGTTGAATCGGATGTGGTAGTAAAGAAGAATACGCTTCAGGACTTGTATGAAGGTGCGTTGGAACGTCCCGATTGTGCCATAGCTGCAGCGGTGACCGTGGATGAGCAAGGTGAAATCAATTATCCGTATTTACATGCTAAAGGGAAAGAAAATCAAGTCTATGCAGAGAAGAAACACTGCAGTTTCTGCTGTTCTTTGCTGACTCCTGATTTCTTGCGTGCTTTTGATTTCCATTTGTTGGATCCTGAAAAGAACTGGTTTGATGTGACAATTTCGCATGAAGCTCCGAAGCATGGCTTCCAGAATTATTTGTTTACGAAACTTCCAGTATGGCATCGTCCTCACGGAAGTCGTCCATGGAAACAGTTGAAGTATACGAATCCATTGAAGTATTATTGGTTGAAATTTACCAAGGGATTGGATAAGATTTGATCTTATAAAATCCTCTTTTTCTTATAAATAACATCCTATGCCATTGCTTAATCATCGTACTGTGGTCTTGCATCCTCAGTTCAGTCATTTGAATTCTTTTATGCAATCTCTTCCTGAACGCTTCTCTCGAGGCGAAGGTGAGGTGATCTATAAGGGCCGGAATGAATTGCGAAAGATTGTGTTTGAGGGACAGAATTACGTGGTCAAACGTTTTCGTCGTCCTAATTTCATTAATCAGTTTGTATATGGAATTTTTCGTCCGTCAAAAGCAAAACGGTCGTATGACAACGCCTGTTTGTTTTTGAAGTTAGGAGTAGGCACACCTTTTCCGGTAGGGTATTTGAATGTACGTAAAGGATTGCTTTTTGACCAAAGCTATTTGGTTACTTTGGAATCGGCATGTTCGCATGTGTATAATGACCTTTTCCTGCAGAAGTTTGATTATGAAGATGAGGTGTTGCGAGAGATTGCTCGGGTGACCTCCATCTTGCATGAGCATGGCTATGCTCATAAGGATTATGGTCGTGGAAATATTTTATTTGAGAAGACCGATAAAGGCATTCGGATTGAATTGGTCGATTTAAATCGTTTGGCGGTTGGCCCGCTGGACATGAAAGCGGGATGTAAGAACATGGAGCGCTTACCGTGTACGCCACACATGCACCGTGTCTTTGCTGATGAATATGCAAGGTTGCGCCATTTTGATGCAGACGCATGCTATAAGTTGCTGGTAGCTTATCGAAGTGTGCAGCCGGGAAAGATTGATGGACTATATTGAACTTGGGAAAATAAAAAATATACCTATGAAAATAACAGCAGTAGTTGTCACTTTTAATCGATTGAATTTGCTGAAGCGAAATGTGAACTGTTTGCGTCAAAACAAACCCGTTTCACAAATTGTGGTGGTGAATAATGGAAGTACAGATGGAACATCTGAGTGGTTGGCTGAACAAACTGACTTAAAAGTGATAACTCAAGAAAATGTAGGAGGATCTGGCGGTTTCTACACGGGTATTGATTATGCTTATCGTGATGGGGCCGATTGGATATGGTGTATGGATGACGACGTTTTTCCACGTGCTGATTGTATGGAAAAGTTGTTGGAACATACCGGTCGGAAGGATGTGGGTATCATGGCTCCTCGCAGGTTGCAAGAAGGTAAGATATTCACCAATGACTTCCTTTCTTATAATTTGGTCAATCCATTCAAGTCGATGTATAAAGACCGTCTTGCAAAGATGGAAGTGACTGCACCGATTGAAATTAGCGGAACGGCTTTTGAAGGTCCTTTCATTCGTCGTGATGTAGTTGAACATATCGGACTGCCCAATAAGGAACTGTTTATCTTCTGTGACGATACCGATTACTGTCTGCGTGCTGTACTGGCCGGATATAAGATACTGTATGTACCTGAAGCCTTGATGGACAAGGAGAAGTTTTTCTCCAACGACACTTGGGCAGAACGCAATACAAAGAAGAAATGGAAACGTTTTTATCAAGTGCGTAACTCTACTTATATGAATCACCATTACGGAAAGAATCTTGCGGTGAAGTATTTGAGAGGCTTCAATGGAGTGATGGGATATATTCTGGTGGCATTGGTTACCTTGCCGTTCTCGAAAGTATATACCCTAAAAGATATTGCTAAATTGTGGAAGGCTTATCGCGATGGCCTAAAAGAAAAGCTTGGGAAAATGTAATTTCCCAAGCTTTTTTATTTCAGTTTCTACATTTCTAATTAAAGAGACTGCATATCATTCAAGCGTTTGTAGTAACCGTTCTTTGCTATCAGTTCTTCGTGCTTGCCGCTTTCTACAATCTTTCCTTCATACAATACATAGATACAGTCTGCATTTTTGATGGTAGACAATCGGTGAGCGATGGCAATGGTGGTACGTGTCTTCATCAGTCTTTCCAATGCTTCTTGAACTTGACGCTCGCTTTCTGTATCCAATGCTGAAGTAGCTTCATCCAAAATGAGGATAGCTGGATTCTTCAGAATAGCACGTGCGATAGAAACACGTTGTCTTTGGCCGCCAGACAAGCGACATCCACGGTCACCAATGTTGGTGTTATAACCTTCTTCTGATTCCATAATGAAGTCGTGTGCATTAGCAATTTTGGCAGCTTCTATCACTTGTTCCATGGTAGCATTGTCAACTCCAAAGGCAATATTGTTGAAGAATGTATCGTTAAAAAGGATAGCTTCTTGATTGACGTTTCCAATCAGTTCGCGAAGGTCCTTGATTACCAAATCTTTGATGTTGACACCATCAATCTTGATGGCTCCTGCTGAGGCGTCATGGAAACGTGGAACCAAATCGACTAGGGTTGATTTTCCTGATCCGCTTTGTCCTACCAAAGCGATTGTTTCGCCTTTCTTTATTTTTAAGCTTACATCATGAAGCACTTCATTCTGTCCGTAACTGAAAGAGATGTGGTCAAATTCAATACCTTCTTTCAGTTCATTGATGTGGATAGCATCTTTGCGTTCGATGATATTGTTAGGAGCTTTAATCAGTTTGTCTACACGTTCCATGGAAGCCAATCCTCTAGGGATGTTATAGCTGGCCTTTGACAAATCTTTCAACGGTTGGATGATGCTATAAAGGATAACCATGTAGAATATAAATGTAGAAGCGTTGATATTTGAATCTGTTTCAAGAATCAAGGAACCTCCAAACCACATGACGAAGACAATCAGCAAAGTACCGAGGAATTCGCTGACAGGATGTGCCAAGGCTTGTCGCATGGCTACACGATTTGTGGCGTCACGTAATTCATTGCTGCATTTCACAAAACGATTGATCATTTTCTCTTCAGCAATAAAGGCTTTGATGATTCGCATTCCACCCAATGTTTCATCCAACTGTGACATGGTTTCGCTCCATTTCCCTTGGGCCTCCAAAGATTGGCGTTTCAATTTCCTACCTACACGTCCCATAACCCATCCCATAAAAGGAAGCACGGTAATGGTGAATAAGGTAAGTTGCCAGCTGGTAGCGATTAGGGTTGCAAAATAGAATATGATCAGAATCGGATTCTTCAGAAGCATATCTAATGAACTGGTGATGGAGTTTTCTATTTCGCTGACGTCACCGCTCATTCGGGCGATAATATCTCCCTTTCTTTCATCTGACATGAAACTTAAAGGAAGATGCATGACTTTAGCATACACCATGGTTCGGATATCTCTGACCACTCCAGTACGCAACGGAATCATTACGGCACTGGAACCAAAATAACATCCGGTCTTAAGAAAGGTCATGAATCCTAAAAACAGCCCTAAAAGCAAGAGGGTAGAAGTTGGACCAAAACTTTCAATAAGAGTGGATACGTAATAATAAAAATTATTGATTGCTACATCTTTTAAACTTCCGCTTCCCCATTCCATATATTGATACACTTCGTGTGCATCACTTGTTTGAAACAGAATATTTAAGATAGGAATCAATAGTGAGAATGAAAATACATTGAATATTGCTGATAGTATGTTCAAGAGAATGGCTCCATATACGTATCTGCTGTATGGTGCGATGAATCGTCGCATCATTTGAAAAAATTCTTTCATATAGTGATGTTTGCGTATAATAGGTTTTGCAAATATAATGTTATTTCTGATTTTATTGGAAATAAACAATGAGGATTTACATTATATTTAGTATTTTTGCATGGTATCAATATACAAAATTTAGTTTTTTGATGAAATTCTTATATTATCTGCTTTTTGGCTCTTGGTATTTGCTTTCTTTGCTTCCCTTGAGACTTCTCTACGTACTTTCCGATATCCTTTTTTATCCTTTATTTTATATAGTTCGATACCGACGTGAAGTAGTTCGGAAAAATCTGCGAGAATGTTTCCCGGAAAAAACGGAACAAGAGATTCTGCAGATAGAAAAGAAGTTTTTCCATTTCTTTTGTGATTTGATTATTGAAGATATTAAGCTCTTCTCAATTTCTAAGAAAGAGGTGATGAAACGCATGGAATTTGTAGGCATTGACGAGATGAGTAAACAATTGGAAAAAGAAAACAAAAAGTTATGTTTTGTTTATCTAGGCCATTATTGTAATTGGGAGTACGTAGCTTCTTTGGCTTACTGGTGCCCTAATTTGCATTCTGGTCAGATTTATCATCGCATTTACAATCCAGCTTTTGACAAGTTGTTCTTAAAACTTCGTGGACAATTTGGTGGAGAATCTATTTTAATGAGAGATACCTTAAGAAGGATGATATCTTTAAATAGAGGAGAAAAAAGTAGTATCATAGGATTTATTTCCGATCAGTTGCCTAAGTGGGAGAATATGAGTCATTGGGTTCCATTCTTGAATCATGAAACATCTTTCTTTACAGGAGCAGAACGTATTGGAAAAAAGATGGATACGGCTTTCTATTATTTGGAAGTGAATCGTGTGAAGCGAGGGTATTATCGAGCTGTCTTACATCCGATAACTTTACATTCGAAAGGGTATCCTGATTTTGAATTGACAGATATATTTATTCAGAAACTGGAAAAACAAATAAAAGAGGAACCTGCTTACTGGTTGTGGACTCACAAGCGATGGAAGCGTACGAAAGAGCAGTGGCTACAATGGAAAAAAGAAAATAATCAGATTTGATTTTTCGTTTTTTGACAATTGTATATGCAGTCTTCTGACAATTGATCTTTTATATTAAAAACTCATAGTCTTTCAAATGATTATTGTTCAAAAAAAATGACAGATGTCTTTTTTTGAACAAAGAGGATGGCTAGAAAGTAAAAAATGTTTATCTTGTAGAACTTATGATTAAGATATCAATCGTCATACCTGTTTATAACAGCTCTCTTTTTTTAAGAGAGTGTGTACGGAGTCTGTTGAACCAGACCTTTCAAGATTTTGAAGTTTGGTTGGTGGATGATGGAAGTACAGATGGAAGCGGACATTTGTGTGATGAATTTGCACAGATAGACTGCCGAGTTCATGTGGTGCATACAGAAAATGGTGGAGCGGCTCATGCACGTCAGATTGGTGTTGGAAAAGCAGAGGGAGAATATCTTTTATTTGTTGATTCAGATGACACTATGCCTTCCGACGGCTTATTTCGTATGTATGAAGTCGCTAGTAAATTTCCGGATTCTGACATTATAGTAGGGTTTTGTCACCGCTCTAGCAGGTGGAGAAAAAGCGAGCTCACTCCCAGAAAGTATCGTGAGTTGTTGATTGAAGGCCGTTTAAATATATCAACTCTTTGGGGAAAACTTTTTAAACGAAGGTTGTTTAACCAAGGCATACCAACACTTCCTCCTAAACTTGTGATGGGAGAGGATATGTTGATCAATTTATACTTGGCCTTTTCCACACACCAACCGGTACGTCTCATAGGAGGTCGTAAGATTTACAATTATATTCAGCGTGATAGTGGTATTTCACGTAGATTTAAATTGACCGCTGAGTATGAGTATGCTTTTCATGAGGAGCGTTTAAAGATGATTCCTTTAGAAGAGCGTCCAGTTTATATGCCTGTTATGATTCATCGTCGTTTGCGTATGTTACGCCGTTTGTTGCGTACTGCTATCAGACAACATGCGGTGAATGAATTGGTGCATTCTCCTTTCGTGAAGGAATTGGCAGAAGATATACAGAAAGTGAAGTATTCTTTCTTCAGATACCCCCGATTAAGTTTATGGAGGATTTTGAAAAAGGCTGCAGCAATTTAAAATTAAATCCATAAAATTTAGAAATACATGTCGTTGAATGGTAATCAAAACATTATGAAATTCTCTATAGTTGTTCCAGTTTACAATGCAGAAAACTATCTGAAATCATGTTTGGAGTCCTTGTTCTCTCAGAATCTGCTATCAGAAGAATATGAAATAATAGCTGTCAATGACGGTTCTCAAGACGGGAGTATTTCAATCTTAGAGGAGCTGGCGGTTGGACATCCGAACCTGAAAGTAGTGACAACAGAGAATAGAGGGGTGAGTAAAGCCCGTAATTTAGGTTGCTCATTGGCCTGTGGCAAGTATTTGCTTTTTGTGGATGCTGATGATTATCTTCAGAAGAATTCGTTGCAGCAGCTGTATACCATCTTGGAGGAGCATCGTTTGGATATATTGGTTACCGATTATGAATATTGGAATGGTAAAGGTGAGTTGCATCATTTCAGCTATATGTCTAAGCAGAAGGAAAATAGTGAACAAGTTATGGCAGGAAAAGACTTTATGTTAAATTGTCTTCCACAAGTGGTTTGGTGTAATGTTTACCGAATGGACTTTTGGAAGCAGCATAGCCTGCAATTTTTGCCTATTCGTCATGAAGATGAAGAAATCCTTCCTCGAATATTCTATTGGGCAGATAGGGTCTTGTTCAAACCGCTCTCTTTTTATTATTATAACAGCAATCCAAATTCTTTTATGATGACGTATGACGTGAGAGCTTGTCATTATTTGGTTCAAGCTATGAAAAGTGTGGACCTTTTCAGAAAGCAATATGTGAAAGAAGAGTATGTCAATGATTTTTTCAAGAATCTAATATCTTCACGTCTTTTAGCTGCTATTGTAAATGGTGCTCGAAGCGGGTTGCCACAAAGTGAATTAATGGCAGTAATTCGTGAAATGAAAGAAATCGGGTTTTCTCCTTTACCAAAAGGGAAAAAGGGAATACATGCCTTTTTATATAAATATATTCCATCTTGTTTTGTTGCGTATTATAGAATGAAAAAGAGGAGATAAACTTTGATTATATATTTTAATTCAACACATGGAAAAGAAACTAGAAAGCCAAATAAGACCTAAACTGAGTATCATTACTGTTAATTATAACGATAATGAGGGTTTAAAGCGTACGCTTCAAAGTATAAAGTCACAGACGTTTAAAGATTATGAACACATTATAATTGATGCAGCGTCAACAGATGGAAGCGTAGATACAATCCAAAGTTATGCGGCTGAGACAGAGTTGCTGACGTTTTGGGTTTCGGAAAAAGATAAAGGGATTTACGATGGGATGAATAAGGGAATCAGACACGCGAGAGGAGAATATCTGATTTTTATGAATGCGGGAGATTCTTTTTTTCCGGATGTTCTAAAGCAAATCGATTTTGATGGTACGCAGTATATTTATGGTGATATGTTATTGGATTTAGGAGACCGGCAAATGAAAAGAATTGCTCCAGATCTTCCGGATTTGTTCTTTTTTGCTATGGATTCTCTTTCGCATCAGTCCTGTTTCATTCATCGGACTCTGTTTGAAGGGCGGGAATATGATTTAAAGTATAAAATTGTAGCTGATTGGGCTCATAGTTTTCAAAGTATCGTTTTTGAAGGATGTAGTTTTAAACACATTCCTCTGTATATTTCAAAATGTGATGGAACGGGAGTTAGTTCTGTATACAAAGATGTTCAGAGTGAACGCGTACAGTGGATGGAGTCTCACTTATCAAAGCCCATGTTGTTGTCTATTGCGGATTTGATTTTGTATCATACGGTAAGATGCCATAAGATAGCTCCTCTTTTAGTACAGACTAGAAAATTTAAGAAGCATGTAATCTCTGCAGTAAAGTTGATTTCGTATATATACATTTTGCCGAAACATCATCGCTATCGGAAGCCCAATTTTAGTATTCATGATATTCTGATGAACCATTGGAGAATATATAAATAAACTTTTTATTAAGAAGAATGGCCCTACCTGAAAACAGACAGGGCCATTCTTCTTAATATTTTATACTTTGTTTAATTATTGGATCTGGTCAAGTGAGATATATTTGGGTCTGCGTACATGGACATAAAATGGGAACAGGCGGAAGAATCGTTTTAATCGGTAAATTGGATTGTTCAAGATACGTTCTCCTTTCCATGGAGTGAGATCTAGGTATTTGAAGTACTCATTCCGTAATGGATGTTGGCTATCATATTCCCAAGGTTTACGATTGGTATAATGCAAGATGACGGGATGTCTCAATACATTTGCATATTTCTTTTTCCATTCGTCATCGAGTTGTTTGGGGTTACGGTAGAAAGCGTCTTGTACATTCCATCTTAAATCAATCAGTTTCTTGTCTTTATAGAGTACGCTGTTTAGCAAATCTTGGTCATTGAACAGAATTCGTTCTGGATATTTGTGGAAATAATCAATGCAGGCAGTAGCTAGGTCATGCTTTCTCCAATATGCTAGATTGATGAGAAGAACACCGGCATTGAAATACGAATACTCCATCGGATATTTTAGGATTTCATAACGTTGAGGTTCTCTGCATCCCATGTCTTCTACTGCTGCTACGCCAACTCCTTCTAAGGAAGTGTCCCAAAAAGGACGGATACTACCCAATACAACAATATCACAATCCAAATAGATTAGCTTGTCTATGTTCTTAGGCAAAAGTCTGGAAAGAATACAGCGATAGTAGGTCGCCATGGAGATTCTTTTGCTGAATTTACGGATACTGAATCCTTCAAGCAGTTTCATATCCGGCTCATAGAAGAAGATAGAGTTGTTGTATCCTTTTGTGAGTTGTGTTAAAATTCCCTTGTCTTCATCTGATAGACCTCTGGCTATAACGTGGATGGAGATAGTCTCTTCTTTGTTGTTTTCAAAGATGGATACTAATGTGACAGCGCAATGCCGTACATAATTGCTGTCTATATTGAAGGCAATGTGAATCATATAATGCGATATTTAGGTTCGTATAATTGCAAAGATAACAAATTTTAATATGATTTTCACTAAAGTTATTATCTTTTGGAAAAATCGGAGCATGCTGTTACAACATATAAACTGAATAAGACGCAGAAAA
>JAHHQU010000124.1 GCA_020026225.1 Phocaeicola sp. | reverse complement strand
GGATCGGGTAGGTCGGCACCCTTACGGGTGCTTTCCCCCCTAAGAACCGTACATGATAGTTTCCCATCATACGGCTCAAGCAATTCAATACTTCTATGAAGCACGCTCATGAAAGTCCTCCTTTCTTGTTAAGAGATTTACAACATGTTTCATGTGCAAGATGCAGTTTGGATATACCATCCACGTTCAGCATCACCGTGCGCCACGGTGTGTCTTTGGTTATGGGTTCTCCACATAATGGACAGCATTGGTTCTGTCTTTCCCACATGAATATGAGGGATTTCCTTCCTTTCAAACTTTCTTTCATACGAATAAGATTTCTGTCAAGGAAGTAGTCATACCATTCTGCATCATACGGATTTGCATCCCCTTTTATTTGGGGATATTTTGTAATCTTGGTATCAAACAGACGAGTTAGTAGGATATGTGTATTTCCCTTCGGACTGTCTTTTGCGATACCAAAACACCAATCACGATTATTCACACGATGAAAATACCGATTTTTAATCCATCCAAGAGATTTGTTTGAATGGCGTCTGAGACACCATCTCCAAATCATATTGAATATCTTTTGGTCGGTTTTCCTAAAAGTTTCTGAGGCTGCGCAATACCGATAGTACATTGACCATCCCGTCAATATTGGATTCAACATCATAAGTATTTCCTCTTGTTTCGCTGCTCTGTGCGATTTCAATAGAACCTTCACCTTTTCGGTAAGTTTCTTTACACTTTTCTTTGACGGTTTTGTCAATAGTGTACCATTATATTTGCGAACATTGAATCCGAGAAAATCAAAGCCTTCCGAAACATGGGTTATGACTGTTTTTTCTTCTGACAGTTCCAGCCCTCTTTCTTGGAAGAATTCGACTAGAATAGGTTTTACCTCGTTTTCCAAGATTTCTTTAGATGCACCTGTAATGATAAAATCATCGGCATATCGTACTAAACTCACTTTGGGATTATATGCAACACCATTACGGGTTGTTTGCTTGAATCCCGAAAGAGCCTTTTCGATGCCGTTCAGAGCGATGTTAGCAAGAGTTGGCGATATGATTCCGCCTTGTGGTGTACCTTCTTCCGTTGGGAAAACCTCTCCTTTGAAGACAAATCCGCATTTCAACCACTTACGGAGTATTTCTTTATCCATAGGGACATTGTTTAGAAGCCAATCATGGCTGATGTGGTCAAAGCATCCCTTTATATCTCCCTCTAAAACCCACTCGGGTGAGTAAGAACGAGATAAGAGGGTATGACAACGAATCATGGCATCTGCACAACAGCGATTCTTTCTGAATCCAAATGAATATTTGTCCGAAATGGTTTCTGCTACAGGGTCAAGTGCCATTAGATACAATGCCTGCATTGCACGGTCTGTCATTGTAGGAATGCCCAAAGGACGAAGTTTACCATTACTCTTTTTGATGTTGACTCTCTTTAACGGTTGAGGTTTGTAGCCTCTTCTCTTAAGTGTAGCAATGGCTCTGTATTTTCTTTCAGGTGTTGTCCATAATATTTTGTCCACTCCCGAAGTTTTTGAGCCACTGTTAGAGGTCACCCGTTTAACTGCCAATGCCTTGGCATAAAACGAGTGGGTAAGTGTCCATTGCAAAGCTTTCACTTTACCATACTTACCTTCTTTCTGAGCTTTTACAATACGCGCTTGAAGCTTCTTGACCGTTTCCTCCGCCTTGTTCCAGTCTATACTGGTCCAACTTTGGTTTCGGTCAGAAGGCGCACACTTAATATTTCTATTTTCGTTCATTTGCTTTCCTCCTTTAAGAAGTTCTTTAAGTTATCTTGTAAAAGAATTACCTAGTGGAAGTCTGCCCACTTTCGTGGAGGATGATGTTGTCAATGACACACGTGACATTGGCTTAATCCTTATCCATTCCGTTACAGAATGGCATTCGCTTTTTCCACAATCTTATACCTACATACCATTCGGCATTCCTTGCGGTCTGCTTACCCTTTGTGGGAGATATATAGGCTTACCGAGTTTCATGTTGATGCCAAACCAATGGGTTAGGTTCTGTCTCTCAGCCGGCGGTTCTGATGTTCGTGCATTCCCAAAATTCACAGAAATGTCCAACCGCTTTACCTTTTGGTTCAAGCCTATCAGCGTTGTTTGGCTTGTTCGACTTAACGACCTTTAAATAACAGTTCGCTTGCGCTAACCATACCATTGAGCCAAGCCCCCAGACTGCATAACGCTTGCGGTCGTTGAAATTCCCTCACGGTTCATTCTTCCCCTTTCGGGAGGGTTACCTTTTCAGAGCAGCTTAGCACAACTGATGTCGCACCTGCTCTTAGGCTACTATTGACGAAACAATAGGTTTAATCAGAGTTTAACTCAGTTAAACAGCCATCAACATGACTTGCTCGTCACACGAACTT
>JAHHQU010000123.1 GCA_020026225.1 Phocaeicola sp. | reverse complement strand
AAACTAAATTATTGAATATCAATAGATAAAGATGTTCTTAAGGGACGACTACATAAGGAAGGTTTGATAATTGATGACCGTGCCAACGGAGGTGGTAATGTTTCTCCTATGATTTTGGAACGCTTGTCTCGTGAGGCGTATCGATTGACCATGAGTCGTGGGTCGTCCATGATTGGAATAGTACCAGATGCAGTACAGGTGGGACCGAAGGTTTGCTTGATTAATAAGTATTCGGCATCTGATGGTGACTTGTTCCCTTGGGGATTCCGTGCTCTTGGTTTGGGTAAATTGATCGGTACTCGCACATGGGGTGGCATTATCGGTATCAGTGGTTCGCTTCCTTATATGGATGGAACGGATATCCGTGTGCCTTTCTTCACCAGTTATGATGCAAAAACAGGTGAATGGATTATAGAGAATCATGGGGTTGATCCAGATATTCTGATTGACAACGATCCGATTCGTGAATGGAACGGAGAAGACCAGCAGTTGGATTGTGCCATCGAGGAAGTGATGAAGCAATTGAAGAATCGCAAGCCGTTGCCACCTGTTCCAGCTCCGAGAGATTGGAGTAAGTGACAGGCAGTCATTGAACCATAAAGAATCTCGGATCTGTCGGTCAGACGGTTGAAAATGAAGCGCCCTATCACAATTCAGTAATGAGTTGGATAGGGCGCTCTTTGTTTGGGAAAGGAAATCCTTTCTTTGAGGAAGTCTTGGACCTGAAGCGTTTTCCCAAGGGGATTTCTTTCTTTCGCTTATGCTTCTGTTTAGTTGGTGTGTCTTTTATTTATACGTTTTCGGTTACAGACTCTTGCGGTTTCGACAAACGCTTTATATTGAAGCCGATAGCCATCATGAAGATACTCATGAGTGGGCTTAGAATATTGAAGAAACAATAGGGCAGATAGGTCAGCGTGCTTACGCCCAAAATGGTGGCTTGTGTCATGCCGCAAGTATTCCATGGAATCAATACAGAAGTGACGGTAACGGCATCTTCGGTAGTACGGCTCAACACGCGGCTGTCATAGCCGTTCTTCTTGTAAATATCCTTGAACATGTTTCCCGTCAAGATGATGGATATGTACTGGTCGGCCGTCACGATGTTCAAGAAAAGTCCAGAACAAACCGTTGAAGTGACCATACCCACTCCTTTCTTCATGAAACGGAGGAATACCGATGTGAGACTTTCCAGCATGCCGCTGGCCTGCATGGATCCTCCGAAGCACATGGCACAGATAATGAGCCAGATGGTGTTCAGCATGCCTGCCATTCCTCGGGTGGTTACGAGATCGTTCAGTGCGGCATTTCCCGTTTCAATGTGGGTACTTCCATAGAAAGTCATGAACAAACCTTTAAAAAGAGCTTGTGCATTGGTTGCACTTGCACCGGCAACTTCCTGCAGCAGTTCCGGCTGTACGATGATGGCACAAATACCAGCCAAGGAAGCCGAAACGAACAGAGTGATGAGGGAAGGTATCTGACGTGCTATCAGAATAGCAGTCAGGATGGGCACCGTCATCAGCCAAGGAGATATGTGAAAAGTTGAATTCAAGGCTGCTGCGTATTCGGCAATCTGTGTCGAAGCGTCACTTGCGTGCGAGAATCCTGCGATGGTAAAAATAATCAAGGTAATGATGACCGATGGTACGGTGGTATACATCATGTAACGGATGTGGCTGAACAGAGGAGTATTGGTTACCGATGAAGCCAATACTGTAGTATCCGACAAAGGAGAAATCTTGTCACCGAAATAAGCACCTGAAATGATGGCTCCGGCCACCCATCCAGGTGAGAATCCTTGTGCTTCCCCAATTCCCATCAAGGCAATGCCGATGGTAGCAATGGTTGTCCACGAACTGCCGGTCATGACTGAAACCACAGCACAGATGATGCAGCAGGAAGTTAGAAAGAAGCTGGGGTGAATCATCTGCATTCCGTAGTAAATCATGGTAGGAACAATGCCGCTGACCATCCAGCTGCCCGATAAGGCACCAATAAGAAGTAAGATGATGATGGCGGTAGAGACTCCATGGATGTTCTTGCAGATGGCATTCTCGAGAGTCTGCCATTTTACTTTACAGAAACCAATGGCCAACATAGAAGCAACGGCGGTAGTCGTAAGCAAGACAATCTGACTACCTCCGGTAAGAGCATCGCTGCCAAAAGTGCGGATTGTAATGTATAGCAAGCCCACCATTACCAGAATGGGAACTACGGAAAGGAGCGGTGAGGGTAAGTTCTTCTTTTGATTTTTCATTGAATAATATGTATTTTTATAAGCGGATGCAAATTTACGCAAAAATATACGTGAAATCCAAGCTTATACGTGATTTGTATGCATAAAATGAGTAATATTTGTATATTGTAGTATATAAATCGTATATATATGAAAGAAAACAAATCCTTCCTTGTTATTCTCATGATATATTTATTTAAACCTTGCGGATCATCATAAAATCAAAGATGTCATTATCTTTTTTATTCATCATCCAGAATAAAAAGAGGGTGTGTCAAATCACCCTTTTTTTAAAAAAAAGAGCGCTGTATAGCCGAACTTCCTTGCGAAGCGGTTATACA
>JAHHQU010000122.1 GCA_020026225.1 Phocaeicola sp. | reverse complement strand
TGTAACCGGCTGATCCGTAGTCAGCTACTCTATTCAGTTGAGCTACGCGGCCATATCGTTTTTGTTTAACGAGTGCAAAGGTAGACATTATTTCCTAATCAGCAAATTTTTGAACGATATTTTTTCCAAAAATTAGTGGATAAATCGCTCTGGTAATATCTGCCAACCCAATGTAATTCCAGCATTCCAATTGTTTCTCGGTGAACTATAGTAGTTTACGTATGCACTGATTGCACCGAACGGTAATTTGATGACGAGCGATAAATCGCTTAAAAATTCTGCCTTGCTGAAAATTTTTCCGTATCGTGCTTTGTTCTGGTTATCCTGTACAATGGGAAATATCGGAGCAAAGCCATAGATTCCCAGTCGGGCATGGAAAACGGAGTTGAATTCATAAATAGGAATCATACCGGCACCCAGATACTGATTGGCACGGAATGCTTCATTGTAGGCGGTACAGCTGTGTGGCGTAGGCGAGAAGTCTCCTGCCTGCATCATGGTAGCTCGGTAGTTGTTGCTGAAATTCCTTGAGGAATAATAGCTCTTCAAATAGGTGCCTAAGATGAATGATTTCTTCAGTTTGTGGTACATCTCGAATTCATACGTCATCTGCAGCCAAGACTGGGTATATTCATAACCACCTTCAAATGGATCCGTTCCGGTTCCCAGTGCCAAGGTTTCTTTTCCTGTGTAGATGTGAGCGGATAGTCTTTCACGTCGTCCTGCCGTAGGATATTGCTTGCTGTTCAATGTATTTCCATCCAATGCCACAGATCCTCCAAAGATGGTATATTTGCTCTTGTCGTGCTTTGCATTGCTGAAATCAATGACATTCGTCTGAAAATATTGGTCTTGTAAGGAAGCTGCTCCGATGCTGAATTCCACTTTCTGGCGATTCAGAAATGGCATGCTCAACATGAACTTGAAGTATTCTTCACGCGTCTTGTTGAAGCTGGGTGCATTTCCTTTGGTGAAAAGTTTTTCTTGCTTCAAGTAATCGAAGGTTGACAAGGCGGCCACCAGTCGATACGACGTTGGAATATGTGTAGGCAGGTCAAAACGTGCCGACAGCTGGATGTTGTTGTAAATCTGTCCCAACTGTCCGTCGATGGAAAACTCCTTGGAATAGCCTGCAAGATTATGATACGTAGCACCTACATAAATTTGGTTTGCACCGTTGGAACTTACATTTCCTCCTACACGTAAGGATAGGTCGTCTGCCATTTTTACTTTCAGACGCAAGGTAAATGTTTGATCCTCATAATCATAGATGACGTGCGGGATGATTTCAGAAATCATATTATCAGACATCAGCTTGAAGTATCCTTTTCTCAGTTCCTCAAGGGTGAACGTATTTTCTTCGTCCGAGTGGAAGGCTTTACGGATGTATTTTTGTTGCAGCTCATTCGCTCCATCTATTTCAATATCCTTGAAAAGCATTTCAGGCAGTTCGCGTTTGTAGTCCAATCGCCTCTTTTCCAGCTGTTTTAGATTGACTCTACGCGATATTCGTCCTTTGATGGAATCCATGAGTTCCATGGTTCGTTTATAACCAATCTCATGAAGTTCGTCAAAGCGGTTGAAGTCCATCAAGTTTACGTTGTTATATTTGAAGGTCATGAGGATACCCAGTGAGTCAGGAATGGTGTAGTCCGTTTTCTGCATAATCATATTTTCCAACTGGCTCATGATTTCTCCTTCTTGTGGCTTGCTTGGATTGGAACTGACCACGCTGCCGATGATGATGTCTGGGTGGAAATCATTGATCATCGTATTTACAGGGAAGTTATCGTAAATACCTCCGTCGTAAGCAAGTACTGAATCTATTTCAATGGGCTTGAACATTCCAGGAAAACTCATGGAAGCACGTACCGCATCTCCTAAGTCGCCGCTTTTAAAGATTATCGGTTTCTTGTTGTAAATATCGGAAGCGACACAGCGGAAAGGCACGAACAACTGGTTGAAGTCATTCCTGCATGAGGCGGTTGCTTGTCCGAACAACTCCACGAATACAATGTTCATTTGAATAGGGTCTACCACGCTCGATGGCAAAATTTGAGCCTTCACCTTGTGGAGCGGGTTCTTTAAAGAGACACGAATGTTGATGAACTCAGGAGTGTTTGGTGTCTTCTTGAAATAGTATTGATATTTTTCTTCAATTCCTCCTTGATACCAAAGTTTGAAGCTTTCTGACTTAAGGAGCTTTTCCATATCGTCTGGAGAATATCCCATGGCATACATTGAACCTACGATAGCTCCCATGGACGTTCCTGTAATGTAATCAATGGGAATGTTGTTTTCTTCCAATGCACGGATGATGCCAATGTGAGTCATCCCTTTTGCACCTCCACCGCTAAGAACCAAACCTACTTTCTGTGCTTGAATGGGTGCGACGAGGCTGAATATGAAAAAGAGTATAGTGAATAGCTTGTTCATGCTAGTTTGTTAGATTAAGTTTTACGACAAATATAAACAAACTCGCCCGATTTCGGATGGATTTAGGAAGAATAATGTAAACTATTGGGTTTTCAGGGAGATATGCAGCATTGTTCCGCATTTGTAAATGTGTGCTTTGAAGCCGTTTTTTGAATAGTTAAGCAGAAA
>JAHHQU010000121.1 GCA_020026225.1 Phocaeicola sp. | reverse complement strand
TGAATATAGGTTGTAACGGTTACTTGAATGGGAATCTTTGTATAATTCCCGTTATAATCGATTTGATAAGCTGTTGTTCGTAATCTTTGTGTTTGCTGTTGTGGCTGATACTGTTGTTCGTTCTGACGAGGTGTGTCCCGAAAGAACGGAGTATAGGTTATGTTCTGGGATTTAGCAACACCGTATACGCAAAGGAAAATAGTTGTAATAAGAAGCTTTTTCATAATTATTTATTTTTAAAGTAAGTAATGAATACCGATTTGAAAATTTCATCGAAAGAATGGGTATCATCGTTCTTGGCATGGATATAGCTTTTTGCAAAAAGGCCAATCCACCAAGATACGCTATCTTCATCGTTAATATCCCACCCAACAGTTTTAACAGCTTGTTCGGTCCACATAACCATGAACTGAAGGATTGTAGAATATGGGAGGTTAATAGTTCCCATAGCGACTAAATTATTAGACATTTCTACAATTTGAAGTTCAATCTCCTTTGCTTGTTTTACAAGTGCAACTTTTGTAGATAAGCAGTATATTTCTGCCTCTTTCTCAATACCGAATAAAAAAATCATATGTTTTAGCCTTAGTATTTACCAATTTGAACATCTACAAAATCAGACATACCGCTATCCATGTCAATTCCAATTACAGGGAGTCCAAATATGTTGAGAGTTTTAGAGATTGTCGAATAATGTCTATTTAAATTGGAACCATAAATAGCTACAGAATCTATATTTCCCATCCAGTTAGGGCAAAACATAAATAAATTTATAGGCTGCCCATTATTTGAAACTTCAATAGACATAAATCCTGTAGTAATCCGTTCGGAACTAAGACGAACTGTTAAATGAGTGAATTTAGGATGGCCTTTAATATTACGATATATGTTCGTAATAATACTTTGGCTTCGGTCATTGAGCCGACATGGAGGTAACATGCTGCATTGTTATTTATACATCATCAGCCCAAAGATGTGGTAAGTAAATAAAGAAAGCGCAGGGCTGGAGCTTTATTTTAGTGCGACAGGTCGTAGGAAACCCAATAGATAAAATAAGCAACAACCCCGCGCCTGTATCGTGAAGATACGACGGGAGGGCAATGCCACTTATTCTCTCTATTGTGCTTGAATTTCCTACGTTCGTCGCACGAGAATAAAGTTACACTTCCGTAATTCAATATGTCTCCTGCAAATGTAGGAAACTTATCTTGGAAATGCAACGACATCGGCCCTTTTTTTCGGGGTTGTTGCAGATACAAATTTCGCTAAAACAAAGTTTTCCGACAACAACAATTCAGCTGGAAAGAGAACTTTGTTCTTCTGAATTTGGGCAGATCTGCACGAATCTCAACTTTACGCCTGCATAAACCCTGAAATTCTGCTTTTCAGGATCTTCAAAACCTCGGATTCCGACTTTGCGTCGGCATAGATTCCACATCCGTGTTCTACGGATTTTGCAGTAAAACGTAATGTGTAGATTATAAGTGATATAGCTTTCTTGCTATATGTTGGTGCGCTTTGTTTTGGAGCATAGGAAAATACCCCTGCCGCCCGAGGGGCAGCAAGGGTATTCTTCTCTGTAAAGAGCATTGCGCTATTCCACAAACCAGCTGTACTCGGTATCCCCCTCCAAGGCCCGACCGATTCCTGCAATCAACTCCGTTGCATTCAGCGACCTGTCAAGGAAGGTGTCGATATAGCTGGACTTGTTGGCCCCAGTAAAGAGGTTGTAGACCTTCCATAGGTCAATTTCGGGATTCGTTCCTCTGGAAAAGTTCTCGTCCGTGTAGTAAGCCTTTGCCACGGCATTGATGTGGCAGTCGGTAAACTCCATGGCTGGAAGCTGCCGTTTCTCGGCTGTGGGCAGGTATTGATACAGGCGTGCCTTGCCAATCAACTGGGCAAACTGGTGTTCCGTGAGCAATTGCCGCTGTAAGGCTGCCATCTGCCGCATATGCCGTTCGGCATCGTACTGCTGGAACAACTGCAACGAAGCCTCAAACAGATCCTGCACGCTCATCACCCGCAACTCCCGCTTGAATCCGTCGGTCGATACACACAGGTTGCAGCAGACGAGGTTCTTAAATCCGATAAAGACCTTGAACTTCTCGACTGTCTTTTTCGAATAGAGATTTTCGTGGTTATAGGCCCTCACTCCTCCAATCGAAAGATTCAACCGATTGCCTGCCACCTCCTCGTAAATCGAGGGGATCTCGAAACAGAAGGCCATGCGCTCGTAATAGATGGTCTTATCCGTCTCCAAGAGTTGGTTCACGGGCTTGTGGATAGCCTCGGGAATTCGTCCCTTGATGATATGCGAAACGACAATGTCGGGCGTGTTGATGACCTCCTGAGGAAACAAACGATGAGCGGCATTCCAAACGGTCTCGATAAAGCTCTGGTGGGAGATCGTTACCTCGTTGTCTTTACTGAATACGGGAACGACACAATCATTCTTCAGATGGGCCATATCGACAGGCTTGGTGTTGGCCTCGATAAAGTGACGGGTGCGCGGTGCAGTTTCCAACGATACAATCGGAGTTACGGGATGCTCCTCTACGATAGTTGCCTCCTCCACCATGGGGAGATTCAACCCTGCGGCAAATTCGGGATTAGGCTGAAAGGCTGGAAGCATGGCTGTGGAGGTTTTGCGTGGAAGGATTCGATTG
>JAHHQU010000120.1 GCA_020026225.1 Phocaeicola sp. | reverse complement strand
CCGACAGTGAGAACTGTACTTTTGTCCTGTGGAACGGCACCAAGAGATTGTTTAAGAGAGAAAAGCTGGAGGAATATCTGGATCGAATGTTTTCTATATAAAAGATATTCCAAAAGTCAAGTGTGCGATAAGCCAATTCGCATCATTGGCTTATCGGCACTTTTTACATAAGATATAGGTACGCTGAAAGAAAGAGGTGAACAGCATGGATGATAAAGAATGTACAAGCAGCGGCGGACGGTTTGAGATACCGATATGGCATAAAGCCACCCTGACAATCGAGGAAGCAGTTGCTTATTCTGGA
Organism: Phocaeicola sp.; assembly: GCA_020026225.1. Classification (GTDB taxonomy): domain Bacteria; phylum Bacteroidota; class Bacteroidia; order Bacteroidales; family Bacteroidaceae; genus Phocaeicola. The sequence continues at coordinate 2,434 of JAHHQU010000120.1, read as the reverse complement.
ATTGGCAGAGATCGACTCAGAGACATTACCAATAAAGAAAATTGTGAGTTTGTTCTCTGGGTCGGCAATAAAAGATTGATTAAAAGACGGCTGTTTGAGCAGTATCTCGAACAAGTCTATTCAGTATAGGGAGTTATGCTATGTGTGAGGAAAATGCCATTTATAGAATGGCAATCAAAAATCGGCCTGCCGAAGAACCAATCTGGAAGAAAAAGTGCCTGAGCATAGAAGAAGCGTCAGCCTACTTCGGGATTGGCCCACAAAAGATAAGGCGGCTGATTAAGCGGAGAGATTGCTCTTTTGTGATGTATATGAGCGAGAAACCTTTCGTGCTAAGAGAGCAAATGGAAAAGTATCTCGACAAGAAGTATGAGATATAGGAGGTAAAACAATGGCAACAGCAAAGAGAAAAGACAAAGCAAGAGTCATCCTGAGAAAAGGAGAATTGCAGAGGCCCAACGGCCTGTACCAGTATGCGTGGACAGATGGTAATAAAAAGAGAAATTTTGTCTATGCGAAAACCCTTGATGAGCTTCGGGAAAAAGAAGAAATGATTTCCAAGGACATCAGTGATGGGATTAAAACCGAAGCACGATACACCACTGTGAACGAACTGTTTGATCTGTGGATCGACATTAAGCGTGGCCTTAAGAACAATACATTTGAGAACTACAAGTATATGTATGAAACTTTCGTAAGATGCACGATTGGAAAAAAGCGTGTGTGTGATCTCAAGAAGTCGGATGTAAAGCGGTACTACAACTATCTTGTGGACGAGAGACACCTGCAGGCATCCACCATTGATAGTATCCACACGATTCTGCATCAAGTTCTTCAGCTGGCAGTTGACGATGATTATATTCGCAATAATCCGTCCGATAATGTTATGAAGGAACTGAAACAATCCCATGTGTTCAAGACAGAGAAACGCAGAGGCTTAACTGTTCCGGAGCAAAATCTGTTTCTTGAATACCTGAAAAGCACACCGCAGAATCAGCAGTGGTATCCAGTGTTTGCAGTGATGGTTGGCACTGGCTTGCGTGTGGGAGAAGTTACAGGACTAAGATGGAGTGATATTGATCTGGAAAACGGTATCATTGATGTAAACCACACTTTAGTTTATTATGACCACCGTCCAGCGGACAGCAAAAGCAGTTGCTATTTCAATGTCCATTCTCCAAAGACCGTAGCTGGTGTCCGTCAGGTTCCGATGCTGGGCTTTGTTAAAGAAGCGTTTTTGATGGAAAAGAAGAAGCAAGAAACTCTTGGCATTCATTGCGAGGTTACTATCGACGGATACACAGATTTCATTTTCATCAATCGTTTCGGAAAGACTCAGCACCAGGGAACCCTCAACAAAGCAATCCGCCGTATTATCAGGGACTGCAATGATGAACAGTTCTTAAAAAGTGAAAATCCGGAAGTACTGCTTCCTCATTTCAGCTGTCATTCTCTGCGACATACATTTACAACGAGAATGTGTGAAGCGGGCGTTAATGTAAAGGTGATTCAGGATGCACTTGGGCATAAGGATATTTCCACAACATTGAACATCTACACGGATGTTACCAAAGAACTCAAAAAGAAAGAGTTCGATGGCCTTGATGTCTATTTTCAGGCTGATCAGAAAGAGGCATAAACAAAAGGAGAAGGGACCGCATACCTGCGGTTCCTTCTCCTTTTATATTAGTACGTTGTGTTAGATAAATCGGAATAGATGTAACACTTACAGTTCCTTTTTCCGCAGCCAAAATGGAACGGAGGCAATCACAGCACCGGCCACAAGTGAAATCAATGCTTTAATTGGCCACAATATTTTAAGATTTTCAATAAAGACGGTCGTTGCATCAGCGTCCAACTTAACTTTCCATCCTGGAATACAAAAGCTACAAATGAAATATGCAATAACAAAGGCTACCACGAATAAACTAATTGCAATCCCTGTCTTTTTCTTCATTTGAATCCCTCACTTTCTGAAATCCATCTGTTAAGTTTACTTTGATTTATCTAACAATTTAAGATCTTCTATCATTTACATTGTATCATGCATTATCTGTTCTTTCTATACTATATTTCATAAGATAAGAGACTGCCTTGATGAAGGTATATTCGTTGATAGATGAGATATGTCACTTCTAAGGAGGTAGGCGCTTATTGGAAGCCTCTTGATTTTTTTCGCTTTGTAGTTATAATGAGAATTGTTCTGAGTCCTTTAGGACTTCTTTGAGAACGAGAATCGTACATCATACATCAAATCATACATCAAATCGACACAGGTCGATACCGATATGTACTGGGTAAGGAAAAAATAAAAAAACAACCGTCACATATAGGCCCAAATGGTGAGGTTTAACGGGATAAGCGCTATTTCAACGAAAATCCCAACAATGAAACCACTTGAAAAGTAAATTAAATTTAAAATAAACAAAAGGGC
>JAHHQU010000119.1 GCA_020026225.1 Phocaeicola sp. | reverse complement strand
TACTGTGCTTGAACAATATCTCGCAAAAATGGGCTTTTTAAGGGACGACTACTTATTCACTTTTCAACGATACAGATGGATTCTCGGAAGCTGCCTTATAGGTGCTGACGGTCACTACGACGACAGTAATGAGGAGCACGATGAAGAAGGATGCTATAAAGATCCATGGGGTGAGTGGGGCACGATAAGCGAATGTGCTGTAATAGTAATCCATAATGAAATAACTGATAGGAGCGGCAATGGCGAAGCATACGAATAACAGACCGACAAATCGTGTGTTAAACATCTGAAGAATCTCTGAAATCTCTGCTCCGTGTACCTTACGGATTCCTATTTCCTTTCGCCGATAAGTAGTTTCGAACAGAAGCAATCCTACTATACCCATCAGTGAAATGGTAATGGCAAGGATGGAGAATAAGGTGACTGTTGCCATGTCATTTTTCTGATCTTGGTATTGTTCTGTCAGTTCGTCATTGAAAGACTTTAGTGATAGGTTGTCTATTTTCTCTCCATGTGATACATTTGCCAAAGCATCGGTTACGGTTTCTTTCAATCTCTCATAAGAAACCCCCGGCAGGGTTCGGATATAAATATGTTTTAGGAGCGAACGATCACGATCTTCTTTCTTCACAATAAATGCATAAGGTGAGAGATTATACAGAAGCGATTGGAAATGAAAGTTATTGCAAAAGCCGATTACGTTATCTTTCCCTACTTTCAAATCCATCTTCTTCTTGGATATTTCATTGAATATTCTTACAGGTGAGTCTCCTTTTTTATCTGATTCCGTGAAATCTCGGCCTTCAGTCACTTTTATCCCCATAAACTTCAAGAAGTTGGGAGCTACCTTGAAAAATATATATTCATTTTCATCTTCTTGCATTATGCTCACATCGGAACAGACTATAGGAGAATCGCACAGTGTGAGATCCTTGGTTATGGGAGATTTCTTCAATTCATCCATAAGAAGTTGTGGCTGGACTTCCGAATCATTCAGATCCATGGAGTATAATGATTCTTTGTTGAATCCCATGTCGTAGTCCATCATGTAATTATATTCCATTCTCAAAAGTAATGAGCAGATGACAAAGACCAAGGTGACAACAAACTGGAATCCCAATAATATGTATTGAAAAGAGGTGTTCCCTTTTGAAGACCCCATTGAACCTTTAATGGCCATTGCTACGGGGAACGAAGTGATGTATATGGCTGGGTAAACACTGGCTGCTATTGTCATGAACAAGGCTATCAGAATGGTAATGCAGACAACGTCAAGATTCTCAGATAAGGCCAGACTGCAACTCAGCAATTGCGTATAAGAAGAGTCTTTCATCAGTATAATTGCAATGGTTGAGACTAGAAGTGCTATGAGCACAAAACAACTGGATTCTAATATAAACTGCATGACCAAAGACAAGCGGTTGCTACCTAGTATTTTCTTGGTGTTGACTGAACGTAAACGTAAAGGTATCTGTGCCAAGAAGAAGTTGACATAATTGATCAGTGTAATCAGTAGGATCAGGATGGCTATCCCTATCAGCACTAAACAGCTGGTCTTGTCTGCTGTAAAACGATAGAAGTCTATCTGTTGGTTAAAATGAAGATCGTTGATAGGTAGTAGGGTGATCAAAGTACGATCAAGGATATAGTTGTCTTTGGCATTATCAGCTTTTCCTGATGCTGATGCAAACTGAGCTTTAATCATGGCGTTTGCTTCACTCTCAAAACTTTCTTTGTCTTGATTAGAATAAAGCTTGACGAAATAGCGATACCCCCAAAGGCTGGAGTTATCTATATTTTCAGTCTCCAATCCATTTGAACTGAACAAGTCTATTTCGCTGAATTCGGTATTGGCTGGCATATCCTTGTAGATTGCAGCGATGGTATATGCTGTGTTATTGTCGATGCCATCGATGTAATCTCCAATCTTCGCATTCATGCGTGTGGCCAATCGTTTGCTTATCGCTACATTTGTTCCGGAAGCCATGTTGTGAAAACTTCCTGCGACAGGTTCAAATCCCAACAGCTTAATGGCACCAGCTGAAACACGAAAGCATCTTGCCTTGAATTTGTTCCCTTCTTTACCTTCTGAGAAAAGGGTAACGGACTGCTCGGGTGATGCGGTTCCGATCAATCCGAAGCTCTCAATTTTTGAGGATTGCGTTAGAGTAAACTCTGTCTTGGGGCGATTGGACGACAGCATAAAATGGTCTTCTGTAACCCAACTGGGATGGGCTACAATATAGATTCTCTCACTGTCCTTTATGGAGCGATTGAAGTTCAAGTCGTGATTCACTTGTACCAAGATTATATATAAGGCGGCGAAGGCTGCCGACATACCCAGGATGTTCAGCCATCCTGCCCCTTTGAATAATTGCATCAGACTTTTCATACGTACAAATATATCGCTTTAATATCAAACATTCTATAATCTAATTCGTCTGCCATATTTGTTTTACAAAGTGTGGCTGACATGATACGAATAGCAAATGCCTTGCCAAGGAATGCAATGAGTTGATAATGTGGGAATTGTAAAATTTATACCACACCGATTGTAAAGTCTCTTTACAATCGGTGTAAAGAGACTTTACAGATACCATTCCGTTCAAAAGGAGAATATTTGTTCGTTGGCAGAATCTTCTATTTGGAATATTCCTTTGGGCATCATTTCCACAGCTTACGTTAATAAGGTTAAGAATCTTTGGGTGGGTATTTTCTATTGGTGTTTTGTTCAGCGGATGATTCGTTTTCTGTTGTGTGGCTGCTGTATGCGGCCAGTGGAAATCAGATAGCCGGTATCATTGTATAAGCAAGGTTGTAAGCTTTATGTTTGGAACGGGTTTGGGATCAATGTAAAAAGTTGAGGGGATAATTTCAAAGATTTTATAACTTTGTGTAT
>JAHHQU010000118.1 GCA_020026225.1 Phocaeicola sp. | reverse complement strand
CCTGGCACAGGCAAAACAGAAGCGGTAAAACAACTTGCGCGTATTCTAGAACGCGAAATCTTTATGGTAGATTTTTCGACTGTTGTTGATAGCAAATTGGGTCAGACTCAAAAGAATTTGTCTACACTCTTTGCTGAAATCAACAGCTTCCCACAGCCAGAGCGTGTGATTGTTCTTTTCGATGAAATTGATGCGATAGCTCTGGACCGAACTGATCCGAATGATTTACGAGAAATGGGCAGAGCCACTTCAGCTATGCTCAAAGGTTTTGATCGTATAAACGAAAACATTGTACTAATTGCTACAACCAATTTGTACGACCATTTCGACAAGGCCTTAATCAGAAGGTTTGATTCGGTTATAAATTTCAATCAATACAGCAATGAAGACCTTATGTCGATTGCTGAAAAGATGCTTGATCGCTATCTCACAAAACTGAAATTAGCCAATCGGGATGTACGTTTGTTCCGGAAGATCATGAATTTGATGGACCCGTTGCCTTATCCTGGCGACTTAAAAAATCTGATTCGCAGTGCAATCGCATTCAGCGATCCTCAAGACGGGCAGGATTATTTTAGAAGACTTTATTCTGCTGCATATGGCGAAAGACCCGAAAACCTCCAGTTGCTTCAGTCTCAAAATTTTACTGTACGAGAAATTGAGATTTTAACAAAAAAATCCAAGAGTAGTGTAGCTCGGGAATTGAAAGGTGGTCCACTGAATGAATAATATTCTGACACTAAAAGGTCGCTTTGAACAGCGTCCCAACACAGCTTCATTTGGACCACTTAATTTGCCGAAAAATAAGTTTGTAACATCGGCTCATTTAAGAACCATGTCCACTCAGTTACAAGATATTCTGAAGTTTTGGGGACAACATCGAGAGATCGCCGGTGCATTGGTCAGTGTACACTATAAGCATGTTGTGGCTAAAAGCAACCGCATTCGCATTTTGCTTTCTGACAGTAGCAAAGCACCGACTGCATCGATTCGTGGAGCAAAATTCATCTGGGAACCTGATAAGGATGGAAATTCTATCCAAAAGCATGTATTTACTCACTATATTCCATTAGTGGCATTACAGAAATCCATTGAGTTATTATCTAAAGCTGCAGATATTATAGATGCCGGGTATTCCGGAAAAATTGGTTCAGCAGACACCGAAAAAATCAACACTCAGGGCAATTATCTATACAAAGATATCCTGCCAAAATCCACATTCTTAAAAGTAGTGCTTGATGGACTCTATGTGGAATCTTTCGGAATTGACCGTGTCTCTGACCAAATAAAAGAAGAGTCGATTGTCACTATTTTCAGAACCAACGTAGATACCAAACAGCTGTTGAAAAAATTCGGAATCAATATCTTCGATGACCGAATCATCGATGAAACCACCCTTCGATTGCATCCTGAAGAGATTGGCCTTCTTTTGAATCAAGCTCCATACTTGATTGCGATGGATGTGAAGGACTTCGCAGAGCTTACGAAAGATGACATTCTACAATTCGATGAAGATGAGAGCTGGACTGACGCAGAACTGATTCCAGCACCTCAAAATGAGCCTATTATTGGAGTCATCGATACACAGTTCAACGAAAAGGTTTATTTTCATGAATGGGTTGACTATCGCAATATGCTTGATTCCAGCATTCCCTTGAAGAAAGAGGATTTTTATCACGGGACTGAAGTTACATCCATTATTGTGGATGGTCCCCACGGAAATCCTGATATAGATGATGGATGCGGCCGTTTTCGCGTCAGACATTTTGGCGTTGCTACAGATGGACCTATGAGCTCTTTTGCTGTTCTGAAATTGATTCGGCAAATCGTCTCCTCCAACCGCGACATCAAGGTGTGGAATCTGTCTCTTGGCTCTGCTATGGAAATAAAGGATAATTTCATATCTCCAGAAGCTGCTGAATTGGACCGTATTCAAAGTGAATATGATGTCCTTTTTGTAGTAGCCGGCACGAATCGCCCAGCTAATGCAACTAAAATACCAATGAAAATCGGATCTCCGGCTGATTCACTGAATGCTCTCGTAGTTAACGCTGTTGATTTTAGAAAGAACAGCGCCTCCTATACCCGTGTTGGTCCGGTGCTTTCTTTCTTCAATAAACCAGATGTGAGCTACTATGGTGGTGATGGCCCGAACTGTTACGATAAAATTGTAGCTTGCAGAGATGACTTGGGCGCTGTATATGTTTCCGGAACTTCCTTCGCTGCTCCTTGGATTACGAGAAAACTGGCATTTCTGATATATAACATGGGCTTAACAAGAGAAATTGCAAAGGCGCTTATCATTGATGCAGCCGCTGGCTGGGATCGCAAAGACGATCCTTCCCATACAGTCGGCTATGGTGTAGTCCCTGTTCATATTTCAGATATCATCCATTCACGTGATGATGAAATCCGCTTTATCTTGAGCGGAACCACCGAAGCTTTTGAAACATACAACTACAATCTGCCTGTCCCCGTTGTGAAAAACGCACATCCGTTTTATGCCCGGGCGACCCTAGTGTACTTCCCTCAGTGTGATCGTAATCAGGGTGTTGATTACACAAGCACAGAAATGGACATCCATTTTGGACGAATTGTCACGAAGAATGGTAAAACCACCATCTCCTCCATTAATTCCAACAGGCAGTCTGATGAGGGCTTGAATGTTATTTACGAAGAAGATGCTCGAAAAGAATATCGTAAATGGGATAATGTCAAACACATTAGTGATATTATCAAGACAAGAGCAGTTCCTCGCAAGGCATATGATTCTGGACTCTGGGGACTGAGCATCAAAACAAAAGAACGAATGGAGCCAAACGGGAAAAAATCCCTACCATTTGGTGTTGTAGTTACCCTGAAGGAAATGAATGGCGTAAACCGTATTGAAGATTTTAAACGGTTGTGCATGGCTCGTGGATGGCTGGTAAATGAACTTGATGTTCAAAACCAGCTGGATATCTATCTTC
>JAHHQU010000117.1 GCA_020026225.1 Phocaeicola sp. | reverse complement strand
CGCTGAAAAATCTGGATTGCAACGTTAACAAGCTGACCAGTTTGGACCTTAGCAATAACACTGCGTTGACCAATCTAGATTGTGCAACTAATCAGCTGACCAGTCTGGATCTATCACATAATACCAGGTTGCAGGATTCGCAATCGCAATGGAGTCCTCAGTCATATCGTATTCCACAAAGATACAATTTTGATTATAGTAAGTTGCCTGGTGATTTTGATGCCGGCAAAGTGCATAATCCAGAAGGCGTGACCTTTGACGCTGCAAATCATACGCTAAGTGTGCCAACCGGCCACGGAACATACCAGTACGATACTGGAAGAGCGTTTCCGATGAGGATTAATCTGGAAGCCGATCTGAGTGAGTTCGTGGTGCGTTTTGATACAGATGGCGGAACACCTGTGCCAAAACAGCAAACAGTTGTTGTTGGTAATAAAATAACAGAACCACAACAATCCCCAACAAAAGAAGGATATGCTTTTGATGGTTGGTATAGCGAAGATGGAACAAAGTGGGATTTTACAACAGATAGAATGCCTGCAAAGAATATCACATTAACAGCACATTGGCTTGTGAATGAATATACAGTAACATTTGACGAAGACAACGGAAATCCAACAAGAGAACATGCAGTTGAATTCGGCAAAAAAATATCAAAACCAACAGACCCAACAAAAGAAGGTCATACATTTGTAACTTGGATTGACAAAGATACAGATATTGTTTGGGATTTTAACAACAGTTTAATGCCTGCAAAAGATATTACATTAAAAGCTGTTTGGACAGTAAATAACTACACAGTAACATTTGATACAGATGGCGGAACGCAGGTTCCTGCACAGACCATTACATTTGGCGGAAAAGTAACGAAACCTGCAGATCCGACCAAAGAGAATCACGTGTTCCTCGATTGGGAAGTAACAGCAGGCCCTGCAGATATGTTGGGTAAGTCTTGGGACTTTGATACGGATGTAGTGCCTGCAGAAGATATTACCCTTACGGCAATCTGGACAGATCAGGTAAATGTAACATACCATTACAATGGTGCGGCATTTGGCGTGGATGCAAGTGGATTCTATCAAATTGGTGGACTGCTGCCGGAGCCTCAGGATGTTGTGCTGGAAGACGATGTTGTTCTGGAAGGCTGGTATCTGGAGCCCACGTTTGAAACAAAGTGGGATTTTACCAATGACAAGGTTCCTGCACACAACATGGATCTGTATGCAAAATTTGAAGCGAAAGAAAGAACAGTCACCTTTGATCCGCAGAACGGAGCAGCACCTACAACTCAGAAGGTAAAAGTTGGTCATGCCATTGCAAGACCTACACCAGACCCTGTAAAGGATGGTTATACCTTTGATGGATGGTATCTGAAAAAGACTTCAACGAATACTCTGCGCAGCCGCAGAGCTGTAGGTGAATGGGATTTTGTTAATGATGTTATGCCAAACCGTGATATTGTCTTAGAGGCTCATTGGACAGCAAATGAATACACAGTAACATTTGATACAGATGGCGGAACGCAGGTTTCTGCACAGACCATTACATTTGGCGGAAAAGTAACGAAACCTGCAGATCCGACCAAAGAGAATCACGTGTTCCTCGATTGGGAAGTAACAGCAGGCCCTGCAGATATGTTGGGTAAGTCTTGGGACTTTGATACGGATGTAGTGCCTGCAGAAGATATTACCCTTACGGCAATCTGGACAGATCAGGTAAATGTAACATACCATTACAATGGTGCGGCATTTGGCGTGGATGCAAGTGGATTCTATCAAATTGGTGGACTGCTGCCGGAGCCTCAGGATGTTGTGCTGGAAGACGATGTTGTTCTGGAAGGCTGGTATCTGGAGCCCACGTTTGAAACAAAGTGGGATTTTACCAATGACAAGGTTCCTGCACACAACATGGATCTGTATGCAAAATTTGAAGCGAAAGAAAGAACAGTCACCTTTGATCCGCAGAACGGAGCAGCACCTACAACTCAGAAGGTAAAAGTTGGTCATGCCATTGCAAGACCTACACCAGACCCTGTAAAGGATGGTTATACCTTTGATGGATGGTATGATGAAACTGGCATGAAGTGGGATTTTGATGCAATGACAATGCCGAACAACGATATCACCTTGCATGCAAAATGGATTTTACATGCCTTGGCATTGAACCATGCACCGATAATTCATGCAGAGGATGTGGTGCTGACAGTTGGCGATACCTTTGATCCGTTGGAGAATGTAACAGCGTATGATACAGAAGATGGGGACATTGCCTTGACAGACGAAAACATCAAAGAGTCTAATGTTGATTTGGATGTTGCGGGTATTTACCACATTACTTATGTAGTAACAGACAGTCAAGGTGCATCTGCTCAAAAAATGATTGCGGTTACGGTTAAAGGGAAACAAGCACCTGTGAATCCTGACAAACCTGTCAATCCCAGTGAACCTGTAAAGCCGTCCGAACCCAATGAGCCTGCGAAACCTATTGAACCCAACACGCCTACCACACCTGCAAAGCCTGCCGAGCCCGGAAAGCCTAACATTGGCGACAACGTGCCGAATACGGGCGATATGAGCAACCTCGACTTTTATAGTGCAATGCTTGTGTGTTCTGTTGGAGCGTTGGCGTTCCTTTCTATGAAAAAACGAAAAGGGCAGTAATTTTAAACGCAGCTTTCGGTATAGATATTAATTGGAGATAGCGGCATTCCCTATCTGTCAGTTGACATGATATACTGCGGATTGATGGCCACACCGGCTATCATAATATGTTCGCACTATTATGATAGCCGGTTGTTGGACATATCTGTGAAAAAAGTAATAATTGAGTCAATCCTAAATTCTGTATAAACTATATTACAGGAGATATTCAAAAAATGCGGAAAATGTGGATGTGCGATTCCAGATATAAAAATTCCGAGGTAGGTTCAAGGTGAACCTACCTCGGAATTCTTTGTTTTGCATCGCCTTGCATAGCCGGATTGAAAATTATTTCGTGTTTTCTAAATTACTTCCTT
>JAHHQU010000116.1 GCA_020026225.1 Phocaeicola sp. | reverse complement strand
TAAAACCTCTGGAGATCTCCGAAGGAATGGAGCATCACCACGACCACGGCGATCATGATGAGCACGATCACGATGACCACGATCACGATGACCACGATCACGATGACCACGATCATGATGACCACGATCATGATGAGCACCAGCATGATGAACATGATCATCATCACCATGACGGAGAAAACGATGAGCATGTGTGGCTGTCTTTGCCCAGAGCCAAGGTGGCTGTTCAGTCAATGGCTGAACATATCGCCAAAGCAGATCCTGCCTTTGCAGACGTCTATGCTTCCAATGCAAAGAATTACGAAGCAAAGCTTGAGTCATTAGACCAGGCTTATCGGGACACCGTGAAGTCCAGTTCCGTCAACACACTTGTATTTGCAGATCGTTTCCCCTTTTTCTACATGGCTGATGATTATGGTCTGAAATACTATGCAGCATTCACTGGTTGTTCTGCAGAATCTGAAGCAAGCTTCGAAACAGTTACTGTACTTGCACACAAAATTGATGAACTTTCTCTCAAAAATGTAATTACCATTGAGAACAGAACACATAAGATTCCAGAAACAGTAATTGAAAGCACAAAGAATAAGAATCAGAATATCCTTATGATGAACTCCCTGCAGTCTGTTACGAACAAGCAGATTATGGATGGCATGACTTATTTAGATGTTATGAAGTCCAATCTGGATGTGTTGAAGACGGCCTTGCAATAAAAAACGGAGGCATCATATGGCATTATTCTCGTGTGAAAATGTTACATTTGGATATGGAAATGAGCCAGTCCTAAAGGACCTTTCATTTCACATCGATGAAGGTGACTATCTCTGCGTTGTCGGAGAAAACGGTTCAGGAAAAACCACTCTCATGAAAACCTGCCTCGGCCTGTTGCGTCCTCTTTCCGGCAGGGTCATTCTGGAAGATGGCCTAAAGACCACAGAAATCGGCTATCTGCCTCAGCAGACAACCATACAGCGAGATTTCCCTGCATCCTGTAAAGAAATTGTGCTCTCAGGCTGCTTGAACAGGTGTGGAAGGCATCCATTTTATAGAAAAGAAGACAAGCGCAGAGCAACCGAAAATATTGAGAGAATGGGTATCGTCCATTTGACCAATCATTGCTACAGTGAACTGTCCGGTGGCCAACAGCAAAGAGTATTGTTGGCCCGGGCACTTTGTGCGACCCAAAAGATGCTTCTGCTGGACGAGCCAGTAGCTGGTCTGGATCCCGGGGTTACGGAGGAAATGTATGCCCTGATTCAGCAATTAAATCATGATGGCATTACCATAATGATGATCACCCATGATATGCAGGCAGCACTTCGACATGCAACACATATTTTAGATATTGGAAGACGGCCCGTCTTTTTTGGCACACCCAGAGAATATCAAAGAAACAACTTGAGGCTGCCTCCCCAGGAGGTACATGAATGACTGAGATTTTAAGCACTCTCACGATGTATTTCCAATATCCATTTGTCCGCAGGGCATTGGTTGTTGGTATTTTGATTGCATTTTGTGCATCACTGCTCGGTGTCACATTAGTGCTGAAGCGTTTTTCATTTATCGGTGACGGACTGTCTCATGTGGCGTTCGGGATTATGTGTGTTGCTGCAATTATGCATATGACAAACGATATGCTGCTGATTCTGCCAGTTACGATTGCTTGCGCTATTTTTTTACTTCGTGGAGGAGATCGTGTTAAACTGAAGGGAGACGCAGCCATTGCAATGATGTCTGTCAGTGCACTGGCTATCGGGTATCTCTTGATGAATGTGTTTTCAGCTTCCGCAAATGTTTCGGGAGATGTTTGTACCACGCTTTTTGGTTCGACCTCAATTCTGACCTTGACCAACGGGCAGGTGTGGCTCAGTGTTTTTCTCTCCATTTTTGTTGTTTTGGTCTATATTCTGCTTTACAACAAAATATTTGCGGTTACCTTCGATGAGACATTTTCAGCAGCAACAGGATTAAATGTGAAAAAATATAATCTAATGATTGCTATTGTGATTGCTGTTATTATTGTTTTGGCAATGAAGTTAGTCGGTTCACTTTTAATTTCTGCTTTAATCATTTTCCCGGCACTTTCAGCAATGCGTATTTTCAAAAATTATCGAGCGGTTATTATTTGCTCGTCAATCTGCTCTGTAATTTGTGCTGCTTTCGGCATTTTGCTTGCTATCGTCGCAGGAACGCCAGTAGGTTCAACGATTGTAGCTATTGACTTGTTTGCATTTTTGGTTGCTTGTGTGATTGGAGGTATACGACATGCGTAGGACATCCCTTTTCCTGCTGACCTTAGCATTGACCCTGTTATTAAGTGGGTGTGGAGGAAAAGAAGCTGACCAAAAGACGTCTGTTCCTTCTGTAGATACGCCGAGCCAAACACAGACACCAGAGACTTCACTGACCAAAGAGAATCCTACCTCGCCTACGCAAACAGAGGTCACTGATGCTCCAACAGTGTGTGAACCGGAAAACGGTCCACCGATTTCATCAATTCCAGAGGAACATCCCAAAGTTGATATCGACTTGACAGGATTCAGCGCAAATATGTTGTATGCTGAAGTTTATAATATGGTAATGAACCCCAATGACTATAAAGGAAAAGTTATTAGCATAACTGGTGATTTTGTTTCCTTTCCAAAGGATGTAGACAATAACGGAAATCCAATTTCCGATGAGGAAATCTTCGTGTGTCTTATCAGTGATGCAATGGCGTGCTGTCAAAGCGGCATCGAATTTATACCTGAGAAGAATTCGTTGTTTTGGCAGGAACGTCCCGCAGAAGGTAGCAAGATAACTATTACTGGAATGTGCGACATTTTCTTGGATGAAGGTGGTTGGTTCACAATTATTCAACTTGACAACACCAAAATAGAATGGCAGAATTGATTTCCTAATTGAAATTTGGAATACACATTTGCCTCCAGTTGTACACAATGAACGCCTCACCTCGAGAAATCGAGGTTGGGGCGGTTCTTGTGTTTTTACGACTAAGACCAGAAACCAAACAGATAAATAAGGAGTACTTATGTTTGAGTTTTAATTACAGTTGCTGTTTCTTTCTTAATAACACTTTTTACGTTCATTGATGTCAGTGATATTCCTATGTAAAGGGCGGCAATACAA
>JAHHQU010000115.1 GCA_020026225.1 Phocaeicola sp. | reverse complement strand
AGCATCTGACTGTTAATCAGAGGGTCGTTGGTTCAAGTCCAACCTGAAGAGCAAAGGTTTGCTAATCAGCAGACCTTTTTGTTTATCCCCCTGAGCCTTTCCGTACCCTCCATTCCAAATTAAGGACAAGATTTCAAAATATTCTGTCTAATTTTCCTTTTAAAGGAAGAAATTCATTAACTTTCGCTCAGACAAACACAAGAAGGAAGCCCCTTCAAGAAACTTTAAATCCCTTCGTTTCAAAAGGAAAGCTCCTTCAACAAACCATTATTACCATGATTGAATCTATTTACCATCACCTGCTTTACATCATGCCCCTATTGGCGATTGTCGTCTTCATCGCCCTCTTCTATATCAAGGCTGGATACGGAATTTTCCGAACCAAAGCATGGGGAATCAGCCTACCCAATAAGATAGGATGGATTTTGATGGAATGCCCAGTCTTCGTCATCATGCTCATCCTCTGGCTACAGAGTGACAACCGGATGAACGCCGTTCCTCTTACTTTTTTCCTGCTGTTTGAACTGCACTACTTCCAACGCACCTTCATTTTCCCTTTCTTAATGAAAGGTCACAGCAGAATGCCCATTTCAATCACCCTTATGGGAGTCGTATTCAACCTCATCAACGGATTTCTAATCGGAGAGTCCCTTTTTCATCTTGCCCCTGACGGAAAATACACAACGGACTGGTTTACCACCCCCGCTTTCCTCATCGGAACCCTGATATTCTTCTTGGGCATGGGAATCAACCTTCATTCCGACCATGTCATCCGCAACCTTCGCCCTGCCGGCGACACCAAACACTACCTTCCACAAAAAGGCATGTACCGATACGTCACCTCGGGCAATTATTTCGGAGAGCTGGTAGAATGGACAGGATTTGCCATCCTGACCCAATCTTCCGCTTCCTGGATATTCGTTATATGGACATTTGCCAACCTCGCCCCAAGAGCCTACTCCATCCGAAAACAATACCGAAAAGAATTCGGAGATCAGGCTGTAGGCAAACGAAAATGTCTGATACCTTATATATATTAAATGAAATAACCGTATGAAAACATCAAAACTCTTTACTCCATATTCAATCGGCCCGATTACCTTACGCAATCGCACCATCCGTTCGGCAGCTTTTGAAAGCATGTGTCCGGGAAACCGCCCTTCTAAAGAACTTTACGATTACCACTTGTCGGTTGCCAAAGGCGGCATCGGAATGACAACCGTCGCTTATGCAGCAGTAACCAGAAGCGCTCTATCATTCGACCGCCAACTTTGGATGCGGCCAGAAATCATCCCCGAACTGCGCAAGATCACTGACGTCGTTCATAAAGAAGGAGCAGCCGCAAGCATCCAGTTAGGACACTGCGGAAACATGTCGCACAAAAGCATTTGCGGAGAAACACCTGTGGGAGCTTGTAGCGGATTCAACATTTATTCGCCCACCTTTGTACGCGGACTTCGCAAAGAAGAGCTTCCTGCCCTAGCACGAGTTTACGGAGATGCCACCAGAATGGCACGAGAAGCAGGATTCGATGCCGTAGAAGTTCACGCCGGACACGGCTACCTCATCAGCCAGTTCCTATCTCCATATACCAACCACCGCAAGGACGAGTACGGCGGTTCGCTCGAAAACCGAATGCGTTTCATGAACGAAGTCATGAAGGAAGTCATGGAAGCAGCAGGCAACGATATGGCCGTATTGGTCAAGATGAACATGCGTGACGGATTCAAGGGCGGCATGGAATTAGATGAAACGATTCAAGTCGCCAAGCAGCTCGTCCGAGACGGAGCACACGCCTTGGTACTCAGCGGCGGCTTTGTCAGCAAAGCCCCCATGTACGTAATGCGCGGAGCCATGCCCATCAAGACACTCACCCACTACATGGACTGCTGGTGGCTAAAATGGGGAGTAAGACTCTTCGGACGCATGATGATTCCGACCGTTCCCTTTAAAGAAGCCTATTTCTTGGAGGATGCCCTTAAATTCCGTAAAGCCATCCATGAAATACCATTGGTCTACGTAGGCGGACTGGTAGCCCGCAACAAAATCGATGAAGTCCTAGACAAAGGATTTGAATTCGTACAAATGGGACGTGCCCTGCTAAACGAACCTGGATTCGTCAACCGCATGAAAGAAGAAGAGAATGCCAGATGCAGCTGCAAGCACAGCAATTATTGCATCGGACGTATGTATACTATCGAGATGGCATGCCATCAAAGACTCAATGAAGAGCTGCCACCTTGCCTTATAAAAGAAATTGAAAAATTAGAAAAAGAATAACACCATGAAGAAAACAGCTATCATCACTGGAGCCGACGGAGGAATGGGAACAGAAATCACACGAGCCGTCGCCCAGGCTGGATACCACGTCATCATGATTTGCTATACTGCATTCAAGGGAGAAGAAAGGAAAAGTCAGCTTATCCTTGAAACGAAGAATACCGATATCGAAGTCGTGCAAGCAGACTTGTCTTCTTTGGAATCCTTGACGCATGCCATCGGGAAATTGATCAAAAAGGTAGGGTCAATAGACCTGCTCATGAATAACGCCGGTACCATGGCCACACATTTCACTCAAACTGAAGACGGCTTTGAACATACCGTAGCCGTAAACTATATTGCCCCCTATTTGCTTACCCGCAAACTCCTTCCCTTGATGCACCCCGGAAGCCGCATCGTCAATATGGTTTCCTGCACATATTCAATCGGAAAAATCGGCAGCCAGTTCTTCCAGAAAGGAAAGCAAGGAAACTTTTGGAGAATTCCCATCTACAGCAACACCAAACTGGCACTGTGGCTGTTTACACGAGAATTGTCCCAGCGACTCAAAGATACAGGAATCACCGTCAACGCAGCCGATCCTGGAGTCGTATCCACCAACATCATCAGCATGGACATGTGGTTCGATCCTTTGACCGACCTCCTCTTCCGTCCCTGCATCCGCACACCAAGAGAAGGAGCCGATATGGCCATTCGCTTGCTGCTGAATCCTGAATATGAAAATCAGACGGGAAACATGTACGTATCCGGCAAACAGCGAAAACTAAAGCCTCAATATTTAAACCATCCACAGATGAAGAGTCTTTGGGAAGACACCGAAAAAGAACTAACGGAAAGGGGCATTTCCTTCTCAATCGCAAAAGACTAACCCCAAATATCACTTACGCCACTATCCTCAAAAGGATGGTGGCTATTTTTTTAGTTCAAGGAAATGGAGACCTGATTTGCCATAGAAAAGCCCTTGGACCACAAAAGAACACAGGAAAGATCGGCTCAGTAGATAAATTATGGGGATAAATTCTTTCAACTAGGATTATTATC
>JAHHQU010000011.1 GCA_020026225.1 Phocaeicola sp. | reverse complement strand
ACTTAGTTCATATACTTTTCATACAATCTATCAAGATACAAATTTATGTAAATATACATAAATTTGTATTCTTTAACCCAAAGAATATTAATCAGCATATCTATAATTAACATGAATTCATATAAAGTCAAACAATAACAAGCTATAAATCATTAACAAAATTAACTTCTAGGATAGCTTGCAAAGTTTTGAAAAAGAGTAATTCTCAAAATACTCAATAGTTCAAATAACAACAAGAACATCACTCTTGCAATTGGACCTATCACTATATTCTATTCTTTATCTCCAATCATTATATTCCCTATTGTAACAAAAAGCTTTGCATAAATCAATTGCCATACAATAAATCCCGGTAACTTTAGAAGTTGATAATAAGATGTAGTTTTTTAACATTATATACTATTATAAATCTAAAAATTTTGTTGTTCCTATTCTTTCAATAGATTATATTTATCCGTATATTGAATTCACATATAAATATATAAGTCATGAAAAATAAAATTCTTTTCATTTTATTTTCGCTGTTCTGCTTTTTCTCTGAAGGATACGCAAAGGATGAAGAAGGAAACACATACAAGACGCCAGAACGCCTCTTTTATATTTCACGAAGTGCTAATAAAAATTTGGTTTGTTATGACATTAACCTGAAAGAGGGAAAGATGGACTCGCGGAAGCCTCTGAAAGTGTATTGGGTCAACCGAGAGGAGCATCCTGGAAAAATCGGCGAACTGAGCTTCATCCAGCGAAAATTGGCATACGGATACAAACTGCTCTCTTCCCAAAATGACATTTGCATCTGCTCACTGACAGCTTATCCATCTCGAAGGCTGACAATCGAGCAGCAAGGGGATAAGTATATCTGCCTGATTACCATCAATAACGAACCGGCTATTCTCCAGTCGCTATATGTCAAAGCGAATCCCAGAAACCCACTGAACGTGGAATATGTAAAGCTTACAGGACTTTCGCTTTCCACCCAAAGAGAAGTAACAGAAATAGTGAAACGTTGAAAACATGAAAAAAGCTGTCCGATGGAATTTCATCAAAATAAAATACCATCGGACAGCTTACTTATATGCCTCGTCCGTTTTATCAGAATAGCTGAATCAACAAGAAGCCTGTAACAATAGCTACAAAAGTGGCAATGAGTCCCGGCATCATGAATGAATGATTCAATACCCACTTGCCGATTCGTGTGGTCCCTGTTCTATCAAAGTTGATGGCCGCCACGACTGTCGGATAATTCGGGAAAAAGAAATAACCGTTTACAGCAGGGAAAAGGGCTATCAACAGCATCGGTGAAATGCCCAAAGCAATGCCCAAAGGCATCACGGCACGAACGGTTGCCGCCTGACTATAAAGCAATATAGACATGACGAACAGTGCCAATCCGAAAAGCCAAGGCATACTGTTTACCATGCTTTCTATAGAGCCTGTCAGCTCAGCCATATTGCCGTTCAAGAATGTATCCCCCATCCAAGCAATACCAAAGATGGCTATCACGGCCTGCATTCCAGAAGAGAACACGCTTCCTTCAGCGGCTTTAATGCCATCGGTATGAGTAAGAAGGAGAATGAAGGCTGCAGCCGAAAGCATAATGATTTCAATCAGCAAAGGCATGTCCAAGGTCTTGCCGTCGAAAGCAGGACGCAACGAAGGAATGGAGCCAAAAAGCACTACCAGCAAAGTGGCAAGAATAAAGATAATTACGGAAAGGCGGGCACGATGCATGTTCTGCACATCTTTCGATTGCAGATTTTCCGACTCGCCTATCCTATTTCCTCTAACGCGACGTTGGTATTCCGGGTCGTCCTCCAATTCTTTACCTACATGCATGGAATAGATGGCTCCTGCCAATACGCCCAATAAAGTAGAAGGTATCGTAATCAGAAGAACATCCAATAAGGTAATTTCAAACTCAGTCAGCATACCTAACAAAGCCACTGTAGCTGCTGAAATCGGTGAAGCTGTAATAGCCTGCTGTGAAGCGATGACCGCAATACCCAACGGACGTTCCGGACGAATCTTTGTTTCACGGGCTACTTCTGCTATGACGGGAAGAACCGAATAAGCGACATGTCCTGTACCCGCAACAAAGGTAAATAGATAAGTAACCAAAGGACTCAAGATGGTTACTTTAGAAGGGTTCTTACGCAATAAATGCTCAGCAAGCTTCACCATGTAGTCCAAGCCACCGGCTGCCTGCATGGATGCCGCTGCAGAAATAACAGCAGCAATCATCAACATTACATCTACCGGAGGTGCGGTAGGCTGCAATCCAAAAACGAAGGTAAGAATGACCAAGCCAACACCACCAATTACGCCCAGTCCAATACCTCCAAGGCGTGCTCCCAAAACAATGGCAAGCAGAACGAAAATCAATTGTAGAATCATATATGGTTTTCTTAAAATATCCTATTTTGAAAGAGAAATAGGGTATTCCTCTAATTTTATACAAAAATAGATATTAAAATCACAATTCAATACTTTTGCCACTTTATTTATAACATCTCTAAATAGAACTTTTCATTCCAAACTCTTTCCAAAATAAAAAAAGGCTTGCTGTTCGGCATGAAACAGCAAACCTTTTTTCTGTAAGTGTTCCTCAAAGAAAGCAGTATCATCAGATAGGCAAAGACTTATTCAAAGCGGGATTTGATTTTTACGCTGGTTCCGATTTCCGAAAACCCATCGATAAAGAGGACCCGGCTTCAGCAAACCTCTATGAATTGGCAGAGAAGAATGGTTACACCATCGCCCGAGAGAAAAAGGAATATTTCAAGAAAAGCAAAAAAGCAGATAAGATGCTGCTCTTCCAAACCAAAGAGGCATCTGTAATCGATCGTAACAGTATTCCTTATGCCATCGACAGAAAGGAAAATGACTTGACTTTACAAGATATCACCCGTTCAGCCATTAATTTCCTGTCGAAAGACTTAAACAAAGGTTTTTTCCTGATGGTAGAAGGAGGGAAAATAGACTGGGCTTGTCATTCCAACGATGCAGCCACAGCTATCCGTGAAATTCAAGATTTTGATGAAGCGATCCGAGTGGCATACGAATTTTATTCACAGCATCCAGATGAAACATTGATTGTCATTACGGCCGATCATGAAACGGGAGGACTGGTTCTGGGTACCGGACCATACAAGTTAAATCTTCAGGTCCTGAAGAACCAAAAAGTCAGTGAAGTGGGATTGACCCGCATCATCAACCAACTCCGTGCCCAATACAAGAACCAAGTACCTTGGGAAGTCATCCAGAATACTTTAAAAGAAAATTTTGGTTTTTGGGAAAATATTCCATTGGACAAAGCACAAGAAGACCGTCTGAAAAAGATTTATAAAGAAAGTTTCCAAGGACAATCCGTGAAACTAGAAGAGAGCGAATACTCACAAGATGAACCAATCGCTTCTGAAGCCAAGCGTATCATCAACGAAATCGCTTTGGTAGGATGGACCAGCGGAAAACATTCTGCAGGATATGTTCCAGTCTGTGCAATAGGTGCAGGAGCTAACTTGTTCCAAGGGCGGATGGACAATGCGGAAATTCCAATACGCATTGCAGAAGCTGCAGGATATTCTCATTGACAACCATCATTTACTCAAAATCCAAATAAGGTTTGAGTTTCAACAGGTCTTCCTCAGTAAATTCTTGGAAAAGAGACAGCTGAGAAAGACCTGTTATTTTTCCTCTTTTCCTGCGATACTCAAGAATCGCCTTTGCACGATAGAAGTTCATGTACGGATGATTGCGAAGGACATCCAAGCCCGCTTTATTCACCTTCAAAGGACGATAAATTCCAGAGCGAATAGCAAACCATCGATTGACAGACGAATCCAGATACGCCAGTTCTTGCAATTGTGCCACCGAAGCAAATCCTCCCAAACGGTTGCGATAGGTTACAATCATCTTCGCGAGTCCGCTACCTATTCCCGGCACTTTCATCAATTGAGTCGTATCCGCTGCATTCAAATCAAGCACGGTTCCTTCAGGATATTTCAAAGGGAGACTATCCTTCTGAACTTTGGCATAGCGTATCGTACCTCGAGCCGAAGGCTTCGACTGAAAATCAGGTGCAATGCATAAGTAAGGGTACAATTCTTGATACTGCTGTTCCGACAAGCCATAAATGCGAGCAAAATCCTCTTTTCGATGGAATACTCCACCTTTTTTCCGGTAATTTACTATCCGCCTTGCTAAAAATGGGGGCAATCCTAACCTACAAAGTTCAGCGGAATCGGCAAGATTGGGATCAAAAGGTTTCAAGTGGACTTCCTGACGGTATCTGTAGTTTCTTTTCTTTACTGTATGAAAACTATCCGCCGCAAGTTTCCGACGGTAACTCTTCACCAAAAACGAATCGATACCCATACTGTCGGTATAAACAGGCTGAACTTGCCTGCACGATTTCTTGAATCCTCCATATACGATCAGAAGGATTCCCATACCTAGTAAAAAGAGAATTGCTCTTCGCTCTGACTTACTATAGTAAAAGAAATCCTTCCACATTATTGTTTATTTAAAGAATCCAAGTTCATTCAAGAAAATCATCAAGATACTGATTGGAGACAAGTATCTAAGTATAAAACGTAACAAAGGATAATATGAGACCTTCAAGTGGCCATGATTTGTCACTTCTTCCTGAAGAATCTTCTTGTCCAATACCCATCCTACAAAAATAGCAGCCAACATGCCGGCTACAGGAAGCATGACTTTTGCAGTAAGATAATCCAATGCATCAAACATATTCAAGCCTCCGATGGTATACGAACTCCATTCGCCCAAGGCCAAGGAGGAAACGATTCCAATAATCAAGCAACCTGTTGTAATCAACGTAGCGGCTCTACCTCGAGTAAAATGAAAACGCTCGTGCAAGAAAGCTGTCGATACCTCATGCAGAGAAATGGTGGAAGTCAGCGCTGCCAAAGCCAATAATAAATAAAAAGCAGCAGAACAAGCAGCGGCTACAAACGGCATATCCCCAAATGCCAATTGGAATACATTCGGCAACGTGATGAAAATCAAAGAAGGTCCCGAATCAGGCTGGATACCCACAGAGAAGGCTGCTGGGAATATAATTAACCCTGCCAATACTGCCACTAACGTATCTATGACTCCTACACTCAAAGCGGTATGTCCCAAACGAGTCTCTTTCCCAAAATAGGAAGCATAGGTAGAAAGACATCCCATACCCAAGCTCAATGAAAAGAAAGCCTGCCCCATCGCTCCAAGAAAGACATCAGCATTTACTTTACTGAAATCAGGATTCAGCAAAAAGTTGATACCTTTTTCTGCTCCCGGAAGCATCACCGAACAAATACCCAATACAATGACCAATATAAAAAGTATGGGCATAAGTACTTTGGACGACTTTTCAATTCCATCTTTCACTCCTCTCACAATGACCAAGTGAGTCATGAACATAAAGATAAAGAGCCAAAGAAGAGGTCGAAAAGGATCCTGAGAAAATTGTGTAAACATCTGGATAAAGCCAGCAGCATCCTTATGAGCAAAGCCTCCAGTCACAGCTTGAAACAAATATTCAAGGGTCCATCCCGCTACTACCGAATAATAACCAAGAATTAAGAATCCGGTCAGAACGCCTAAGTAGCCGACCCATTTCCAATGAGTTCCAGGAGCTAATTTCTCATACGCTCCACCTGTACTTGCTTTCGAACGCCTACCTATGACAAATTCTGCCATCATAATAGGCAAACCAAACAATAGGATACAGCCTAAATAAATAAGAATAAAAGCTGCTCCCCCGTGATTCCCCGTTTCATAAGGGAAACGCCAAATATTCCCCAATCCTACTGCCGAGCCTGCTGCTGCTAAAATAGCTCCTAATTTACTTCCAAAATTTACTCTATTACCATGATGTTCCATAAATCATCATTTAATTACTGATTAAAAACAAAAGAGGTGCAAAAATATAAAATAAATCGTATTTTTGCACACAAATACTACAATTTATAATCATGTATTACTTTTTTAGAACGTATCCGATATCTATCACGACCGCAATCGTCATTTTATACCTGTCATTTTTTACTCCTCCAGAAACTCAAGCGGCAGAAATTCCTTTTTTCGACAAGATTGTTCATTTCTGCATGTACGGAGGAATAACCTCATTTTTATGGCTGGAACATTACTGGCATCATCACACAATTCACTGGAAACACTTAAGAATAGGAGGTATCCTTTGCCCTATACTGATGAGCGGATTAATTGAAATAGGACAAAGCACACTTACAGACAACCGCTCGGGAGAATGGATGGATTTTGTAGCCAATACATTGGGAGTGCTTACAGCAAGTGTCGTCTGGTTTTATACATTCCGTTTTTTCAACCGTAAACGAAAATCCTAAAAAAAAAATGCCAGTCGCTGTCACAGCAACTGGCATTTGAGGTTAATAACCTTATTATATAATTT
The DNA here is from genome assembly GCA_020026225.1 of Phocaeicola sp. GTDB lineage: Bacteria > Bacteroidota > Bacteroidia > Bacteroidales > Bacteroidaceae > Phocaeicola. The sequence goes on along the minus strand of JAHHQU010000011.1, from coordinate 40,161 downwards.
TAAAGATAGAGAGTACTTACTTGTTATCGAAAATCTTTAAGTTGTTCCTGCAAACGTTGGCGGGTAAAGAAAATGCGGCTCTTCACCGTACCTAAAGGCAAGTTCAACTTATCAGCAATTTCGCGGTATTTGAAACCGGCAACATACATAGTAAAGACCACACGATACTCTTTTGGCAATGCATTTACGATGCGGTGCATTTCCTTCAAATCGTATCTTTTTTCAGTGGAATCTCCTTCAAGGTCTAATCCTTGATTCAAGAAATATAGATTGTCAGTTTGATCAATATATGTTTGATCACGCAACGTTTTCCGATAGTTATTGATGAATATGTTTCTCATAATGGTATAAATCCAACCTTTAAAATTGGTTTCATCCATGTATCGTTCTTTATTCACCAAAGCTTTTAACGAGGTTTCCTGAAGAAGATCGTTTGCGGCCTCACGGTCGGAAGTCAACTTATAGGCAAAGTTGAATAGTTCAGATTGTATGTTCAATAAATTATTTGCAAAATTTACAGCTATCATAGATTTTTGTCTTTTTCTTATTAATATTTTACCTCTTCATCTCGACGTTGCAAAAATATAGAATCAAAGAAGGAAGTAACACACGAAAACAGACAAAACTAGGGGCAAGAGCTAACAGTTGATAGAAATTACCCCTTTAAATGATAGTTTTTAGGTGTTTTTACCACTGACTATAAGGATTTTTCATTAAAAATGAATTATAGTACCTAATATCTCCTGTAACTTGTTTACCCAAGAAAGGTGGGCATTCAAAGATTTCATCCTCGGATTTCAGCTCGACCTCAGCCATAACAAGTCCTACATTCTCTCCATAGAACTCATCCACTTCAAACACATGACTCTTCCACTCTACCTGATACCTTGTCTTGTCAATCATGCCAGGTTCACATAATTTCATCAGTTCCTCTGCCTCATCCAAAGGAATTTCCCGCTCCCATTCGTAACGTGACATTCCTGCTGCATCCGATGCACCTTTGATGGTTAGATAGCCTTTCTCCCCTCGAATACGAACACGAACAGTACGGCCATGAGCACTGCATATATACCCTTGTTTGATTCGACTCGAACTGGAAGCCATCTTTTTGAAAGAATCGTCTTTCACCAAAAACTTGCGTTCTATTTCTTGTGCCATAACAATAAGATTAAATACTGATTTATTCAAAAGAGACAGCGTGTCCAAAGTATGACACTGTATACTTTAGACACGCTGTTTATCGTAATAGATCCGAAAGGTTTAAAGCATAGCAAAACCAATCGTAATAATCACGCCTAGCAAAGCCAAGAAGATGCAAATCATTTTAAAGATTCTGTTTGCCTTTTCTTCTTCACGCTTACTATAATTTTCTCTCTTAATTTTTCTATTCTGTCCCATAATGATTAGTTGTATTAAGAATTAACATTCTCAAAATTACGACTATTTTATGAGAAAGCAAATTTTAAAAGTCCTTTTTTAACACATTAAAGGTCGCTATCAGAGAACTCCATCAAATAAGCTTTAATGAAGCCATCAATCTTACCGTCCATAACTCCATTAACATCTGAAGTCTGATAGTTGGTACGATGGTCTTTCACACGACGGTCATCAAAGACATAACTACGAATCTGTGATCCCCATTCGATTTTCTTCTTTCCAGCTTCCACCTTTGCTTGTTCTTCCATACGATGCTGCAACTCTTTATCGTACAAAATAGAGCGCAACTGACGGAGTGCATTTTCTTTGTTCTTCGGCTGGTCACGGGTTTCCGTATTTTCAATCAAGATTTCCTCTTCTGCTCCTGTATAAGGGTCCTTATACTGATAACGCAAACGAACACCTGATTCTACCTTGTTCACATTCTGACCACCGGCGCCACCGCTTCGGAATGTATCCCATGACATACGTGCAGGTTCCACATTGACTTCAATGGAGTCGTCAACCAATGGAGTAACAAAGACAGAAGCAAAAGAAGTCATACGCTTACCTTGAGCATTGTACGGAGAAACGCGTACCAAACGATGCACACCATTTTCACCTTTCAAATACCCGTAAGCATAATCACCTTCCACCGTCATGGTTACAGTCTTGATACCAGCTTCATCACCCTCCTGCAAGTTGGAGATGCTCAATTTATATCCGTTACTTTCTGCCCAACGCATGTACATACGCATCAACATAGACGACCAGTCCTGGCTTTCAGTACCACCTGCACCTGAATTGATTTTCAATACACAATCCATCTGGTCGGCTTCTGAACGAAGCATGTTCTTGAGTTCCAATTCTTCTACAGCAGACAAAGCTTTCGCATAAGAATCATCTACCTCTTGTTCGGTAACGAGTTCGTCTTTAAAAAAGTCAAAAGCCAATTCCAATTCATCAGCCAATGTTTTCACTTCTTTATATCCTTCAATCCATGACTGCAGACTCTTAACCTTTTTCATTTGAATCTCAGCCTTTTTAGCATCATCCCAGAAACCTGGAGCTTGAGTACGAAGCTGTTCCTCCTCTACCTGGACTTTCTTGTTTTCAATGTCCAAGTAACGATAAAGTGCTTCTACACGTTCTTTTACGTCTTTGAGTTGTTCTATTGTAATCATCTTGTGAAATTAAATTCGTTTTAGTGTACAAAATTAGCCAAAAATCATGAAATGTACCCTATAATCTTTAATAACTAATTGTAAATCTAGTTATTTTGTTTTTCAAATTCATTCTAATAAATAAAGATGGCCCCCATAACTCAATAAATTATAGAGGCCATCTTATTATATAGGATTCAAAATCCTGCCGACTAATTTCACTTTCAAGTGCTTTCAGCCGCTTGCGAATCCTTACCCGCAAGTTAGCTGATGGAATAAATTAGTCTTCGTACATCTTATCTATTTCTGCAGCATAATTTTTCAGCAATACCGAACGTTTCACCTTCAAGGTATTCGTCAATTCACCACGTTCCATTGAGAACGGATGAGGAAGCAGTGTAAATCGTTTTACTTGCTCATAATGAGCGAATTGCTGCTGAAGCGTATCAATACGCGTACGGAACAATTCGATTATTTCCGGTTTTTTCAAAAGTTCTTCTATTGAAGCATATTGAACACCATGTGCATCTGCATAATTCTTTACCTGTTCATATTCAGGAACAATCAAGGCAGAAACGAATTTGCGTCGGTCAGCAATGATGGAAATCTGGTCAATGTAACGATCTACTACCAACTTCGTTTCTATAGCCTGCGGAGCGATGTATTTACCATTCGATGTCTTAAACAAATCCTTGATTCGATCCGTCAAGTACAATCGACCATCCTTCAAATAACCAGCATCTCCTGTATGGAACCAACCATCTTCTGTAAATGCCTGCTTGGTAATCGCTTCTTTCTTATAATATCCACGAGTAACCGTCGCTCCTCGAAGCAAGATTTCATTGTCTTCACCAAACTTCATCTCCAATCCAGGAAGCAAGTCACCGACACAACCCAAGCGGAAATTGTCATACATGGCAAAAGAAACAGTTGCAGTGGTTTCCGTCAATCCATAGCCAGCCACCATATTGACTCCTACAGAATGAACGAATTCTTCAACCTTAACAGGAATAGCAGCACCCGCCGTCGGGAAGAATCGTCCGTTTTCAATACCGATAGTTTTCTTCAAGACGCTGAAAATCGTGTTTTCACAGAACTTATATTTCAAGTGCAACCACATAGGAGGCTTCTTGCCGTTCATCAAATAATCAATATTGTGTTTTCTACCAATTTCCAGAGCAGAACACATCATCTGCTTCTTTACACCGGTAGATTGATTGATTTTCTCCATGACTCCATTGTACACCTTTTCCCAGAAACGAGGAACGCTGCACATCGCTGTCGGACGAACTTCTTTAATCGTCTTCTGAATATCCTGAGGATGCAAATTGACACACAAAGTACAGCCTTTATGAATACAATAATAGGTCCACGCTCTTTCAAAAATATGAGTATAAGGAAGGAAATTCATAACCACGTCTGAATCCGTAACATTGGTCAGCATGGTATCATGTGCACTGATAGCCGCATTGAAACAAGAGTGATGCAGCATAACGCCCTTTGAATCACCTGTAGTACCAGAAGTATACAAGATATTAGCGATATCATCCGTGTTGGAAGCCTTGGTACGAGTTTCCACTTCCTCCTGATACTTCAAATCATCACCTAACTTAATGAATTCATCAAAATAAACGGACTGGTTATCTCCTTTGGCACGCTTTACGCTCTTATCGAAGATTACAATTTGCTTTAAAGAAGAACAAATCTGCTGAACTCTCCAAGCTACATCATATTGATACTGTTCCCCGACAAAGAGATATCGAATTTCCGCATCCTGCAAGATATAATGCACCTGTGATTCAGAGCTTGTAGCATAAAGAGGAATCGTAACCACACGAGTGGCGAAAGATGCAAAGTCTACATATAAGCATTCAGGCATATTCTGGGAGAAAGTACCCACATTTTCTTGTACGCGGATACCCGATGCTACAAAAGCACGAGCTGCACGCCGTACAGTATCAGCAAACTTGTTAAACGACACAGGAATCCAAGCCGATTTCGAATAATCACGATACTTCAACGCTACTCGATCACCATACTTCTTGGCCTGACGAAAAACGAGGTCTGACAAATAAGATTGACTCATAATTAAATAAGTAGTTTAATATAATACTGCAAAGATAAAGTTTAATTTGGAATAACAGGCAGTTAAAGATGATTTAATCTCTAAACAAGAACTATTTAGTTGTAAAAAGAACTATTTAGTATATTCTATATTCCTAATATACTATAAATCAATACATACCAAGTATTTAAAAATCAATACGTTTATTTCTCAACTTTTTAAAAATCAAAGGGCATCGTCAAAGACAAAGAAAAGACAAGCAGCGAATACCTTATCTATAATTGAAAATCATTCATCTATTCAGTTTTGGGAAACGAGTTTTCCCTAAACAAGCCCAACCACCTCATACAGCTACAAAATAAAAAATACAGACTAAATAAAGCGCTTACAGAAAATAAATCTTATATTTGTGTCTAAAACGTAGACATTATGATAGATATAAATTATTATACATCAGAAGCTCTTACTTTACTTCAAGCACTGATAGGAATACCTTCAATTAGTCGCGAAGAAGATGCGGCAGCAGATTTCTTACAGAATTATATTGAAGAATCAGGTATCATGACGGGGCGTTCAGGCAATAACGTATGGTGCATCAGTCCAATGTTTGACACTTCAAAGCCCACCATTTTATTGAATTCACACATTGACACCGTAAAGCCTGTCAATGGATGGCGCAGACATCCATACACTCCGAAGCAGGAAAATGGAAAGCTCTATGGATTAGGAAGTAACGACGCAGGAGCAAGTGTAGTATCTTTATTCCAAGTCTATCGCTATTTAAGTGCCACCGAACAGAAATACAACTCAATCTTTTTAGCTTCCTGCGAAGAAGAAATTTCCGGAAAAAACGGCTTAGAGAGTGTCCTCAAACAGTTACCTCCTATTACATTAGGAGTGGTGGGAGAGCCTACAGAAATGCAGCCGGCTATTGCAGAGAAAGGATTGGTCGTATTGGATTTGACTGCTTACGGACGTTCAGGACATGCAGCAAGAAATGAAGGCGAAAATGCTATTTACAAGATGTTGCCTGATATCGAATGGTTCCGCACTTACCACTTCCCTAAAGAATCTGACCTGTTGGGCCCTGTAAAGATGACTGTCACACAAATCAATGCAGGCATACAACACAACATTGTACCAGAAACATGCAGTGCAGTTGTTGACATCCGTACCAACGAATGTTATTCAAACGAAGAATTGTTTGAGGAGATAAAGAAACATATTAGTTGTGAGGCCAAAGCACGTTCTTTCCGCTTGAATTCATCATGCATTCCTGCAGACCATCCCATAGTACAACGTGCCATTTCATTAGGGAAAAAGCCTTTCGGCTCTCCGACCTTATCGGACCAGTCATTAATGCCTTTCCCTTCATTGAAGATAGGTCCAGGCAAATCATCGCGTTCGCACACTGCCGATGAATTTATTATGCTCAACGAGATTGAAGAAGCAATTGACTTTTACATCAAATTATTAGACGGATTGGCTATCTAAGAATAAAAAATATAGAAAAGCTCCCTCTGAAATCCATCAAATTTCAGAGGGAGCTTTCGTTTTTATGAGACAAAATATCAACGATGAATCCACAATTCCGGATTCAATTTCACTGTTTCTTTTCGTAATTGGAAGTGCAAGACTGTATTCCCATCAGAATCCGTATGTACTTGTCCAATCACATCACGTGTCTTCAACTGGCTGCCTTTTCTAACTAATACTGATGACAGATTACAATACACAGATATATAGCTTCCGTGACGAACTAAAACATTACTCAAGCCATTGTATTTAAAGATAGCAGAAACCTCACCATCAAAAATAGCACGAGCCATCGCTCCTTCACGTGCTTTTATATCAATTCCTTTATTATCCAAACGAACATGGCGCAAGCCACTTACCTGATACTGTCCGTAATGTCCGATAACAGCATAAGTTCCTGTTACAGGAATAGGCAACCTACCCTTATTCTTTTCGAAAGTTCCAGATAATTTTCGGTCGCTTGAATCTGTATGATACACTTCTTGGGCTTTAACAGGTCTATGCTGGGGTGCTTTATCTACCGACTTGCCTTCGGCCTGTTCTCTTTGAACTGCCTGCTTTTTAGCACGCTCCAAGTTCTGACGCTTGCGAAGAGCTTCCTGACGTTTTTTCTCAGCCTCAGCACGCTTCCTTGCCTGTTCTATTTCATAAGCGATCAATTGGTCAATCTTTGCATTCAAAGCATCTGCATCCCGTTTCTGACGTTTCAGCTCTTTCTGAATGTCTTGCTGCTGCTTCTTCAATTTTCCCAACAGTTCCTGCTTCTGCTTTTCTTTACCTTCAAGTTCTGCCTTTTCTCTTTTTCCATGTGCCAACAGCTTTTCTTTCGCTTCTTTAGACTGATGCAAAGTCTTCCGTTTTCCTTCTACTTCCTGCTGCCGTTTCAGAATCTGTGCACCCTGCAAGCGCTGGAATCCAGCATATTCCTGCACATAGCGCATACGACGATACATCTGATTCAGATTTTCAGCAGAAAAGACAAACATCAGTTTCTCTTGAATACTCAAACGCGTCGACATGTACTTCATTGAATGTTCGTAACGTTTCTTACGTGCCTCCAAATTCTGCTTCAATCCAGTAAGTTCAACTTCCAATCTACGAATCTCTTGTTGAATGGATGAAACATCACGTTCTATGGTAAGAAGATACTTTTTACGTTCGCTTATCTGATTAGACAAAAGAGCCAGATTTTCAAGTTGGCTCTTAACCCCTTTCTGAGTAGTTTGCAATAAAGTTTCTGATTCGTCGATTTGGCGGCGAAGTTCACTACGTTCTTTCTCCAATCTACGAATTTTGGGTGTACTCTGTGCCATTGAAGAACACACACACATTCCTATCAACCAAATTGCCAACAAATATCTCATAATTTCAGCAAGACTTTAAGCAGTTCTTTAAGTTCTATTTTTTCATAGCGAGCCGACAATTCTGTATAACTATCCCATTTCCCATCAAGAGAAAGGCGAGACAGTTTCAAATTCAAATAGTAAGGCTTACTCATTCCATGCAAACTGACATTCGTTTTCTTAGGGAATAAACGTCCACGCAAGTCAGTAAAATCCGTATAATCCCAATTCAAACGATATTTCGTTCCTTGGAGTGTCAACAAGGTATGTTCCAACAGACCTTGTTCGGCTGAAGTAAGGAACTGACAATGGATTCTTTTCATACCTTTAGGCTGAATAGCGACCTGATTTCCCTGCATCGACAAGCCGAAAGAAGACAGATCATCTCGACCCAATTCAGTCTTATTAGACAAAAACACCTCGTTCAGGAACAAGGACTGCAAGATATGAAAATTCACATCCATGTGCAACAATTCGCTGACTTCTTTAAAAGAAGCTCGAACATATCGCTTGTTGATCCGATCGACCAGCAACATTCCTTTAGGAGTTAATTCCATACGAGCCACTTCAATTCCCAACACGGGGGCAATAGAGAATTGCACCACTTCACCACGACGAATGCGAAAAGTCCCGCTTACATGCATGTTTCCTTTCCCGCCCAATCCCAAATCGAAAGAAGCTTTTGAAGAAAGACTACTCCATTGAGGAGCAGAAGTAAGGAATTTTTCCAAATATTCGGTACCTGTCAGATTTCCAACCATCGGTGCCTTACTTGCTTGCTTTGACGATGAACAAGAAGCTGCCAAAAGGACAACCAGCACCACGAGCAAGCTATAATTTATTTTCTTTATCATTCGGAGATATATTTTTGTAACGCTATTTTCTGTTTCAATCGTTTGATTTCCGCTTCAGTACGAGGAGCACTGTTATCCTCAGACTCACTTCCTTGTGCATCGGCCTTTTTCCAGAATTCTACCGCTTTTGCCTTATTACCTAATTTATAATAAATGTCGCCACAGTGTTCAAGAATCACCTGACTGCTGTCCCCTCCGTTTTGCAGGGCTTGTTCAATGTAGATACATGCCTCGGTGTATTTTCCTTTTTCAAAGAGAATCCAAGAATAGGTGTCCAAATACGTTGCATTCTCTGGCTCTGCCTTCACCGTACGGTAACTCATTTCCTCCGCCTTATCCAAATCCCTGCGTTCTACCGACAAGAAATAAGCGTAGTTATTTAGGGTATTGATGTTGTTCGGATTATATACCAGCGACGAATCGTAAGCAGCATACGCTTCTGATTTCTTTTGCAAAGAATGACACAAATCACCCATAATAGCATAATAATCAGAGACCATAGGTTTCTCCATCTTATCTGTTATCTGCTTTTCTCCCTTTCTAAATACCTCCAAAGCCTTGGATTCTTCTTTTTTTTGATAATAAGCCATTCCCAGATAATAATAGATTTCCAAAACGTCCGGACTATACTGCATGGCAGGAGTAGCTACACGAATTACTTCATCTGTATCATTCTCCTGCAGTGCATACCCAAGCAGCAACAAGCGAGCCGGCTTATTTTCCGGGTCCAAATCCAAGACCTTATTCAAAACAGGAACAGATTCTTTTTCCATTTTCTTTGAATAAAGATACTGGGCATAAAGCATCGGAAGATCCGCATTGGGTTGTGGGCACTTCATTATTTCATTGAACAAAGCGATGATTTGCGTGCTGTCCTTCTTGGAGCTTTGCTCATCCTGCACAATAAGCTGGCGCATTATTTCCATCTTCGTATCTGTCTCAACGTTGTCATTCAACAAGACTGAATCCAAAGACTGACGATACAAACTGTCATTACCTATCTTTTGATAATAATTCGTCATCGCCAGCAATGCTGGAGCGTAATCAGGTGTTTCATCCAATATCTTTCGATACGTGGAATACGCCTCATCCGGATGATTATTCGTTAGATACAAGTTGCCTAACAACGTACGATAACGCATTTCATAAGGATATTCATCAACCAGACTTTTTATTTCAGTGAAAGCCTGTTCCTGATTGTTCAAAGCCAGATACATACGGAACTTTTCCATACTAATCTGTTCGGACTTACCATCCAACAGTTCCACACGGTCCAAAGTACTCACCACCTTTTCATAACTCTTCGTCATGGCGTACAACGAAGACAGTGACAAGAGGGGTTCCAGGCGAGAAGGGAACAAAGTAGCCATATCCTCATAAACGGCAATTGCTTTCGGCCAATCCCGTTTGCTCTGGTAATAAGCGGCTAATGTCTGCTTATACCAAAAATTCTTTTCATCTGAACGAACAGCCTTCTTCAAAGCCTTTTCACTTTTTTCTTCCTGTCCCAAAAACAAATAAAATTGGGAAAGTTCATAAAGTGCCGCCGCCGATTCGGGATAAATATCCAAGCAATGTGAATACAACTCAAAAGCTGCGTCATAATCACCTTTCTGCTTCTTGCGTACAGCTTCCAAGAAAAAGTAATCGAATTTGCGTCGCTGTTCGTAAGTCAGCGGATCTTTTTCTTCCTGAACAGTACGAGCTGGGACTGCTAATGAGGCCTGTTTTTTCGACGTACCACACGACAAGAAAAAAATGGAAAGACCTATCGTTATCAATGATATCAAATATCTCATAAGCCAAGCTTTTTACAAAGTACCTGTATGCCCAAAACCACCGGTACCGCGTTCTGTTTCATCCAACACCTCCACTTCTTGCCATTCGGCCTGCTCATGGCGAGCAACAACCATCTGGGCAATGCGTTCTCCGTCTTCAATCACAAATTCTTCAGCCGAAAGATTCACTAAGATGACACGGATTTCGCCACGGTAGTCAGCGTCAATGGTACCCGGACTATTTAATACGGTAATTCCTTTCTTCAAAGCAAGACCACTACGTGGACGTACTTGGGCTTCGTACCCCTCAGGAAGAGCGATGGACAATCCCGTAGGAATCAAGCAACGTTCCAAGGGCTTTAAAACGACTGGAGCATCCAGATTCGCACGAAGATCCATCCCTGCAGAAAGAGGAGTTGCATACTGAGGAAGAGGATGTTTTGAGTTATTTATAATCTGTACTTTCATGATTCATTTAATACAATTAATTCCAAACTGCGAATTTACACATTTCATGTGATTTAGCCGTTAATTTACCATTTTTTATAGGAATCTTTTATACTTTTGTATTGAACTATAAGCATATAGCCTATGAACTGGAAACAATTGATATCAAATAAACGCTTTGGCTTAGAGGAACTACATTACCTTAAAAAAGACGACCGAAGCGAGTTCCAACGGGATTACGACCGCTTGATTTTCTCCGCACCTTTCCGCCGCCTGCAAAACAAGACTCAAGTATTTCCACTTCCAGGAAGTGTTTTCGTCCACAACCGATTGACCCACAGCTTGGAAGTATCCTGTGTGGGACGTTCACTAGGTAATGAGGTTTCCAAGGCCTTACTTTCTAAGAATCCGGAACTTCAAGAAACTCACCTCTCCGAAATCGGTTCCATCGTAGCCGCAGCTTGTCTCGCTCACGATATGGGCAACCCTCCTTTCGGCCATTCTGGAGAAAAAGCCATCGGCACCTATTTTTCAGAGGGGAAAGGACAAGAGCTGAGACCCATGCTCTCCGAACGAGAATGGCAGGATCTTATTCATTTTGAAGGAAATGCAAATGCTTTCCGCCTACTCACACACCAATTCAAAGGAAGAAGAAGAGGAGGATTTGTAATGACCTATTCTACACTTGCCTCCATCGTGAAATATCCATTTTCATCTTCTTTGGCAGGTGAAAAGCAGAAATTCGGATTCTTCCTATCGGAGGAAGCTGATTATCAAAACATCGCTCAAGAACTAGGAATTCTACAACTCAGCAAAGAAAAGGAGCCCCTACGTTTTGCACGACATCCTCTGGTATACTTGGTTGAAGCAGCCGACGACATTTGCTACCAGATGATGGATATTGAGGACGCACACAAATTAAAAATACTCACTACTGAAGAAACAATTGCACTCTACAATCGTTTCTTTACCGAGGAGCGAAAAACCAAGATGAGGGAAATTGCATCCATCGTAACAGACACCAATGAACTCATTGCCTATTTACGCTCTTCAGCTATCGGAGTGTTAGTAAAAGAATGCACAAGAGTATTCTTAGAAAAAGAAGACGAGATTCTTGCGGGAAAATTTGAAGGAACACTTATCTGGAACATGCAGCCTCGCATTAAAGAAGCTTATAAGGCATGCTCCGCCACAGCTTTCAGCAGGATCTACAATTCCAAGGATGTAGTGGACATCGAATTGGCCGGCTACAAAGTCATCACCACATTGATCGATTTGATGATAGAGGCTGTACGGTTCCCTGACAAAGCCTACTCCCAATTATTGATCAACCGTGTTTCAAGCCAATACGATACACAAGCTTCGTCTTTATACGGAAAGATACAAGCCGTTTTAGATTACATATCAGGAATGACCGACGTTTATGCCCTCGACCTTTATCGGAAGATTAATGGAAACAGCCTTCCAGCACTTTAGGATGGGGCCAGAATGATCGGCTGATGAAATGATTTTCCTGAACAATCTATAAAGAGCCCTTTTTATATCGTGACCAGCTATTTTCGCAAAGCTCTTATCAAGAAATCACCGAATTAGCTCCAGATGTCAAAACCAAAGCCTCAGGATGTTCCTTTATATAAGATTCAATGTGACGAATACGCTTTTCTTCCAAGATTTCATCTACAGCAATCAAAATTCCTGTTTCTTCGACATCTCCAAATTCATCATTAATTGCAGTTCCAAACATTCGCATAGTTGGAGATAAGCTCATATAAGCATTTACCAACGGCGGAATGTTCAAGCCCAATTTACGAACTTCCGTATTAAGAATCTTATAGTTATCCTTAAATGAATCATAACAGAACAACTGGTCCAACTGAGTAGGATCAGCCTCTATTTCCAACGGATGTACAGGTACTATCAAATTATCCTTGTCTGGGAAATGTTTGTTCAAGAAATGCAGAATCATATCGCGACCGAATCGGTTGTAGCTAGGATACATGGTCATTTTCCCAAAGAAATACTTCACGTTTGGTTTCACTACAGTCAAAGCGCCCAAACCGTCCCACAAGTTATCTAAAGCGAACAACCCTTTAGAGCCAGCACGTGTAGACTGATACTCCAAAGTAACGAACGAACGGCCCAATTCAATGGTAGTAGGAAGATACTCCTTCAAGAACTTTTCAGAGAAGTCAAACATGTGAGCAGTCGCCAGAATCGGCTGTCCATTCTCATCAAATTCAACTTCATCTCCCAAAATATAACGATATCCCCCTAAAATTTCTTCCGCATCTGGATTCCAAACAATTAGCTGTTTGTATGGATTTTCCATCAAGTCGTACTCATCCAAATCCAGAGCCTTGCCAGTTCCTCCGCCAGCAGCTCTAAAAGCGATTTCACGCAAGCGGCCGATTTCTTTCAGCACATTAGGAGCGTTTTTCCAAGTAATGATATAAATTTCATTATTACTCTTATTCGTAAATCGCAAGCGTTTATCTTCTGTCAATTCCGATTTCAATAATTCCTTATCTATCGGAGCAATAATATCTTCCATAAATCTATTTTTTCGTCTTATCAAAGTTTATACACCAAATCACGTACATAAGCGGCCCATTCATTCGGTGTCTTCGATTTATCAAATGTCTGCCAAGGAATTGGTTTACCAATGGTTACTTTAAATGTCTTATGACAATTCTTATACATCTCATCCGGCAAAAACAACATAGCAATATTGAACTTAACACCTAAGAATTTACACAAATTTGCCAAGCCGTAAAAGAAGCCGGAATTTCTTCCCTCAAAATGAATAGGAACTACATCACGATGAGTCTCTACACTTTTCGTAATGAAAGTTTTCTTCCACTGCAAGTCTCTGATTTTCCCATTGATTCTGCGAGAACATAATCCCGCGGGAAACATGATGATATGATTATCGGAACTGAATCCAGCTTCAACCATACGCGGAAAATCACGTGACTGTGCACCCGTTTTATTGATAGGAATACATAACGGAGCCAGCCCATGCAAATTCATCAGCAAATCATTTACAAGATACTTTATTTTACCGTCGTAATGTTTTCCTAAAACATATCCCAAAGATACTCCATCTTGTCCACCTAAAGGATGATTCGACACAAAAGTGCACAATCCGTCAGACGGAAGATTTTCTATGCCATGAACATCCAAAGTCACATCCAGATATTTCATGCATTCATCCAAAAAATCGACCCCGGTCTTATCTGAAACACTCGCTAAAAAACGATTGATCTCATCTTGATGAATCACATGTTTGAGATAAGAAATCAGGAATTTAGGGATATATTTCGCTTTGGATCCAGCCTTTTCATGAATGATTTTATCCAAATCAATCAAAAAAATAGAATCATTTGCCATATTAATAATTTTCTTTCACTTGCAAAAATAGCTCATCTTTTCTAATGGCATTCAATTATAACGGAAAAATACACAAAAATCATAGAAATTTACAAAAAAAGGGACTTTTCTTCGGTAAAAGACCTTCATTCATCACCGAATCACAGAATCCATATCCACCACCAGCCTCACCCTGTTGATAACTTTTGAAAAGTTTTTCCTTTTTTTAGGTCCGCATTTGTATAGAATTGTCTAATTTTACGGTTCAATTCATATAATAAGGTAAATATATAAAAAATAGACTCATGAACGAAGCTGAACCAACCTACCATATTCCCGTTTTACTACATGAAAGTATCGAAGGAATGAACTTACAGCCCAATGGCATTTTCGTAGATGTCACATTCGGAGGAGGTGGTCATTCAAAAGAAATTCTTAGACAAATGAGCGATGATAGCCGTTTGCTGAGCTTTGATCAAGATGAGGATGCTGAACAAAATATCGTCAATGATTCCCGTTTCACTTTTGTCAGAAGCAATTTCCGGTATTTACATAATTTTCTCCGCTATTATAACGCTGAGAAGATTGACGCTCTACTTGCCGACTTAGGAGTTTCTTCCCATCACTTTGATGATTCTGAACGTGGATTCTCATTTCGTTTTGATGGTAATTTAGACATGCGTATGAACAAACGTTCTGGCATGACTGCTGCCGACATTGTCAATAATTACGATGAAGAGAAATTAGCTGATTTATTTTATTTGTATGGCGAACTGAAGAACAGTCGCAAACTGGCGTCTGTCTTGGTAAAGGCACGTGCCCGCAAGCAATTTGTTACCATCAGTGATTTTCTGGAAGTAGTCAAACCTCTTTATGGTAGAGAACGTGAAAAGAAAGAACTGGCAAAGGTCTTTCAAGCACTTCGCATTGAGGTCAACCAAGAAATGGAAGCCTTAAAGGAAATGCTGTATGCCGCTGCTGATGCTCTGAAACCTGGAGGTCGTCTGGTTGTCATCACTTATCACTCTTTGGAGGACCGCATGGTAAAAAACATCATGAAAACAGGAAATGTAGAAGGAAAAGCCGAAAAGGACTTTTTCGGGAACGTTCAGTCACCATTCCGTCTGGTCAATAATAAAGTCATTATTCCTTCAGATGAAGAAATCAATGCCAATCCACGTTCCAGAAGTGCGAAATTAAGAATTGCTGAAAAAAAATAAACAAAACAATGGAAGAACGAGATAAGAATCAAGAAAAAGATACGACTATCACACTCAAGAGCATTCTTGGAGGAGACATACTCGCTCACGCTTTCTTTAGAAGACAGGCTAACTTAATCATTTTGATTGTATTTCTTTGTTTTCTATATGTAAGCAATCGCTATGCAAGCCAACAAGAACTTATAGATATAGACCGTTTGAAAAAGGAATTGACGGATATAAAATATGATGCACTGACCATTTCTTCCGAATTAACAGAAAAAAGCCGCCAGTCAAGAATTGAAAAATATATATCAGACAAGGGTACCCCACTCAAGACTGCTGCTACCCCTCCTTTTCTGATTAAAGAGTAACATTGGACATGATACAAGGACATAAAAATATTACCCTCCGCTATACATTCATCGTGTTGATTATGGCTTTATTGGCCTTCTTGGTCATCATAAAAGCAACCATCATCATGTTTGCTGAAAGACAATACTGGAAAGACGTGGCCGACCGCTTCGTCAAGGAGAATGTTATTGTCCATCCCAACCGAGGAAATATCATTTCATCTGATGGAAAACTTATGGCAAGCAGTCTGCCCGAATACAAAATCTACATGGATTTCAAAGCGGGAGGGATCAAGAAAGACACGATGTTAATGAACCACTTGAGTGAAATATGCAATGGTTTACATCAAATATTCCCAGACCGTAGTGCCAATGAGTTCCGCCGTACAATTCTGGCCGGTAGAAAGAAGAAGAGCAGAAATTACCAGCTCTATCCTAAAAGAATCTCCTATATCGAATATAAAGAAGTAAAAAAACTCCCAGTCTTCCGCTTGAGCAAATACAAGGGAGGATTCCACGAGTTAGCTTTCAACCAACGCAAAAAGCCTTTTGGCTCACTTGCTATGCGTACGTTGGGAGACATGTACCCCGATATGGCTTTGGGAGCAAAAAATGGGTTGGAACTTACTTACGATTCAATTCTGAAAGGGAAAGATGGTATCACACACCGCCGAAAGGTGATGAATAAATACCTGAACATTGTTGATAAGCCTGCAGAAGATGGAGCTGACATCATTACGACCATCAATGTAGACATGCAAGACATCGCTGAAAAAGCATTGGTCGACCAGTTGGTCAATCTCGAAGCAGAAGCCGGTGTCGCTATTGTCATGGAGGTACAAACAGGAGAAGTAAAAGCGAATGTAAACATGACTCGTGCCAGCGATGGGAAGTATTATGAGATGCGTAACCTCGCCGTCAGCAACTTGATGGAGCCTGGTTCTACGTTCAAGACAGCTTCTATCATGGTGGCTTTGGAGGATAAATACATTACCCCCGACTATGTAGTAGACACTCAAAAAGGTGTGGTGAATATGCACGGCAGCAAGATGAAAGACTGGAACTGGTACAAAGGAGGATATGGAAAAATCGATGTCACTCGTATCTTGGAAGTTTCATCCAATGTGGGCGTATCTTCCATCATCGACAAATTTTATGGAGATGACCCGCAGCGCTTCATTAATGCATTGAAGCGAATGGATATCGACACCCCTCTCCACCTGGGATTCGTTGGAGAAGCAAGTCCCGTTATCTTAGGTCCGAAAGAACGTTACTTCTCAAAAACGAGCTTGCCATGGATGAGCATCGGTTATGAAACGATGATTCCTCCTATTTATCTGTTGAACTTTTACAATGCCATTGCCAATAACGGAAAGATGGTCAAACCTAAGTTTGTAAAAGCAATCGTAAAAGACGGTGAAGTTATCGAAGAAATCCCTACTGAAGTGGTGAATCCTGCCATTTGCTCAGAAACGACCATCAAACAAATACAAACCATCTTGCAACGAGTAGTTTCCCATGGATTGGCAAAAGCTGCAGGAAGTAAGCAATTCAGCGTTTCAGGGAAAACAGGTACAGCCCAAATCTCTCAAGGTAAAGCCGGTTATAAATCCGGAAGGACGAAACACCTTGTTAGTTTCTGTGGATATTTCCCATCTGAAGCACCAAAATACAGTTGCTACGTAGCAATCCAAGCACCTAAAGGTATTCCTTCAGGAGGTTTACAAGCAGGTAGCGTTTTCAGTAAAATAGCTGAACGTATCTATGCTAAAAATCTGGTGGTCAATTTGGACGAAGCGAGAGACTCTACAGCCATCCTGACTCCAGATGTCAAAAATGGCTGTTTGAAAGAAGCCGCTTACGTACTGGAAGCTCTGGATATACAAAACAACAGTTCAACCATGAACTTTGAAGAAAAGCCTTTATGGGGAAAAGTAAACAACACCGTTAATTCTGCTGAATTAAAAGAGAATAAGATAAATAAACGTTTAGTCCCGAATGTAAGAGGAATGGGAGCTAAAGATGCCGTATTCTTACTAGAAGAAAGTGGATTGAGAGTCCGTCTCTCTGGTATGGGAAGCGTATCCAAACAAAGCATTCCAGCAGGCTCTGTTATACATAAAGGACAAACCATAACATTGACACTAAGAAATTAGAAAGACATGAGACTAAAAGAGATACTAAAAGCTGTCCTTCCAGGTAGTATACTCGGAAATGACGACATAGAGATTTCTGGAATTGAGATGGATTCACGAAAAGTATCAACCGGATACTTATTCGTAGCTGTCAAAGGTACTCAAACCGATGGACATTCTTATATAGCGAAAGCAATTGAGAATGGTGCTACCGCTGTAGTATGCGAGCAATTACCTGAAAGTTTGTTAGATACAGTGACTTATGTAACAGTTAAGGATACAGAAGACTCTATTGGTAAACTTGCTACTACCTTTTATGGTAATCCAACCAAGAAACTTGACTTGATTGGTGTAACAGGAACCAATGGAAAAACGACTATCGCCACCTTATTATATAAGATGTTCCGTAAATTTGGCTATAAGGTTGGATTGATTTCAACGGTATGCAATTATATTGATGGAGAAGCTATTCCAACAGACCATACGACTCCTGATCCTATCACATTAAATGCCTTATTAGCCAAGATGGCCGATGAAGGATGTAAATATGCCTTTATGGAGGTAAGCTCACACGCTGTAGCACAAAAGCGCATCAACGGACTTATTTTTGCAGGAGGAATTTTCACAAACTTGACTCGTGACCATCTTGATTATCATAAAACCGTAGAGAACTATTTGAAAGCCAAGAAAGCTTTCTTTGATTCTTTGCCCAAGACAGCTTTTGCCCTCACCAACTTGGATGACAAAAACGGAAAGGTAATGGTGCAGAACACAAAAGCCAAAGTCGTATCTTATTCACTCCGTACGCTGAGCGACTTCAAAGGTAAAGTATTGGAAGATGGATTCGAGGGAATGCTTTTGGATATTAACAACCGAGAAGTCAACGTACAGTTCATCGGAAGATTCAATGCTTCCAACTTATTAGCTGTTTATGGAACAGCTTGCATGTTAGGGAAAAATCCTGAAGATGTGCTTTTGATTATGAGTACATTAAAACCTGTGTGCGGACGATTCGATGCCATTCGTTCACCGAAAGGATACACCGCCATCGTTGATTATGCACATACGCCAGATGCATTGGTCAATGTATTGAATACGATCCAAGAAGTACAGAATGGAAAGGGACATGTGATTACAGTAGTAGGTGCCGGTGGAAACCGAGACAAAGGCAAACGTCCAATCATGGCGCAAGAATCAGTAAAATTGAGCGACAAAGTTATCATCACTTCCGACAATCCTCGATTTGAAGAACCTCAAGATATTATCAATGATATGTTGGCAGGCCTCAACAAAGAAGAAATGCGCAAAGTTCTTTCTATTGTCGATCGCAAGGAAGCTATTCGCACAGCTTGCATGTTGGCACAACCTAATGATGTGATTTTGATTGCAGGTAAAGGACACGAAAATTACCAAGATGTAAAGGGAGTAAAGCACCACTTTGACGACAAGGAGGTTGTAAAAGAAATTTTTTCAACCGAACAATGATGACTAATAAAGAAGCAAGAATTTAAAAATGTTATATTATTTATTCAATTATCTAGAACAATTTGATTTTCCAGGAGCACGAATGTTCGGCTACGTATCGTTCCGTTCCTTAATGGCCGTAATTCTCTCACTGCTAATCTCTACCATTTTCGGAGAATACTTCATCCGAATGTTAAAGAAACGACAGATTACGGAAACCCAACGAGATGCATCCATCGATCCATTCAATGTAAAAAAGGTGGGAGTACCTACCATGGGTGGGGTCATCATCATCACAGCCATTCTGATACCCTGCTTGCTATTGGGCAAGCTTCATAATGTCTATATGATCTTAATGCTGATTACCACTTTATGGCTGGGAACATTAGGATTCATGGACGACTACATCAAAGTCTTCAAGAAAGACAAGGAAGGGCTTCATGGAAAATTCAAAATTATCGGTCAAGTGGGATTAGGCTTCATCGTGGGACTAACACTCTATCTTAGCCCCAATGTTGTGATTCGCGAAAATGTTGAAGTGCAAGAAAAAGGAGAAATCGTCAACGTCATTCATAAAAGCATGGATGAGAAATCAACCAAGACGACAATTCCTTTTTTCAAGAACAACAACTTAGACTATGCCGACTTAGTAAGTTTTTTAGGCGACAATGCACAAACAGCCGGTTGGATTGTATTTGTACTGATAACCATATTCGTCGTAACGGCCGTATCCAACGGTGCGAACTTAAATGACGGCATGGATGGTATGACCGCTGGAAATTCTGCCATCATTGGGGTTACACTTGGTATTTTAGCTTACGTCTCCAGCCACATAGAGTATGCCAGCTACTTAAATATCATGTACATACCTGGCAGTGAAGAATTAGTAATTTATATTTGTGCCTTTATCGGAGCCTTGATCGGTTTTCTTTGGTACAATGCATTTCCAGCTCAGATATTTATGGGAGATACGGGTAGCTTAACCATTGGCGGTATCATTGCCGTCTTTGCGATTGCAATTCATAAAGAATTACTGATTCCTATCTTATGCGGTATTTTCTTGATTGAAAATTTATCCGTTATCCTTCAGGTCAAATATTTCCAACATGGAAAGAAGAAAGGAAAGAAGCAACGTGTATTCAAACGTACACCTATTCATGATCATTTCCGTACCACATTAGAACAACTTGATCCAAATTGTTCTTACCTGATAACAAGACCTAATAATGTATATCATGAATCCAAGATTACTGTCAGATTTTGGATTATCACTATTTTATTGGCAGCAATTACGATTATAACATTAAAGATTAGATAAAAGAAGACCATGGCTAAGAGAATTGTCATCTTAGGAGCCGGAGAAAGCGGCACAGGTGCTGCTGTACTGGCAAAGAAACAAGGTTTTGACACTTTCGTTTCCGATATGTCCTTGATAAAGAACAAGTACAAAAATATGTTGGATATGAAAAACATTCAATGGGAAGAAGGTAAACATACCGAAGAACTCATTCTGAATGCGGACGAAATAATCAAAAGCCCTGGCATACCCAACAATGCTCCCATTATTCTAAAGCTGAAAGCACAGGGAACACCCATCATTTCTGAAATAGAATTTGCAGGCAGATACACTCATGCCAAAATGATTTGTATCACCGGCAGCAACGGAAAAACGACTACAACTTCATTAATCTACCACATATTCAAAAAAGCAGGATTAAATGTTGGATTGGCAGGCAATATTGGCCAAAGCTTGGCTTTTCAAGTTGCAGAATGCAATTTTGATTATTATGTAATTGAGCTGAGCAGTTTCCAGTTGGACAATATGTATCAGTTCCATGCCAATATCGCCGTTTTGATGAACATCACTCCCGATCATCTGGACAGATACGAATATAAGATGCAGAATTATGTCGATGCAAAATTCCGCATCATCCAGAATCAGACAGAAGATGATGCTTTTGTATTTTGGAATGACGACCCAATCATCCAAAGAGAACTTCATAAATACGGTATTCACGGACACTATTATCCATTTGCAGAAAAAAAGGAAGAAGGATTGGCCGCTTTCGTAAAAGAAACCAAACTTTACTTCACTGAACCTTTTGCTTTTAATATGGAACAGGAAGAGCTGGCATTGACAGGTACCCACAACCTGTTCAATTCAATGGCCGCCGGTATTTCTGCCAACATTGCCGGAATCCGCAAAGAATGCATACGTGAAGCCTTGAGCGACTTCAAAGGAGTAGAGCATCGATTAGAAACAGTCAGAACACTCAATGATGTAGTCTATATCAACGACTCAAAAGCAACCAACGTCAATGCCTGCTGGTACGCTTTGGGAAGCATGAAGACCAACACTGTTCTTATCTTAGGAGGCAAGGATAAAGGAAACGATTACAATGAAATAGCCGGACTGGTAAAAGAAAAATGTTCGGGATTAATTTTCTTGGGCGCAGACAATAAAAAACTGCATGCCTTCTTTGATGAATTTGGACTTCCTATAGCTGATGTCAACACCATGGAAGACGCCGTAAAGGCAGGTCAAAAGATGGCTAAGCCAGGAGAAACCGTATTGCTCAGCCCTTGCTGTGCTAGCTTCGATCTTTTCAAAAGTTACGAAGATAGAGGTGAGAAGTTTAAAGCATGTGTAAATAACTTATAATTTGAATCAAGAGCGACGATGGATTTGCTAAAGAATTTATTTAAAGGCGACAAAGTTATTTGGATCGTTTTCCTTTGCCTTTGTCTAATTTCTATCATTGAGGTTTTCAGTGCATCCAGCACTCTAAGCTATAAAACAGGTGATTATTGGCACCCTATTACAATGCATACAATCTTGCTGCTAATAGGTACTTTCGTCGTGCTTATCATTCATAATATTCCATGTAAATGGTTTAAAACGTTCATTGTCTTACTTCCTATATCTTGGATTCTGCTATTTCTAGTCATCATATTGGGAGCCCTGACGAACGGTGCAAAGCGCTGGATTGACTTAGGGTTTATCCAATTCCAACCGTCTGAACTGGCAAAAATGGCTACGGTTATCTCTGTAGCTTTCGTTCTTTCCAAGTTTCAAGAAGAAGAAGGGACTAATAAAAGAGCGTTCAAAATCATTCTTGGAATTACTGCTGGAACGTGCTTACTAATTGTTACAGAAAACCTTTCCACGGCCGTTCTGCTGGCTTGCAGCGTCTTTATGATGATGTTTGTTGGACGTGTTCCCTACAAGCAACTCGGCAAATTAATGTTCGCTGGAATAGCTTTCGTCGCTTCATTCTTTATAATTATCCAGACTGTTCCAGAAACAGCATGGGATAACATTGGACTGCATCGTATGACCACTTGGAAAAATCGATTTAATGATCATTTCAATCCAGGAGAAATACCTGCCGCCAAATTTGACATAGACAACGATGCACAGGTAGCCCACGCTAACATTGCGATAGCTACTAGCAACATCATAGGGAAAGGACCTGGAAACAGTATACAGCGCGATTTCCTTTCACAAGCTTTCTCTGACTTTATTTATGCAATCATCATAGAAGAGCTGGGATTAGTCGGAGGAGCTGGAGTGGCTATCTTATACATCATACTTCTGATGCGAATAGGGAAAATAGCTCGAAATTGTGATAAATCCTATTACGCCTTCCTTGTTATGGGATTCGGCATTCTACTGGTGACCCAAGCCATGTTCAATATGCTGGTCGCCGTAGGTATTATGCCGGTAACAGGACAGCCTCTTCCCCTCATCAGTAAAGGAGGTACATCCACTTTGGTCAACTGTGCATACATCGGAATGATATTAAGTGCAAGCCAGCATGTCAATAAATTGAAAGCTGAAAAGAAGGCAGAAGAAGACGAAGCCCTACGGCATCAAGAAGAGATACAAAGTGCTGCGACTGAACTGCCTCAAAACACAAATCAAAATTTACAAGAGCAAGAATCTTCATTGAGCTAAAAACTGAAAACTAAGGATTATTAGCAGGGTCTTGAAAAAAAAGATAATTTATATCTAATATCAAGGTTTTCACAACTTTATTAATAACTTTGCATTTAAAACGCTTAATATGGGAAAGAACTTAAGAATTATCATCAGTGGAGGAGGAACAGGAGGACATATTTTCCCTGCTATTTCAATAGCCAATGCTATAAAAGAAATGCATCCAGATGCCGACATTTTATTTGTCGGAGCTGAAGGGCGTATGGAAATGCAACGTGTTCCTGCTGCAGGATATCCCATTATTGGACTACCTGTTGCTGGATTCAATAGAAAAAATTTACTGAAGAATATTAGTGTTCTCATTAAGCTTTTCCGCAGCCAACTGAAAGCAAGAAAAATTATCAAAGATTTCAAGCCTCACGCGGCAGTAGGAGTTGGTGGTTATGCAAGTGGTCCCACATTAAACATGGCGGAGAAATTCGGCATACCTACCCTACTTCAAGAACAAAATTCCTATGCTGGAGTAACCAACAAGTTACTGGCCAAGAAAGCTTGTAAGATATGTGTTGCTTATGATGGCATGGATCGATTTTTCAAGAAAGAAAAAATCATCCTGACGGGAAATCCTGTTCGACAAAACCTATTGGAAAAAACATTAGGCCATGATGATGCAGTTCGTTCATTCGGATTGGACCCTTCAAAAAAGACCATACTAATTGTTGGTGGAAGTTTGGGTGCCCGTACTTTGAACAATTGCGTGATGCATGGGTTAAATAAAATAAAAGATTCTGGAGTACAATTTATCTGGCAGACGGGCAAGTTCTACTTTGAGGAAGCAAAAGCCTGTATAAAACAAGCAGGAGAACTTCCCATGGTACACACTACCGACTTCATTTCAGATATGAATGCAGCCTATAGTGCTGCTGACTTGGTAGTCAGCCGTGCCGGAGCTGGTTCAATTTCAGAATTCTGCCTGCTGGAGAAACCGGTTATTTTGGTTCCATCACCCAACGTAGCCGAAGATCACCAAACAAAGAACGCTTTGGCTCTTGTCAACAAAGGCGCAGCTATTTATGTCAAAGATGCTGATGCCGAAAATCAATTGTTGGATACAGCAATACAAACGGTACAAGACCCAGAGAAATTAAAAGAATTAAGTAACCACATCGCAAGACTGGCCTTCAGAGATTCCGCTAAAGTCATAGCGAATGAAGTATGCCTTCTTGCAGAAAAATATAAAAAGGAACATGAATGTTAATACGTTGAAAGCTGTCTATTTCATTGGTGCCGGTGGTATCGGCATGAGTGCATTGGTTCGCTATTTTTTGTCAAAAGGCAAATTGGTGGCAGGCTACGACCGTACACCTAGTGAACTCACTCATAAGCTCATGGAAGAAGGTGTACAGATTCACTATGAAGACAATGTTTCACTAATACCAGAAGAATGTCTGAATTCTGAAACGACATTGGTAGTTTATACGCCTGCCATACCGACAAGCAATACTGAATTGTCATTTTTCAAAGAAAAGAAATTTGAAATTCATAAGCGTGCCCAAGTTTTAGGCATGCTCACCCGAAACGGAAAAGGTCTTTGCGTGGCAGGGACTCATGGAAAGACAACTACTTCAACCTTGACAGCCCATCTGCTTCACCAGTCGCATGTAAAATGCAATGCCTTTTTAGGAGGAATTTCTAAAAATTACAAAACGAACCTTTTACTGTCTGAAGACAGTGAATACATTGTAATAGAAGCCGATGAGTTCGACCGCTCCTTCCATTGGTTAACACCTTTTGCAACCGTAATCACTGCAACGGATTCTGACCATCTGGATATTTACGGCACAAGAGAAGCCTATCTGGAAAGCTTTCAGAAATATACGTCACTGATTCGTCCAGACGGTTTCCTTATTATGAAAAAAGGTATAGAATTAAAGGTAGACACAGCAGAAGGAGTCACTGTATATACTTACTCAACAGATGAAGGTGATTTCCATGCTGAAAATATACGTATAGAAAATGGTGAAATTTACTTTGACTATATTTCTCCATTCGGAAACATTGACAATATAAAATTGGGAGTACCCGTTTATGTCAATATAGAGAATGGAATTGCAGCCATGGCTCTGGCACAAATCAGCGGTGCACACGCAGATGAAATCCGTGAAGGTATGGCCAGTTTCCAAGGTATAGACCGACGTTTCGATTTCAAAATCAAGAATGAACACTGCGTTTTCTTAAGTGACTACGCTCATCATCCTGCAGAAATCAAACAAAGCGTCAATTCCATCCGTAAGCTCTATCCACATAAAAAGATTACAGCAGTTTTCCAACCCCACTTGTACACCCGTACCCGTGATTTCTACAAGGAATTTGCCGATAGTCTTTCTCAATTGGATGAAGTAATTCTACTGGACATTTATCCAGCACGAGAATTACCGATTGAAAATGTATCAAGCAAACTAATCTATGATTGTTTGCGTCCTGACATGGTCAAAAGCTTATGCAAGAAAGAAGACCTTATTGAAAAATTAAAAGAAACCCAAATAGAAGTACTGATTACTCTTGGTGCTGGAGATATAGAAAATTTTGTTCCTCAAATCACAGAATTATTAACTAATAGATGATAAAACGAATCTTCATAAGTTGTATGTTACTGCTTACTGCTGCCTATTTTGCCGTAGCAGTAACTGTGATTAATAGCAAGCCGAAAAAATGGATTGCTAAAGAACTGAAATTAACCATAGCAGACAGTAGCAATTATAGATTCATTTGTGAAGAGGAAGTTCAATCCTTGTTGAAGAAGAAACGAATACATCCGACAGGAAAGGCTGAAAGTGAAATCAATATCCGACAACTCGAAGATGAAGTTTCCAAACACCCTTTCGTGCGTAAAGCCGAATGTTATCTTACAGCAGGAGGAAAGGTCAGGATTGACATAGACCAACGCATTCCGCTGATACGCGTAATGAGTGGCAATGGCGACAATTATTATATTGATAATGAAGGGAAGATTATGCCTGCGGGTAGAAAAGCCGTACATGTAGCCATCGCTACCGGATACATCGACAAGAAATTCGCACAAGAAAACTTATTCAAATTGGGTAAATTCCTATACGATGATCCTTTTTGGCGTTCCCAGGTACAACAAATCAATATAACTCCCAAAAGGGAAGTTGAATTAGTCCCTCGTGCCGGAAATCATATTATCTTTATAGGAAATCTAGATAATATGGAAGAGAAGTTTGAAAAACTTCAAAAATTCTATCACGAAGCACTCAATCACGTAGGATGGAACAAATACAGCCGAATCAGTATCGAGTTCAGCAATCAAATTATATGTACGAAAAAAGAGTAACAAGATATGGCAGCAACAGATTTTATAGTAGCAATTGAATTAGGCTCAACCAATATAACAGGAATTGCCGGAAAGAAGAATGCAGACGGTAGCATCCAACTTTTGGCTTATGCATCTGAACACTCTTCTGACTGCATCAAGAAAGGTGCAATCTACAACCTCGACAAAACCGCACAAAGTCTTACTTCAGTGATCAAACAACTGGAAGACCAACTGCAGGCCTCAATTAAACAGGTATACGTAGGTATAGGAGGACAATCTATTAGAAGTATCCGAAACTCAGAATCAAGACACCTTGATGAGGATACAAAAATTTCCCAAGCTCTCATTGACTCAATTCTGAAAAGCAATCGTGAAATATCACTTATTGACCAAGAATTGTTGGCTGTAGAGCCACAAGAATATAAAGTAGGAAACAACTTGCTGACTGAACCGGTAGGTATTCCTGCAGACAACATTGAAGGCAACTTCTTGAATATCATAGCTCGAAATACGCTGAAATCAAACATCACTCAATGTTTCAAGCAGACCGGATATGAGATAGCTGATTACTTAATGGCACCATTAGTTACTGCCGATGTCGTCTTGAGTACAAATGAAAAGCGTTCAGGATGTGCATTGGTTGACTTTGGAGCAGATACCACTACGGTAACTGTCTACAAGAATAACCTGTTGCGTCATATCGCTGTCATTCCTTTGGGAAGCAGCAACATCACTAAAGATATCTGCAGTCTCCAGATTGAAGAGGAAGATGCCGAGCAACTAAAACTACGTTTCGCATCGGCTTATACAGCTCCTTCTGAGGACGAGAACGAACAAAACAAGGAATATCATCTTGATAACAACAAGTTTACTATCCGTGCTCGTCAATTAGAAGAAATCGTGGAAGCACGCGTCAATGAAATCTTGGCTAATGTATGGAATCAAATCAAAGTTTCCGACTATAGCGACAAGTTGCTTGGAGGTATCATCTTAACCGGTGGTGCATCTAACCTTCCCAACTTAGACAAAGCTTTAGCAAACATTACCAAGATCGATAAAATACGTATCGCCAAAACGGCAGAAGTTTCCGTTGAAGGACTCATTGAGTTGCCACAAAACGGAGCCTTCAATACCCTATTGGGGTTACTTGCAACTGGAAAAGAAAACTGCTGCCGACCAACACCAGAGAAAGATGTCCAATTGGATTTCATGCAGGATTCAGGACAGAAACTTAAAGACGATCAAGCCGTACAAGTTCAAGCTCAAATTCAGGCTGAAAAGCGAAAGCAAGAATGTCAAGAGCTGTTGAATCAAGCTTCTCAAATGATATTAGGCCGTAGCTATCTTGAAGCCTTGGAAGTTCTGAAAAATGCCCGTTTACTGAATATTCCAGCAAAAGAAGAAGAAATCAAATCCCTGGAAAAGGAAGCCAAACGCCTTTATGAAGAAGCCGAACGCGTAAAAGTCATAAGACTTGAGCAGCAGCGACAAGAAGAAGAACGGGCAAAGAAACGTTTGGAACAATGCGAATCTTTGATCAATGAGGCGAAAGAACTTAAAGAGAAAAAGAATTATCGCTCAGTCTTATTCAAGCTGGAGGAAGCAAGCAAATTGAACATTCCAGAAAAGAGAGAGGAGATTGAAAAGCTTAAAGAAGAAGTTTCTTCAATGAAAAAAGGGTTTATTGCTTCGCTCATTGAAAAAATGACTAAAGCATCCAACGATTTGATGAAAGACTAAAAATTATTCATAAAACTGCAACATTATGACTGATGATACAACAATGCCTTTCGATTTTCCGAAAGACGCACTTCATATAATAAAAGTAATTGGTGTGGGAGGCGGCGGAGGAAACGCCGTAAACCACATGTATAAAGAAGGTATTCATGACGTAACTTTTGTGGTCTGCAATACAGATAACCAAGCTCTTGAGGAATCACCGGTCCCTTTCAAACTTCAACTAGGTAAAGAAGGATTAGGAGCTGGGAATCGCCCTGAGAGAGCAAAAGCAGCCGCTCAAGAAAGCTTGGAAGATGTGAAGGAAATGCTGAATGACGGATGTCGTATGGCCTTTATCACTGCTGGTATGGGAGGAGGTACAGGAACAGGTGCAGCTCCAATCATTGCCAAGACAGCCAAAGATATGGACATCTTGACCGTCGGTATTGTGACCATTCCGTTCCTTTTCGAAGGGAATAAGAAGATTGACCAGGCACTCGACGGTGTAGAAGAAATGAGCAACCATGTAGATGCTTTGCTCGTTATCAACAATGAACGCTTGCGCGACGTCTATTCAGACATCAGCGTAATGAATGCATTTGGAAAGGCCGATGACACCTTATCCATTGCTGCAAAAAGTATTGCAGAAATCATTACTTTACGTGGTAAAATCAACCTCGACTTCAACGATGTAAGAACCGTATTGAAAGACGGAGGTGTAGCCATCATGAGTACTGGATTCGGTGAAGGAGAAGGTCGTGTAAGCCAAGCTATCAGTGACGCCCTTCATTCTCCTTTATTGAACAACAACAACATCTTCAACTCTAAAAAAGTCTTGTTCGTCATCACTTACAGTCCGAGCAGTGAACTGATGATGAATGAAATGGATGAGATCCATGATTTCATGAGTAAATTCGATAGTAACGTAGAGACAAAATGGGGTCTTTACATTGACGAGTCATTGGATACAAAGGTTAAATTCACCATCTTGGCTACAGGATTCGGTATCCAAGATGTTCCTGGCATGGACGGTGTATTAACCAAACGTTCTGCCGCAGAACAAGAACAAGAAGAGGAAGAAGAACAAAAGAAGAGTGACCGTAGAATTCTATTCTATCCAACAAACCAGAACGGTTTCTATCGTAAAAGACGTCCTAACATCTATATTTTCAGCCAAGAAGACTTGAACAGCGATGATGTTATCAGTATGGTAGAAACGACTCCTACATACAAACGTAGCAAGATGGAATTAGAAGCTATCCAATCGAAAGCAGCTGAGGAAGAAAATGTAATCCAAAAGACAGAAGCGAACGATTCGGGTAGTGTAACAATTACCTTCCAATAAACAAAGAACAACTTAAAGACAACTATATTATGGATTTATTTGAACTTATCAGTAACGACATCAAGGAAGCCATGAAGGCTAAAGATAAAGTGAAATTGGGTACGCTCCGCAACATCAAGAAGGTATTTCTTGAAGCAAAAACAGCTCCAGGAGCCAATGACACTTTAACAGATGAAGCTGCACTTAAAATTATGCAAAAGCTGGTAAAACAGGGAAAAGACTCTGCAGCTCTCTATACCGAACAAGGACGTGCAGATTTAGCTGAAGAAGAAATGGCTCAAGTACATGTTATCGAGGCTTATCTTCCTAAACAACTTTCTGCCGAAGAGTTAGAAAGCAAATTGAAAGAAATCATCGCACGCGTGGGTGCTGCTGGCGCTAAAGATATGGGTAAAGTAATGGGAGTCGCAACCAAAGAACTTGCCGGATTAGCTGAAGGCCGTACCATTTCATCTAAAGTTAAAGAATTGTTGGGTTAATCTCCCAATAACTTTTTATATGCTCAATCCTGAGATAGAAAAGTCTAAGCAAATGCTTTCCTGTTCTATCTCAGGATTTTTTATATTCCATCATAGTACTCTCGAATCTTTCCGTCCCATTATCGTACCTTCCCCTATCTTGCCAAACAGAACACTTGTAAGGTAGATTCTACAAAATTCAGACGTATAGGGCCTTAAAAACTATTTTCCTTTACTTATTTGTAGGGATTTTCTATAAAAGCTATATCTTTTGATTCTTTCAACACAAGGAATTATCAATTTTAATTCATAGATTTGTAACTATACGATTTTAAAGAATATAATTTATGAATGACTTTTTTCTAGAGACTCGCGATGTTATCAAACGGTTCTCAAACCATACCGCACTCAACGGCGTAAGCATTCAAGTTCCGAAAGGACAGATCTTCGGTTTGCTTGGGCCAAACGGTGCCGGTAAGACTACACTTATACGAATCATCAACTTGATCACTGCACCCGATTCTGGTGAATTCCTTTTGAATGGACGTCCCACTCGTCCTGAAGATATCTACAACATTGGATACCTTCCAGAGGAACGCGGACTCTACAAAAAGATGAAAGTTGGTGAACAAGCTATCTATCTGGCCCGACTGAAAGGACTCAGCAAAGCAGAAGCAAAGAAACGCCTGCAAATTTGGTTTGAAAAATTCGACATCATGCCTTGGTGGAACAAAAAGCTGGAAGAACTATCAAAAGGGATGCAACAAAAAGTACAGTTCATCATCACCGTACTTCACAAGCCAGACCTCATCATCTTGGATGAACCGTTTTCCGGTTTTGACCCAGTCAATGCTGAAATGTTGAAACGAGAAATTCTTGAATTGAAAAAAGCAGGTCATACCATCATATTCTCTACCCACAACATGGGCTCAGTTGAAGAAATTTGTGACAACATTGCCTTGATCAATCATTCCGAAGTAGTCCTTCAAGGAAATGTGTCAGAAATCCGTGAACGCTATCGTTCTAACCATTACCTTCTCGAAATACCAGCAGACGAAACACTATCAGAAAACACCCTGTTTGACATTCTATCAGAGGAAAACACAGAAAGAAGTAAACGATACAAAATACAAAAGAAAGAAGGAGTCAGCAACTCCCAACTTTTGGCTGCTATCGCTCAGAAAAACGAGGTCACTTCGTTTACTGAAAGTCTGCCATCCATGCATGAAATATTTATTCGTACCGTTGAAGAAAAAACTCAAAACAAAGAATCATGAATAAGACACTCATTATCATACAGAGAGAATACCTCAATCGGGTGAGCAAAAAGTCTTTCATCATCCTCACCATTTTGATGCCCTTCATCATGGCAGCTCTCATTCTCGTTCCACTCTTTCTTTCTATGGTGAAAAGCGATGAAAAGAAAGACATCGCTATTGTAGACCAAACGGGAAAATACATGACTCTATTCAAGGACAACGAATCTTACCGTTTTGTTCCTACTCTCCAAATGCTTCCAGAATTTCTTTCTGACTCAACGCAATTTGCTGCTGTTGTGGAAATAACAAAGGACTTGGTAAAGCATCCAGAGGCTGCTACCATTTATTCCAGAAAGGAAATTCCCCACAGCCTCTCACAACTCATCAACGATGCTTTGACCGAAAAGATCCGTCATGACAAACTTGTAAGCTACAACATACCCGAATTAGCCAATATCATGAGTGATTACGAACACTCATTTTCCATTCGTACCATCAAATGGGGAGAAGACGGGACAGAGAATACTTCCAATACCGATTTAGCTATCGGCGTAGGCTTTATGCTTACCTTATTAATCTATATGTTCGTACTCTCCTATGGAGGTATGGTAATGCAAAGTGTGATGGAAGAGAAGACCAACCGCATTGTG
The DNA here is from genome assembly GCA_020026225.1 of Phocaeicola sp. GTDB lineage: Bacteria > Bacteroidota > Bacteroidia > Bacteroidales > Bacteroidaceae > Phocaeicola. The sequence goes on along the minus strand of JAHHQU010000011.1, from coordinate 8,331 downwards.
GAACTGATGATTTCTTCTGTAAAGCCATTCCAACTCATGATTGGCAAAATCATTGGTATCGGATTGGTAGGTATCACACAGCTCACTATTTGGGGATTCATGCTCTTCGTGATTATTACGATAGCTGGAATGATCTTTGGAGTTTCAACGGCTGAACTGAGCCAAAACATAACGGCATCCGATCCTACTTTGATGGCTGCAGCTCCTGAAACTGCTGAAGCAGCCCAATTATTAGAAAGTATACATAACTTGAACCTCCCCTTCTTAGGACTCATGTTCCTATTGAACTTTATCGGAGGCTATATCGTTTATGCCTCTTTATTCGCAGCAATCGGTGCTTCCATCAATGAGGCGGAAGATTCACAGCAATTCATGATGCCTATCGTCATTCTTTTGATTTTCGCACTTTATGCAGGGATGTACAGTGCCGATAATCCAGAAGGACCTTTGGCTTTCTGGTGTTCCATGATTCCATTCACGGCTCCCATTGTATCCATGGTCCGTATTCCGATGGATGTTCCTCTATGGGAAACGCTTCTTTCTTTAATCATTCTTTACATTTCTGTTTTTGCTATGGTATGGTTTTCTGGAAAGATTTATCGCGTTGGTATTCTCATGTATGGGAAAAAGCCTACCATTAAAGAAATACTGAAATGGATTACATACAAATAAATACTCTTCGTTACATATAGGATGTAGCTCCAAAAGAAAGGCTCGGACTGGTTCCTCCCAAGTTCGAGCCTTTTTATAAACGTGTCGGTTTGTATATCCACTTACCAATGCCCCAATTCAGGGCTTAAAATCTGATTGACAACAAACATAATCCATCGATTCAAAGGAGATTAATACGGATCATCCCTTCTCTTGCCTACCCCTTCATCCTAATCAAGCAAACAATTCTTGCAAGACGGGCAAAGATTTCAACTCCGGGAATTCCGGTATATGCAAACGATAATACGCAACAATCACATTCAAACAATAATTTCGTTCCATACGATTCATTGCAAACAAGTGCATGGTATCGTAACGCATACGCATCAAGATGTGAATATGTGAGGCTTCTTGCGGGCGAAGAAACATCCCGCTAACTGGCTGAAGAGATGTAAAGCATGCATTCTGTAAATCAAAGTAATCCCCAGGTTGGTAATTCTCTATGTAAGGGAACAGTCCCAAAAACCGCGAAAGTCGCATAAGAAACACCAAATGAAAGTTGGCGAAATTCTGCTCACAAGCATCAAGCCATTGAATTGAATGTACCAAATAAGCGTATAAGCTCTGATTTGCAACCTCTTCTTTTAAAGCTCGCATCAGAAATTCGGCCAAGAATAAGGCTATTCCCGACTTATACGGATCGTAAGGCAATGTTTGGAAAGGATACCACAACTTTGCTTCCTTAATAGGATGAATCGTTGACTTGGGACGAATATCCGCTTCAAACTCTACAAGCGACAGGGGTTGAAACAGCACATTGTTCACCGTAGACTTACGGGAACGAACTGCTGGAATCAAAAAAGACATTCGTCCGTTCTGCTCTGTATAGAGATGAACTATATTCTTTTTATCATTATACTTGAAGGAACACAATACGATTCCCGACATTTTTTGTATCATAGTACGACAAAGATACATCTTTTCCATAAAACCTGCTTCAATGGAGTCTAAAAGAAGAAGTAATCATCCGGGAACACCGATTTTTCATCAAGAGCAGAAGTGTCGATTCTAAATAAGCCATTCAAACGAGAGAAGAAATAAAAGGGGCATTTTGTCCTTATTTATGGGGATTTTGCTCTTCAAAAAAGCGACTAATGTGCACATTTATAATAAATTAGATACAAAAAGGCTATAATCATATCTATAAATCTTTTTATCTTTGCACGAGCTGCTATTGGCAAACCATTATAAATAAACGAGTCTGTTTAGGCAAAGACAAAACGAAGATTTAAAGCATGAAATTTTTTATCAGCATTTTAGTATTACTTTCCTTTTTTTCACCTGTACAAAGCAACAAAGCACCACAAGATTCGGTGAATATACAAAACATCCATCTAAAAGAGGTTGTCATTCAATCATTCAAACAACGGGGTGACTTACGCTTGGAACCGTTATCAGCTTCCTCGGTTTCGGGAACATCTATACGCAACCGCAACGTAACCGGAATCAAAGAACTCAGTTCATTCATTCCGAATCTCTTTATGCCTGATTACGGTTCTAAACTAACGTCACCGGTATTCATTCGAGGCATTGGATCCAAAATTAATTCTCCTTCGGTAGGACTGTATATCGACGGTATCCCCTACTTTGAGAAATCGGCTTTTGATTTCGAATTTACAGAAATAGACAAGATAGAAGTTCTTAGGGGTCCTCAAGGTACATTGTACGGAAGAAACACCATGGGAGGTATCATCAATGTTTTTACCAAATCACCGTTAAACTACCAAGGAACAAATATCAAACTTTCAAACGGGAACTACGGTAATCAAGACTATAGTCTTTCCCACTACCAGCTGATTAACCACCAATTTGGCATTGCTGTATCTGGTAATTATCATCATCAAGACGGTTATTTTACCAACCAATACACCGATAAGAAAGCTGATGGGATGAAATCCGGTTCAGCAAGAATCCGCATAGAATGGAAACCTAATGAACGGCTGACATTGGGACTGATGAATACCTATGACCGTTCTAACCAAGGAGGGTATCCTTATGCCGTATGTGATTCTCTGACAAACAAACCAGGAAAAGTAAACTATAATGACTATAGTTACTATAAACGTGCCGTATCTACTACTGGATTCTCTGCTGACTATGAAGGAAGAGGATTTCAGATGAATAGCCGCACCGCATTCCAATACATTTCCGACCACCAAGGCATTGACCAAGATTTCACGGAAAAGGCCATCTATTTTGCCCGACAAGACATGAAACAAAAAATGCTTTCGGAAGAATTCAATATCAAGTCAACTAGCAATGGACGCTACAAATGGCTTTTGGGAGCTTTCGGATTTTGGCAAGGAATCGACAATATCGTCACTTTGAACTATTTAAAGAAAGGATTCACCACCCGCAAATTCTACGATACGCCAACCTACGGCATTGCATTTTATCACCAATCTACTATTGACCACTTGTTTACCGATGGGATCTCACTGACTTTCGGCATCCGATACGATTACGAGCATGCTTCGGATGATTACCAATATTATCGAATTACCGATGAAAAGAATGAACAGGCTGACAGCTTTAAAGAGAAGTTGAAATTCAATCAAGTGACTCCGAAAATAGCCTTGCAATATATTTTTCCTTGTACCGGAATCCTATATGCTACAGTAGCCAAGGGATACAAGACAGGTGGATTCAATACCTCGTTCGACCGAGATGAAGACCGTACCTTCCAACCGGAAAGCAGCTGGAACTATGAAATCGGTGCTAAACACCCTTTCTTGGACAATCGCTTGAATGCAGAAGTCAGTATATTTTGGATTGACTGGAAAAATCAACAGATTTATCAGATGCTGGCTACTCAAAACGGACAATTTCTGCGTAATGCTGGACGTAGCCAAAGCAAAGGAGTAGAATTTAGTTTGAGAGCCAATCCTATAAATGGACTGATGATGAACCTCAATTACGGTTTCACACACGCAACTTTCAAAAACTATAAGGACGAACGCAAGAACATCGACTATTCAGGAAATTACTTGCCACTAGTGCCCAAACATACGTTTGCAGCAAGTGCCAACTACACTTTGGCCAATCCTTTTCCACAGATCGACCGTTTCACGTTCAGCGTAAATTATACGGGAACAGGGAAAATTTACTGGAAAGAAAACAATGAAATGTCACAAGGATATTACGGTCTGCTGGACGCCAAAGCTTCAGTTACCAAGAAATTCCTGACAGTTGCTCTTTGGGCCAAAAACATTACAAACGCTAGCTACTCTACCTATTTCTTTGAGTCCGGTGGAAAAAAGTTGGCCCAAAAGGGACGTCCATTCACCTTAGGAGCCAACATTGAGTTGAGTTTTTGATAGAAAAGAATTTGTTTAATTTATGACAAGAAAAGAAAAAATATTTAATCTAGGAACCTTCTTTTGCCTATACATAGCACAAGCTATTCCCATGAGTTTCTTCTCGACCGTTATTCCCGTAATGATGCGACAAGAGAATTTCTCACTTTCTGCTATCGGGCTTCTGCAACTCATCAAGCTGCCTTGGATTATAAAGTTCCTTTGGTCACCCCTCATTGATCGTCATACGACGACAACTGGTGACTACAAGCGATGGATATTTTCATCCGAATTGATTTATGCAATTCTGATCCTATCTGTTACTTTTCTAGATTTTCATGCCGACTTTTATACGATTGTCGCCTTAATCATTCTCTCCTTTATTGCTTCTGCAACTCAAGATATTGCTACAGATGCTTTAGCCGTACGTGCATTCAGCACTTCGGAAAAGAGCATGGTAAATAGTATGCAGTCAATGGGAAGTTTCGGAGGTACCATGATAGGAAGCGGACTCTTGCTGCTACTATTCAAACAAACGGGATGGAATAATATTCTCCCCTGCCTATCGGCTTTCGTCTTGGTAGCAATTCTGCCTTTGGCATGGAACAAATGTCTTAAGATCCAACCGAAACTCCTCCATGAACGTGCCAAGAAAGCCGATGCCATCTATTTCTTTACACAAAAGGAAATCTGGAAGCAAATTTTCTTCCTGTTCCTCTATTATTCAGGCTTGATTGGTATTCTAGCTATGTTGCGTCCATGGATGGTTGATTTGGGATATTCCATGAAAGAAATCGGTGCCATGAGCGGATTAGCAGGGACCTTTATCGGGTTTCTTGCTTCGTTCAGCGGAGGATTCATTATCCGAAGAATAGGACGATATTGGTCGCGTATCTTGTTTTCGATATGTGTACTCTTTACAACTCTCTATTTTTTAGGATTGTCGTACACCCAACCAACCACCGCACAGCTTTATCTAGGCATTTTCTTGCTTTGGGGAAGTTATGGCATGGCAACAATTATAGTATATACTACAGCTATGGATTGTGTTCGTCCCGGACGTGAGGGAACTGACTTTACCATACAAACCGTCATCACGCATCTCAGTGGGATGATAACAGCTATTCTCAGTGGGAAAATAGCCGATATGGCAGGATATCACGGACTCTTCTTCTTTGAGACCGCTCTTGGTTTAACATCCCTCATCTATATAATTACCATTTTTAAAAAAGGAAAGGACTAAAAATGAAACAAGCAATTTTAGAAAAATACAATATCCCTGTACCTCGATACACTAGCTATCCACCTGCCAATTACTTCCACAGTGGATTTCAGAGTAAAGATTATGCTGCCGCAATCCGTGAATCCAATCACCAGCAGCCACAAACCATTTCTTTTTACTTCCACATTCCATTTTGCCAGCGTCTGTGCCATTACTGTGGATGCAATTCATATCCGGCCCCTAAAAAAGAAATCAGAGAACGGTATGTGGCAGCTCTTCATAAAGAAATCGATTTGGTACTCCCTCTAATTTCTAAAGACCGCAAAATATCACAAATACATTATGGCGGAGGTACTCCTACCATCTTGCCTGCTTCTGTTCTCAAAGAATTGAACGATCATGTATTAAGTCACTTTGCCACCATCGAATCACCAGAAATAGCCATTGAATGTCATCCGGGATGGTTGGACGAAAACGATTGGAAAAACTTAACCACATGTGGATTCAACCGCATGAGCTTGGGAGTACAGGATTTCAAAGAAGAGGTGCTAAATACAGTACATCGTCGACCTTCACAGATTCCTATGGATGAAGTGGTGACTCTCCTGCGTGAAGCCAATATTCGCATCAACATGGATTTCTTATATGGACTGCCGCATCAAACGGCCAAAAGCTTCAGTGATACAATAGAAAAAGCGGTGGCTTTGCGTCCCGACCGACTGGTTACTTTTTCTTATGCTCATGTGCCTTGGATGTTTCCACGCCAAAAAGCAGTAGAAAAAGCGGGGCTCCCTGACAGCAAGGAAAAAGAAAAGATGTTTGAAGAAGCTCGCAACATTCTCTGTAATGCCCAATATCAACCCATCGGTTTAGATCATTTCGTTCAGAAAGAAGATGAATTATATGCCGCACTTAAAAACGGACAACTGCACCGCAACTTCCAAGGGTATTGTACCCGACGCACTACAGGACAAGTTTATGCTTTCGGAGTCACCGGAATCAGCCAACTTAGCACCGCTTATGTACAGAATACCAAAGACATTAGCGAGTATATTGAGAAAGTAGAAGCAGGTATTCTCCCTGTGGCCAAAGGTTATGCACTCAGCCACGAAGAACAAATCACCCGTGAAGTCATTGAAATTCTAATGTGCAACTATCGATTAGACTGGAAAGAAGTGGCCAACCATCTTTCTTTACCAGTGGAAACAATAAAAGAAGCCACAGCTTATAACGAAGATAAACTTCGCGAGTTCGCTGCAGATGGTATCATTGAATTCGATATGGATCGAATCCAGATGACTGCTGAAGGACGTTTATTCGTCCGTAATGTAGCGGCCTCCATGGATAAATTAATGCTGGGTACGACCAAATCATTCTCTAAACCCGTATAAACATCATGCAAAAAGAAGTCAAACATACAGATATTGTAATCATCGGAGCCGGACTAACAGGACTGACTACCGGATTTTGGTTGAAGAAGGCAGGTAAAGACCTTCTGATTTTAGAACGCAGCAACCGTACAGGAGGACAAATTCACTCTTTCCAAGAAGAGGGCTTTCTTTTTGAAAGTGGTCCGAACACAGGCGTAGTTTCTTACCCAGAAATAATTGAACTTTTTGAAGCACTCTCTCCGAAATGTTCTCTTGAGACTGCTCGTGAAGCTTCCAAATGCCGCCTGATTTGGAAAGGTGACCGGTTCCATGCACTTCCTGCGGGACTGATACAAGCCGTAACCACCCCACTCTTCACCTTAAAAGACAAATTCCGCATCTTGGGAGAACCCTTCCGGAAAAAAGGAACTAATCCCAATGAATCGGTTGCTGAGTTGGCTGCCCGCCGACTCGGGAAGTCGTTTGTACGTTATGCAGTAGACCCTTTTCTTTCAGGTGTATACGCTGGAGATCCCAATAAGCTGATAACACGTTACGCACTTCCCAAATTATACAATCTGGAACAACAATATGGTAGTTTCATCCGTGGCTCCATAGCTAAAGCGAAACAGCCTAAAACCGACCGCGACAAACTGGCTACCAAAAAAGTATTTTCTGTGAAAGGTGGACTTAATAAGCTGACAGATGCCATGACGGAAGCAATCGGTACAGAACGGATTCTTCTTGAGACCGAAAACATCAGCATCCAACCTGTAAAAGGACAATGGGAACTCACCTTCCACACTCCAGAAGGTCCCCAGTCTCTTGTGGCAAAACACATCGTCACCACCACAGGTGCATATACACTGCCTCAACTTTTGCCTTTCGTACCCAAAGAGCAAATGGATAAAATCAGCAACCTCTTTTATGCTCCGGTGGTACAAGTCAGCGTTGGATTCAATGATACGGGAAAACAACACTTCCAAGCATTCGGCGGACTGGTTCCTTCCTGTGAAAAGAAAGATGTTTTAGGAATTCTTTACCCCTCGGCCTGCTTTGAAGGACGATCTCCCCAAAAAGGTACCTTATTCTCTTTCTTCATCGGTGGCGTACAACGTTCAGAACTCACTAGTTTATCCGACGAAGAATTGAAAGCCTTGATTCGACGAGAGCTTCACAATATGTTGAAGTTTCCTGCAGGAAAAGAACCCGACCTCATCCGAATTTTCCGACACCAACGTGCCATTCCTCAATACGAATTAAGCAGTGGAGAACGTTTCCAAACAATTGAGAAGATAGAAAAACAATATCCGGGACTCATTTTAGCTGGCAATATAAAAGGAGGTATCGGAATGGCAGACCGAATCCATCAGGCAAGCAAAGTAGCGGAACGACTCATTCATGGTATTCAAAACGCCTAAAATAAGGGATTGTATACATTAGGAAACTCTCAAAATTGAAGTTTTTTTAGGAGTTGTAAAAAGTGGCTTGCAAAAGGCTCTACAAGCCACTTAAAAGCCTATATAACAATTTAAAAGCCCTAAAATCAGAAAATATTGCAGGTGAGAAAAGAAAAAAAAGCGCAAATATTCTGGTAGAATGAAAAATCTTCATACCTTTGCATCCGCAATCGAGAGGAGATTTACCTCACAAAACTCTGGGATTATCCCAAAACAGAATGGCCCGTTCGTCTATCGGTTAGGACGCAAGATTTTCATTCTTGAAAGGGGGG